>NZ_CP134949.1:2707952-3015905 GCF_032116555.1 Halobaculum sp. XH14
GCAGAACGGCTCAGTCGCATCCCGCTGTTCGGGCTCCTCTTTACGCCATTCGTCACGCGGCGTGACCGCCTCAGCGAGGCAGCACTCCGTGCGGCGATGTTCGAGCACCTCGACAGGCGCTGTCGGACGGTCGAGACTGAACTCGTCGGGTCGATGAGTGGGTGGGCAGCCCGCCGTCTCGATACACCCGAGCTGTTCGTCCTCGCAATGGACTTCTGGAACGGCGAAACCCACGAGTACGGCGATGCTGCGAGTGTGCTTTCGAACACCCCCGCCGCCAGCGGGACACGACAGAGGGACGATGGGAGGTGAACTCCCCTGGTCGGGAGTCGCACTCCAGGCCTCCGTCAGCGGGTCGCCGACAGACCTGGCAGTCCTCCTCGGTGTGCTGCTGCTCGGCATCCTTGGAGCGACACTTTGGCACAGGCGCGCGAGGACGGACGAGTTCGACCCGACGAGCGTGTTCGACGACGCCACCCTCGAGGCCGCACCTGCTGACCATGCGGTCCTCACCGACGTGTCGGAGCGACACAAACGAGCACTCGCACCAGCCGCGATCGAGTGGGACACCAGAACGGCGCGCGTCGGCGAGCAGTGGACGACGACGCTCTACGTCGCTGACTGGCCTGATTATCCTGCGGATGGGTATCTCAACGAGCTGTTCACCGTCACGGATGTCCCGTTCGATTGTAGCATCCGACTCACGCCGACGAATCAGGAGCGGGCGCTCGATGATCTCCAGTCGGTCGCTGACGACCTACAGGTCGATGCCGATCTCGATCGGAGCGTTCGCGGCCGCTATCTGCAAGAACGGGCTGCAGAAGCGGCCGCCACCTACACCGCCGTCGAGAACGGCCAGCGCGTCTTTGCACAGGCCATGTTCATCACCGTCCGGGCGGACGACCGGGCGACCCTCCGCGAGAACGTCCAGACGCTTCGGCGACGTCTTCGCGAAACGCCCGCCAATCTCACGCCCAAGACGGCCATCTGCAAGCAGGATCTCGCGATTCAGGGGGCTGCCCCGCTGAGTGGAAACCCCTTTGGCCGCGAGGCGGTGGCGCTCGGAGGTGCAGTCGGGGCGTTGCTCGCCACACCCCATTCGCCGACGATCCTCGAACCGGGCGGTATCGAAGTCGGCGTGCATCGCCACACGAACAGCCCGCTCGTCATCGACGACTTCGCCCGCGAGAACGGCTACGCCAAGTTCACGGTGGGCGACCCAGGCTCGGGCAAGTCATTCGGCGCGAAACAACAGTTCCTCCGGTCCGTCGCACAGTCACCTGACCGCCTCGGCATCATCCTCGAGCCGCTCAACAACTGGGCCGGCGTCGCAGACGCACTGGGCGCTCGCCGCATCACTGTCGGCGGGACGACAGGGCTGAATCCGCTCGAACTCAAGCAAACGCCAGCACACGTCCAGCGGGCGATGGGCGAGGACGCCAGTCCGTTCAACGAGAAACTGGCGAGCGTCCTCAGCTTTCTCACGAACTATTTCGCCCTCCGAGGCGTCGAACTCGGTGACCGACGGACCACGCTCGAACTCGCCATCACCGAGTCGTATCGCGAGCAGGGCATTACCGACGATATCACCACGCACTCGAGCGAGAGTCCGACACTGCGGGACGTCCTCGATATCCTCACGGAGCTGGTGGACGACCCAGAGTCCTACGTCGTCCGAACATCCGCGGAGGCGTCCAAACTCCGGGCAGATGCGACCTGGCTCATCGACCAACTCCGCCCGTTTGCAGACGGTGGGAGTTTCGAGAACCTCGGTCGGCCGACGCAGTTTGACATTCGCGATGAGGGACTCATCTATCTCGATCTCGGCCAGCAGGAGGGCAGCGCCGGTGGAAACACGAGTCTCCTGATGCAGTTGCTCATCTCACTGGTCTATGAACGTGCGAAGGAGACGGACAAGGAGGTCGTCTTCGCGA
Organism: Halobaculum sp. XH14; assembly: GCF_032116555.1. Classification (NCBI taxonomy): domain Archaea; kingdom Methanobacteriati; phylum Methanobacteriota; class Halobacteria; order Halobacteriales; family Haloferacaceae; genus Halorarum; species Halorarum halobium. The sequence goes on from NZ_CP134949.1 coordinate 2,709,887, forward strand.
TCGACGAGGCGAGATACCTGTTCAAAGAGGCTGCAAATCTGGAGTTCTTCGAGACGATCTTTCGTCATCACCGGCACCACGATCTGTCGATTCAACTCATCACACAGACGGTCGATGAGTTCTTCCAGCGACCGGAAGCAGAGATGATCCTCGATCAGTGTGCCATCAAGCAGTTCCACCGCCTCGATGGGATGGATGAAGCGTGGGCCAACGAGTTCGGCCTCAATTACGCCCAGATGCGCTTCGTTCAGGATGCCATCCCTGGGAACGACCGTGCGGGCTATTCGGAGGCGCTCATCGGTGTCGATGGCGAGTGGCGCGGGATGGAAATTCGAGCGTTGTCTCGGGAGGCAGCGGTCATCGACTTCGATCCGACCAATGAAGATTCACCGGACGTCCCGGGCCAGCCACCTGATCCAGCGATGCGTGAACGGGAATCGGACTGAGATTGAAACGGCCCTGTTGAAACCCTCGATTGGTGATCGGTTTCAGGAGCCGAGCTGCATACCTGGCACGCATCGGGCACCAGGGGACTCTGTGACGGCCAGTTGACTCGCTACACACAGCATAAAAGATTATCGTGCGTCTGTGATTCTATCTCGTCACTATGCTTAGAGTCGGTGCTGAGGAAGACGTATCCACCTTGGAAACGGTTTCACTGAAGGAAGAAGGATTTCGTGAAGACGACCTTCGAGAATGGATAATCACTAGTCCTGAGAGTATCCTTGGTGAGGATTTCCGGCTCATCGGTCGAGAGGTTTCTGTGAAACAGATCGGCGATGGGATCGATCTCCTCGCCATTGATCGTGACGCCAACGTGGTCGCTATCGAACTCAAACGAGGCGCATTGAAACCAAAGGTCGATTTTCAAGGACTCAAGTACGCCGCATACACCTCACACTGGGATTACTCTAAACTCCGTGACCAGTTCAAGAAGTTCAAATCTACGACGTGGGGGCAGACCCTCTACGAGGATGAAACTACGTTTACCGAGGTACTCGACGAGTTCTGCAACGAAGACTATACGCTCAATCAGGATCAGCGAATCGTCTTCGTGGGTGAGTCCGTCCGCGAGCGGCTGGACATCGTGCTCCGGTGGCTCAGCGACCGGTCAATCGACATCTCGGTCATCGAATTCCAACTCCTCAAGGACGATGACCGGCTGTATCTCGATGCGGAACAGACTATACCGACGCTGGAACACACCGTGACAGATGTCAGTCCAGACACCTCCGACGAGCCATGGAAGGAGGACGGACAGAGTTGGCACCTCAACGAGCGTTCCAACGAACAATCAGCCGATCTACTAGAAGACGTTACAACTGCACTCCAGGAACTGGAGTTCCTCAACGGTCCGGAGTGGGGGCAAAAGCACTACGTTGCATTCAACAGAGGCCGAAAGCGCCGTATCGCGATCCGGACGAAGCGAACACTGTTCCACATTGACCTGTACGATGTCGATACCGCGTCGCTAGACGCTATGGAGATCGCAGACGCCCTCAGAATCGATACTGGGTCAGTAGCAGTCAAGGAGGATATGCGAGGAAGTGGTCGAAGCGGCGTGAGAATTACTTGTAAGCCGGATCAGGAGATCGATTTTGACGCGCTTGAATCACAGGCTCGGGAGATACTCGGCGAGACTAGCGGGTGATACAGAGTACTCGCTTATTGGTCAGTACAGCAGATTATTCTTCGAGAGTGTCTGTTGCCGTCTCGAAGAGTCGGTCTGTCCACGCTGGGAAGACGAGAGCAGCGAGGGTTCCAACGACGACACCAACAACAATTCCCTGTGTGATATCCTGGAGAACTGTCGTTCCGAGTGCCGCTCCAAACGCCACTCCAACCAGCATTGCGAAGACGACCCGTTCTCCCCCAGTGTCGTCGGACTCCTCAGACATCCGTATCAGATAGATCTCCGGGAGGCAAAAATAACTGGGGGCAGCGTCGCGTGAGCTGAAATGGCTGGTCGGTTCGCAGGTTCATCTTAGCGGCTGTTTCAGCGTTCACTCGAGAAAACACATCGTCGGCGTACTGTTGAATACCCCTCTGTATTCAGCAGGAAGATCCTGTCAGAGTTCGATAGTTTCAATGGAGTCATTGTAACGCAACGCCCCTAGTCTGTGGATTCATCCGAGTCAGTCTCATCGGAAAGCCGGCTGGAGAGTCGGTCGAATCGATCCGATGCAGATTCTGTTCGCTCCGTGGTCTCATCGGCTTCGTAGGTGAACTCGACGGGTTCACCGTCCTCCAGATTGACGGTGAAGACCGCATCCTGATGCTGGCCATCGTTGGGGAGGTGCGAGCGCGGAACGACTTCCTCACCGACCACTTCACCATCCGATTCGTAGAGTAAGACCGCAACCTCCTCGCCGTCTTCAGTCTCTTCGAACCGGTCGAGCACGGCAGTTTGCGTGGTCTCACTCATGAGTACTCCTCTTCGATAACGACCTGCTCGTTCGAATCGGTAACGGTCACTGTGTCGCCTCCGTTGTTCCAGATCGCGCTGTCTGCCCCCCAGTACAGATCAGTGCTCGAATCCGTCCCACTCCCTGTGTGGAGGGTGACTCGCTCGCCAGGTGCCATCGTGAACCCATCCGGAACGGTGTAGCTGTGGCCCGCCTCGTCTGATATCTGCCATCCGGAGAGGTCGAGCATCTCTTCTCCCGTATTCTCGAAGATGACGTACTCGTCGTTCAAGTTCTCGTTGTCATTCCCATCCGCATCCGCGTGCACCTCGGCCACCCCGAGTGCAGGTGTTCTGTCATCTGTGGATGTGGTCGTCGTCTCTGAGTCCGACGTCTCGGTGGAATCGAAGCCGCCGTCAGCGAGTGTGGCACCGAGCGTCAGTCGATGGTCGAGTCGCCCGGTACTCCCCGGTTCGATGGGAGAGCCGTCTCGAAGCTCAGTCGCCGTCGTCGGTGCCGACTGCTGCGTCCAGACCTCGACTGCTGTGCCGTTCGTACGGACGGCAACTGAGCCGTGGGTTGCCGTCCAGTAGGTCGTGATCTCACGGTCTGTGAGTCGCTCAAGCGTCTCCGTGTGAGGGTGGCCATACTGCGAATCGTACCCGCTCGGGATGATTGCGATCCGTGGCGAGGTCGCCTCGAGGAAGGCTGGTCCGGAACTCGAGCGACTCCCGTGGTGGCCGACCTGAAGCACGGTCACGTTGAGTCGGTCGCCGTACCTCTCGACGAGGTGGGCTTCATGTTCGGCTTCCGCGTCACCGGGGAACAGAAAGCCCGTCTCACCGTACTGCACGGAGATGACGATGCTGTTCTCGTTTCTTTCCTCATCGGCGAGATACGGCTCCGGTGGGCCGAGGACCGTGGCGTTCACACCGTCGAGCGGTAGTGTATCACCGGCTCTCGTCTCGTACAGGGGAACGTCGTGTTCTTCGATCGCATCGAGGTACTCAGAATACGTCTGTGAACTCGACGCGATACCGGGGTCATACACTGCGCCGACTCCGTCTTTATCAGTCTCATAGTGATTGATGACCGCCGCATGCCCCCCGATGTGATCAGCATCAGCGTGCGACGTGACTAGGTGGTCGATGCGCTCGATGCCGAGCCGATCTAGATACGCCAAGACGTACTCGCCGTCGTCGGACCAGTCACCTGAATCGATCAACATGGTCTCGCCGGGCGGCGTGATGAGAAGCGTGCTCGCGCCCTGGCCGACGTTGATGTAGTGGACTTCGAGCGTCCCGTTGACGCCACCCTGTGTCGGTGGCGCTTCTGAGACGGTGGAGGGTGTCGGCGAGTCGGTGTGAACATCGCTGGGAGGGCTCCCCGCGAGACCCCCAAGACAGCCACTCAGCGACACGATCACGACGATCGCGACGATGAGTCCTCCTCGTCGGTCAAGCATACTACTCAGTTCGCTGGACGAGGGAAAACGTTTGAGTTCGGACTCCCCGCATCACCACATCGATCAGCACACGTTCAAATGATCCCAACCGCAATCTAGCTCCGACCGTCGACTGCCTCGATGATTGTCGTTGCTGTTCGACTGATTCGACCGAGTCTGTCGAGAATCGATCCGGGTTCTTCGCCGTGCCAGGCTGCCAGATAGTACTCAGATCCGCTCGTGTCGAGCCCGAAGTACCGACCGACGATGGCGGCGACCGCTTCGGCCTCCAGTTCACGTTTCGCCCGTTCTGCTTCGTCGTCGACGCCACCGTGAAGGATTGCATGGGCGTACTCGTGGACGAGCGTTACGGCGAGGTCGGCCCGATTTTCACGGTCGCGGACTTCGACAGTCGCTGTTCCTTTTCCATCGTCTGGATACGTACAGACTCCCATCGCCTCGCCGTGTGTCCACACACCAGGCTCGACGATCTCGACGTCGATCGAGAGGGGAGGGGCAGCATCGAGGAGTGCTGGAACCAGCTCGTCTGCATCTCCCGTCGCCGCAGTCTCCAGTTCCGGGAGCGGCTCCCCCTCGGTCTGTGAGACGTCGAACACGGGAACGGGTCGAAAGCCCACGAGTCCCTCGTCCCACTCCTCTGGGGCGGTCTCATCGTACTCGCAGTCGCTCGATTTGTGGAATGAGGGGGAGTTCTCACACTTGGGGCACCGAGTCGTGATGATGGGTGCCCAGATCCAGATCGCGGATTCGCCTTCCTGCACCTGCCGGTCAAACTCTTCCTGCCACGTTCGATATCCGGTGACTCGGGTTGCCTCCGGACACTGCAGCGCGATGAGGAGGGTATTGCGGTGGGAGTAGTCGTGAAAGCATCTCTGGACGGCCAGCCAGCGCTCGAACGCTTCGCTCGCTCTCGCGTCGGTAACGTCTGCTACGAGGTCATGGGCCCACTGTTCGATCGTGCTGTGCATCTCCTCGTCGCGATCGTCTGAGTTGGCAAAGGAAGCGACTCGCGTCGGTTCGGACTCCTCAGTGGTTGTCTCAGGCATCTTGTTCTCGCTCCGCACCCATCGGGAGCCGACAAAACCGACCTCATGGCGGCCAGGAGGTGAGTGGCGCGACGACGGAATTGGAGCTACTTGGTCCGACACTGGCCGCTGGCTCGATTGGGACCGTTCTACGGTAATCTCCCTTATAATGAGACAGAGGATCTGCTAACCTGACGAGGTCCTGTTAGAGTAAGTATCCGGGAGGAAACGTGACGAGAAGTGTCGATAGGAGGTATATCTCAATAGACTCAATGACAATCATGGATGTCACTGAATTGACGCTGATGGAACTTCGTAAAATGTGCATAAGCTTCTACAATGATGAAAAGGAACATATCCGTTCCATCATTTTGTACGGAAGCGCCGCAAGAGCCCATCTCGGCCACGGTGACTCACCTGGAGATTTTGATTTGAATATGTTCTTTTCCGATAAGTCAGCAATCAGCTCCACCCATGGAATGCCGAAGATCATCGGAGAACTTGATGGATTGGAGGTTGAGGTGATGAGAAACAAGGTGGCCGATGAGATCTCCATCGATCAATACGTGGATGCTCAACAATCCAAACGATGGAAGGGAATTCAGACCAATCCGGTTGTCCAGATTTATCCGACGATCAAACGAAAATCGTGGGGATAAGAGCATCAACAGTATTCTATGCAACGATTCCGGGGGAGCTGAGATTCTCGTGTACTGACTGTGAGTCAGATTGACTCCGCCATTCCATTGAGTTCGCGAACCCGATTTCGAATCGTCACGGGGGTCACACCGGACGCTTCACCGAGGTCGGCCTGTGTAACGCGTTCGGCCAGGTCGATCCCAGCGACGTACACACAGCCCGCAGCCACCCCGTTGGGATTTCGACCGTTCGCGATACCCGCATCGACCGCATCGCGGGCGAGTCGCTGTGCCAGGTGCTCTACCGCACTGGACGCACCGACCGCAGACGCGAGTCGCGCGACGAGTTCGGGCGGCTGGCGTGGCGCCGCATCAAGGCCGAGTTCCTCGTTCAACACGCGGTAGCCCAGCCGCACCTTTGACTCCCTACACCGCGCGACCTCCGCAATCTCTGCAAGCGTCCGAGTGATGCCGTCACAGCGACACGCCGCGTACAGACACCCCGCCGCGATGGTCTCGACCGACCGGCCGCGAATCAGGTCCGCACCCATCGCCTCGCGGTAGATCGCTGCCGCTCGCTCGGCGACCGATTTCGGCAGGTCGAGCGCGCCCGTCATCCGGGTGAGCTCGCCACAGGCGTGGGCGAGATTCTGGTCGGCCGTCGAGTCGAATCGTGCGCGATTGTGCTCGCGACGCAGCCGGCCGACCTGGGCGCGTTTGCGACGCGAGAGGCCCTTGTTCGGGTCATCGCTTCCGAACCCAATCTCGGTCGAGAGGCCACGGTCGTGTCTCGCCTCGGTCAACGGCGCGCCCGTCCGTTCCGGGGAGGTGTCCTCATCCGCGAACGAGCGCCATTCGGGCCCGTAATCGATCCGCTGGTCGGTGATGACGAGCCCACAGTCGGCACAGCTTCGCTCGCCGGCGTCCGCAATGATTCGACCATCGCATTCGGGACAGGTCGCCCGCAGGTGTTTGTCGGTCGATTCGTCGAACGTCCGCTCGTAGGGATCTCCCAGTGACATCGTCGATCATGCGAGGCACTTCAGGCAGCCCCGCACCCGTCAGGGGCTATCAAACTCCACGCGGTCGCTATCGGTCGGGGAGGGCTCGACGATTCGCGAGAACGCAGTTCCAGCAGGGAAAGTCGTCCGTCAATCCGTCGCACTCGCAAGGGAATTCCTCGTCGTCCCATTCGGCAGAATTGGAAGTCGACTCATCGTCAGGAGATGGGGTTGGCTGCTGAGGTTCATGAGCCAATTGGGGGTCCTCCTCGGCCGGTGCTCGTTGCGAAGTCCCTGAGCCGTCTGCTGCGAGCTGGGTGTGAATCGCCGCATCCAGAACTGGATCCCTGATCGCGACCGCGAGCCGGTGTTTGCACGCTCCGTTGTACTTCTGGTCAGCCGGACAGGTGCAGTGGGTAGGAAGGCCGTCGCTCACGGTGACCCGGTACTCGTGGTTCTCCGGGTCGGGATGGCTGCCGTTCCTGACGAGCAGGCCGTTGTCTATGAGCTGGAACTCGAACGCCTCGTACTGGGCGCGTTTCAGAGCGCGTGTCGATACATCTAGTCGTGAGAGTGGGTGTGCTGGCATCTCGGGATAGCGAGGGCAACTTCGTTGCCCCGCACCCTTCGGGGGTGGATAGAATTCCTCACAGCACAGCCAGCCAAGAGTTCCAGATGTTCCGAATCAGAGAGAAGACCTACTCAGGACAGATACTCACTGAGTGAGATGTTGCGAGACCGTGCACAGACGAGCTCGGCCAACGATGAAAATCCATTGAGGACCTCGAGTGCCGCCCAGTCGTAGTGGTCACTCGATTGTGTGATCACGGATACCGATTCATCCCGAATCACGAAAAGTACGACAATCGTCTGAACGTTCTTGCTCCGCCCTTGCCCACGGCGAGTCCCGTTGAGGTAGAACGTCTGCTCACGGTCCCAGAACAGGGTGCCATCGAGTGAGTGGAGTCGTTCACGGAGTTCACCCTCTCCGAAATATCGATCGACTTTCGATCGCGCCTCGATGGATATCGCGATGGTTGGTCTCTCGTACTGATCTTCGGGGGGCATCCGTAGGCGAGGATGAATGTTGGCCGGACGTCGGACAAAATGTTTTCGAGCTATTGGATCATCCCCATCGCGAGAGATTGGATGTAGAATGTTCGGCCCTGATGAAACCGTAATCAAGTGAGAGGTTCTGCCTCGTGGTGGTCAGATAGCCGAACGCTTTATCGGGTCAACCTTCTGTTAGTACGTATGGCGGCGCTTCAACGGATGTTGTTTCGTGAGCCAGATGGACGACGGAAGGGCCTCTTCTTCGCACTCTTCTCGTTTGTTTGTATGCTTGGGTGGGTGTATTTCGGTATTGTCCTCGACGGCCCTCACAACATGCTCTTTTTAGGCATCGCGTTTGCGTTCTCTGGGTTAGCCGAATTTCTTCCTCCGAACCGACATCGTTCAGCAGGAGTACTACGGATACTTGGACTCGGTATCCTCGTTGTCTTTCTTGTTCTCCTCATATTGGTTCCAGAAGTAATATGGGGCTGAGCGCGAATTATTGGGTTCGACACATACGTAGATCCACCTAACGGCTGTTTCTCTCTCGATTGCATCTGAAGAAGAGGGTTTTAACAGAGCCTGCCAAGAGGGAATAATCCTCCGTGGAAAGCTGTACGATCTCACTGGCTTCCAACGTGATCTGCTCACGGTCACCGCAGGTATCGAGGAACCTCACGGTCTCACGATCAAAGACGACTCCGAATCAGAAATCCACCACGGACGTCTGTACCCCAATCTCGATACGCTGGTTGAGAAGGGGCTGCTTGAAAAAGAAGAGAAAGACCGCCGGACAAACGTCTATACAGTTACAAAAGGCGGTCAGCGAGAACTCGAAGCCCGATGTAAGTGGGAACGTCAGTACGTGGAACTATAACTCGTACCGAGCGATCTCACTACAACCGCACTCGGGACAGGACTCCCGTGCCGCATCTAAACTGGTCCCGCAAGATCGACACTCGAATAGTTCAGTTGTGTCAGTCAAGCTCTGAGAGAGCCGCTTTAGCACTCGAAACATAGGAGGGTTACCGTGGGTCGACGACATCCCGACACTCGGGACACTCAGCCCAGACGCCGCCTTCATACGCTATCAATGTATGACGAGCCAGTATCTCACAACCGCAGTGCGGGCAGTTACCGAGGTGCGGGTCTTGGGTACTCATATGAGTGGGAAGCGTGTGACGGAGGGACGCACTGCCCTCTGCTTCTCTCTAAGGGATGGGCCCACATATATCTCAGTGAACCAAAGTGAAAGTGGGAGCAGCAGGTAGTCTACCTGACGAAACGGCTTCGGAATGAAGTCCCTTGATATTCGCCTCGACAGCCTGTGTCCACGATAGCTCCCCATGTCCTTGGCTCACGTTACCGTGTTCTAGTTTCACAACGCTATACAGTCACAATCCGGCAGATCGCGAGCCTCGCGGATCTGTCGCCAGGAACTGCGTATGATCTCGTCGAAGCGCTCTCTTCGATTCCCGATCTCGGTGCCGACGAGTCGATCCCGACGACGTACATACCGGCTGATTTCGACGAGGACGAAGGCGATCGTCCCGAAGAACACGCAGACGAGTAGACCGAATGACGAAGTATTCTCCACCCCCGTGATGGCGATCGGCGCGCTCTCCACTGCTTCCACGCCAGCGATGACGAATTGAGGCCTGTCCAACGACATCCAGAGGGGAATCAGATACCCACGCTCGATGTACGGCCTTCACCGTCGCCGCTCTCGCCCAACAGGCCCCCACCGCGACCCACGTCGGAGCCGAAATCAGGATCGGCGTTGCCGGGACTGTGACGGCTCCGGAAACACGGCGAAGTGACGCGTTTGTCGAATCCAGTCGAAGTCACTCTACCCGGATATCTAGTAAGCCTTTTAACTATTACCGGATTATTGGTAACCACCAAATGTACGAGGTGTTCGACGACACGGCGGCGCAGATCATCCTCGCAATCGAGAGTGGTGACTCCATCCGTCGTGTCGCACAACACCTCCACACGCCGTACGAAACGGTGAGACAGGCCGTCAATCGGCTCGAAGACGCGGGTTACGTTTCCTATGAAAACGGCCTCACTGTCGTCGACGAGCGCGTACGCGATGCAGCCCGCGAGCTCGTCGCTGCCAGCGCCGGCGTCAGTCCACCATCCATTGGGAAGCCTACGTCATCCCACAGTTCGGTGACTGGCCGTTCGCGTTCACGCGGATCGACGCCGTCTACGTGTGGACTCAGGGCGGCTACCAGGTCGGTCGCGAGCCCGACGACTATCCGCTGTTCCTCGCTGTTCGTGAGCAGGACGTCGACGCCTGGGAGACATTTTTCGAGTCGTTCGACCTCCCCACCGCATTCGAGCGACAGCCCCGAGACGAGTTGGACGGACCGCTGCAGGTCGTCCTCGAGCCACGCCCTTCACCCGACATCGAATACGTCGAGGGGTACCCGGTGATCCCGAGAGCAGAGACGATCGAGTACATGCGCGAGAACTACGCCCAGTTCCAGTCGGCGCTGGCGATGCTCGACCGGATGTACGACGGTCTCGAGCTTTAGTCAGGGCAGATTAGAAGTCTAAAGGGAGTTCCTCACTATCATTCGAGCGAAAGAGGAGATCGAATGCAGGATGCTTGTAGAGTATCTCGCGGCAGTCACGGCACCGTGTGAATAGGGATCGGTCAGCATCCCAAAAATCAGAACGCATCACGACAGCAGAATCACGTGACCCGTAATGTCCGCCAGATGTTGAAAAATAGTTAAATTCACGTCCACCACACTCTGGACAGGGATCATTCATATTTCCCCAGTCTTCCCGCTTGACGCCGGAAATTGTCTGTTCGTTTCCGTATTGATCGATAACTCGTATCGAGAGTCTCATTAATAATCGCCTCCGCTCATAGCGGGCGGAATAAAATGACCGTGTCAGTCAACCGTAACTAACAGACGGACGTCTAAAGCAGAGTGCCGCTCCCGTAACGATCACCGTCTCGAGAAGGAATTCATCGGCTGATCGGCAGGGTCTTCGAGTATCTTAATTATTTCTTCTGATAAAGAACTATCGTATACCGAGAACGACAATCGATCTAACACAATCTGCCGACTGAGGAATACTGGTGCAGCGGGGGACCTATTCATATTCATTCACCGATTTGGAGATATAATTCGAGCAATCACAATCAGGATTACATACTCCTCAATACGAGGAGTGACTATTACGACTTTCGCGCGGTCGTCGTAATCAATAATACCGTATTTGGCGAGTTTTGGCAGGTGGTTCTGAATCAACCCATTATATACTGATTCATAATCTTCGGTAGTGACCTCGCGTGGTGAAATTCCTTTTTCGACGCCTCCAATAACCCTAGCCAGGTGTCGGACTTCGATGTCCTGTTCGTACCCGAATAGGAATAAGTAATTTAATAGAAGGACCCGCCGTTTATTTCCTAATATTCCAAGAACATTCGCAACGCTACTTGGGTAATGAACAGTAGACGTCATACCAGATTTCCTCGAATTCCATTCGGCGATACATACCGATTCTGACCATCGGATTTTTGCAGGTTGTCGGTTTGAGTGTACATGCTGTCTGTCTCAGGCAGCGCGGGTGCGGTGTCTCCAGCACCGCCCTCGTTTCTGAGGGACCGCGCTTCATATCATCAACACACTCCCAGACCCTTAATTCTAACGTAGTAATTTACTCTGTTAGACAAGTGGGGAAGGATACGACTATACGAACTGATGCGTATTTGCCACACATGACTAATGAGGAATATGCTCCGAGTGAAAACGAGGAAGAAATCCTGAAAGTTTTGAAGGAAGGGCAGGGTTCATCTCAACCCTGGGGACGAGTAAACCCATTATTTCTACGAGAACAGACCAATATAAACAAACAACAGGTGAATTATGCACTTAGGCAACTCATCGCTGCTGGGTGGGTAACTAAGGTCACTGAGGGGCTTTATGAATTCGTTGACGATCCCCGAAATGGTAACGCCTAAATTATTGATTATCAGATCTTTCCTTCGGCCCAAGCAACTGTGATTTTATTTTCCTGTGATTTTGCAGCATCATCGAGGATACGACTACACATAGATAGGACCTGTCGGATATTGCCCTGTGATGTTTGGAGAATCAAATCTAAGGCCTCCTCAGAGAATGGGTCTATCCCCTCATTTTCAGTAGAAGACACCCTCTCTTGATCTAAATAATCACGCACCAACTCATAGAGGTTCTCACTTGTGAGGGGTTTCAGGGCAACTTCTTCCCCAATTCGCTCACTGAACGCGTGGTACTCACTCATTACGTCTTGCCAGACCTCGGGAGCACAACCAAACAGCATGCATAGTCCCGAACTGTTCTGGTCCATCAAGTGCCGAATGCTGTTGAGTGTTGCCTGTTCGTCCTTAGGTGAGAGTCGTGCGATGCTCTCGAACTCGTCGACGAAGACGAAAATACCGGTGTAGCCGAGTTCGAGGAGCATATTTTTGAGTGCGGTGAAGGCCCGAACACCCATCGTGTCGTCGTCGAGTGCGCTGTGGATTTCCATCTCCTTCCGCTGCTCGTATCGAATCCCCTCTGCGGTGAGCCACTGCCACGCGTAGAGATTCGTGTCCTCGTACACCATGTGGATAATGGCACGCGCAAAGTCGGCGAACTTCGTCACATCGCTGAGGCGGCGAATCGACTCGGGGACAATTTCCGAGAGCAGCACATCGCCTTCGTCTATCAGCGATTCCATCCCACTGGCACCAATCGGGTTCGTGTCGGTGACATCTCTCGCCACAGATGCAAGGAACTCGTACGCGAGTTCTTGGAGTCGGTTGAAGCCCAGATCGTAGACGAACTCGTGGTAGATGTCGAGGAATCCTTCACCAGGTTGGGCGACATAGCCCACGACGACGTCGTCGCGACCGCGGAGTAGCGAGCGCGTGTATTTGAGCGTATGAGACTTCCCATTTCCATACTTTCCGGTGACCACCAGATGCTTCGACTTCCCAGTAGACAACATCGACGAAACCGTGGAGCTGATCTTGTCCGAAACGTGCTGCTGCCCACAGTAAATCTCGGGGTCTTCAGCTGGAACTGGACTGTATGGGAAGGGGTTCGCCTCTAGGTCGTACTGTGAGTAGTCTTGCTGTTCGTCGGTGATCGTGAATGCGTCGGACATTATGTAGCCTCCTGCGAGTATTCGATGTCGCGGTCATGCACCGCGAGGTAGTAGTATTTCTTATCGAACTGTTCAACGCCGGCCATGACCTGCTGAGTGGACTGAGATGTGCTAACTAAACCGTCCTCTTCGGAGAGCGCAATACGCTTGATGCCGAGTGCTGCATCCTTCGCAGCTGTATCCATCGGCGCTCCCGACAGCTCGAGTTTACCGACGTTCTGTCGGCAAAGCGAGAGCAGCGCTGCGTCGAAATCATCGCGAGTGCAGCCGAGTCGTTCACAGGTCTCCTCACGGAGACGTGGAATCGACAGGTAGCGCTGTCGGAGGTCAACACCTGCTCTCTCTTCAAGATCGTCGTGCACGTCCAAAAGCAGGTAGTGGAAGTTAGCGGATATCGCCGCCTGGTCTACCAAGTAGTAGTCACCTGTGAACGCGTTCCGTTGGACTCGGCCCAACCGCTCAGCCCAATCCCCGAGGACCTCCACACTCGTTTGGTTATACGAATATGGGCTGAACTCTTGTGCCTCTTCCAATTGAGTCAGGAGTGTGTCTAAACCAGCGTTTTCGACGTTTTCGAGAACCTCGATGAGTGTCCCGTAGTGGGGACTACGTGTCTCTAAGATTGTACTTACTTGACTCCAGTCCTCGTCGCGAATTGCACTAAGGAAGGACAAACCGACATCAGTCGTCGTATAGACTGGTTCCTCGCCAGAGTCATTTTCGTCGAGCAAGGAGATACGCTTTGCTTCGAGGATTGTTTCACGCGCACGGCGGTGACTTACCTCCAATTCGTCCTCAAGATCTTCAGTTGACTTGCTAACTGCTTCACAGGCATGAGTCAGTTCAGCCAACCGGCTGAGAGTGACTGGTCTTACAGTTGGTCTCTCATCGCTCATGTGAGCCTCCTCATCTGTTGCTTCGCGGTTTCGTATGCCCGCTTAGTGACCTCGTTCCCGCTGAAGCGCAAGTCGAGGTACTCCTCAATATCTCGACCAGACTCGGCGACATAACGGAAGCGTCGCAGTTCGGTCGCAAGTGCCCAGAGATTATGCTGGGTCAGGGCAGTTCGGTCTTCGCGAATCTCGTCGAGTTCTTTTTGTCCACACACTGGGCAGGGACAGGGGAGCCTGTCTAATTCCTCGATATTCCGTATTTCTTCCCCGCCGAAGCCCGGAATCAGGTAGTTCCGGTTGCCTGCACTACGAATGAAGGCCGAAGAGTCGAAACTGTCGACCCCCAAGTAAAGCAGCAGTGGTTGATAGACGAGACCTCCGAGACCATACACGTGCAGGTGCTTGTCTGTCGCGTTTCGTGCAGATAGTATCAGTTTTGTTATTTTTTTATAATCGGTTCGTATAGGAACCATACTTCCGAGGGCATACCCATCGAATTCGCCGTTCTTCTCCAGGTATTGTATGTTATTCCGGATCGTCTCTGGATCGTAACCATGGACACTCGCGAAGAGAAGGCCCACCCCATCGTGATGGTCGCTCGCTTTGAGTGCGTACTCGATGCTTTGGTCGATTCGCCGTTGGTTTTCTGCTGCCCGGTTCTCCCTTGAGAGAGGAATGTCGACTGTACCGAGGATGTCCGCGTCCAATTGACTCTGGGTATCAAGCGTTTTTGCTGGGGTAGTGTCCACTTCTTCGTTGGCGAAATCGAACCCACCACTATCCGCGAAAACGATGGTGTCCTCGGGGACGTCCATTTCTTCTCGTAATGTTACACCATTCGATATTCTCTGCCACATTGGGTCCCGGTTGCGGATCGATCTCGCGTTGATCATCGCTGCCGAGAACTCTGGGATCGTGCCGACGTACGTCGGTGTATTGTCACTCGACCGCTTCCCGATGTTTCTGACGGGAAAGAGAACAGGGGTGTCTAATTCTCCTCGCGGGAGGTCGAGTTTCCTGCGTCGATACAACATGCCTCCCGCTCGGATAAGCTGTCCTCTTATTTAGTGAATGGGGCGATATGAACTATTCAGATGATTGGGGTTTGTCCTAGAACAGGAGATCAATTCTTAGGAGCGGGAGAACGCTATGATGCCATCTGGCAGTGGAGGATCACTCAGACTCGAATTCCGTTTGTGGTGGTACTTCCTCTACTCGCTGACATACCTCTTCGATAGTTTCCGGGCGAAGAGTATCGACGGTATCGATGTATCGAGCGAAGTTCTTCATATAGTGTCCCTTGAGTCCAACAACGATCGTGCTATGTTCTTTTGCGTCCTCTGTCCGGGCGGGGATGGATTCGATATTGTCAAACTGGTCTTCGACAAGTTCGCGGTTGAACACCACACCAATCTGGTCGGAACGTACCTCCTGAACCATCTCGTCGATGTCGATACTGGTGTAGTAGTCCTTCCCAAGGGTAAAGAAGACGATATCGTAATCGGCCTCTTGAAGGAGGTTTCGTAGGTCTTCTTGGATGTAGAGCTTCGCAGATCGCTCTCTAATGTCGCTAACGTTCATTGAACTGAACGATACCTCGTAGGGTGGGAGATACTCGTCTTCTGCGACAAGGCCAAACCCTGCACTCACGAAGTAACGGTCGACGTCGTGGCCTTGTCGCAAAAGCCATCTAACTGCACTCTTGACGTGTTTTTGCTGGCGTCCAGTGTACAGGTCGCGTGCCGCAATACCTGGCACATTATCACGAGCGAGGAGGTCTTCACGAGAGAACTGAAGAGTTTCCTCTTCACCGAAAATGGGTGCGTCGTCTGGTATCTCCTTTGATCCTGAACACTGGTCGATGACAAGGATGTCCAATCCGTTCTCGGTATCGATCTTAGGTGGATGAGGCACGAAGTTATCACTGGCTGCATAGTTCTGCCCGCAGACCTCGAGTATTTCATCTCGCAAGTCTCGGGGGTTGCTATTGATGTGAACCTCGCAACCGTTTTCACGAGCAACCGCTACAACTTCTTCGTCAAGTTCACCATCAAATGTGTGCACGAAGAGGTGTTTGTACCTCGCTGCTTGTTCGCCGACGTTTGCTGCCATACGATCTGGGGCGAACGAGACGAGCGACGGGGTTTCTTCCCACCACTCACTCACCCCGTTCGCATCTAGTACACCAATCTCTGCGACCGGAAGGTCGTGTGTCTGGCCCCAGAACGAGGAGTGTTTGTCGCGCAGATAGTCTTCAACAGTTTCGTAGCCACTGAGGGCCGCATCACCCTGGGTCGCGACGAGGATCTTCGGAAGATCTTCCTCGAATTCATCATAGAAGCGTCGTGTGTTGTGGAACCCTCGTCTCCGATTCCGATCGTTCCCCCGGAAGATGCAAACCTCGATACCGTACTCTCTACAAATTGGACAGTCACATTTCTCCCACGGACGACTTCGAAGGGTGTCTTGATACTCCTGGAGCAGGTCGTCGTCACCGATCCAAGCGGCGTAATCCCGGACAATCGCCCAGACTCGATCATAGTCACTGACAACGTACGGCTCGTCCAAAACGGTCTTCGCGTGTGGGAACCCCTCAAATACGTCTTCCGCCGTACTCAGCAGTTCGTCGTACTCCTCGAACGAGACGGGAGCAGTCGGGGCATCTTCCCGCAGGAGTTTGACTAGCCTACTACGGAGATTATCACTGAAGCTCGCCTGAAGCTCGCGTCCATACTCGAAATCCGTTCGGAACGCTCTTTCTATGTCCTGTAGGAGCGACTCATCATACTGATCATCGTAGCGGTGTTCCAGTAGATATTCTCTCGTCGCTGGTAGCACCTTCTCAGCCCGCTTGTACCAACTCTCGAGAGAATTACGAATCGAATCTCCTGTATCGTATGCTCGGAGTGCCACCAGTGTTTCACGACCGCGTAAAGACTTTTCAACAGCTTCGTCGAGATCGTCCCGGCTCGATGGGTAGCGAACTCGAATAGCATCGTAGCGTTCGTCGTTATCAAGACGATAATTCTGTCCACCTGTCCACGCCGAACGGAGCATACTCGCGCTGTCGAAACTGGTCATCCCCGACCGACCGATCGTCTCGAACGCCTCAGTCTTCGCGAAGCCGAAGACGTGGGAGTCGATACGGGTGTTGTGTTCCCGTTCGAACTGCTTGATTGTCTTCCCGACCCTTTTGACGATCCCACGGACGTCGTGAGTTGGACTGCCTGCAACGCCCCCGATTCCGAGGTAGTCGTAGCCAATATCAAGCACTTCCTCGGTGGCCTTACTGTATGAGTCAGGGTTCCATCCTTGGATGGCGACCATCAGTCGAAACGGGTAGTCACGACGCTGGTAGAGGTCATACATCTCTCGGGCGTTCCGCAGCGTCAGGTCGTAGCGGAACTCGGCGTCGTGTTCGCGATAGACCGCACGTGAATCCTGTGCGAGATGGAACAGAACGGTATCAATGTCTCCCCGAAAGTCCTCAGCGATGAACGGTTCAACTTCTGTGTCGGGATCAGTACGAATCGTCGGCTCGTACTCGTCGACATATGAGGGCCATTCCTCTGGCCATTCCTCGATCATAACATCAACGACGTCGGTGATGGGATCGGGGATGTCGCCTTTGTTGAGCTCCTCGTCGAACGCCCGTTCGTCAAGATAGAGTCGTCCCTTGTCCTTTCCCGACCCTAGAACGAGGTGGTCGATAGTGACGCCAACAGTAACGTCCAGCGTCTCGTAGAAGTCAAGCATATCCTCGTTCCCGTACGGTGGGAACGGGAGCGACTTGTACCCCCAAGCGCCGCAGTCACTGATCGTCGGCAACCAATTCGGGATAGAAAGAACGGGGTCATCGTAGACACCATACTGGGCGAGTCGCTCGGCTTTGCGGTTTGTCTCTTCGACCTGTTCGCGGGAGATTAGAACCCCGTCTACTGGTGTGGTTTCGGGCTCGAAAATGTCCCAAATATAATCCAAATCGCGCTCTTGACGGTTCAGGGTAGAGAATTCGTCGTGTTCGAAATCGTAGTGAGAGTCGACTGCGTCGTCCCACTCAGGTACGTAAAACCGCACGTTAGATAGTCACCAGTAGTAGCGATGGGAGGGCATCCTATAAATCCGTTCGAAGTACATCACTCTGGAACTGGCACTCGCTAATGGAAATCAGATAGTGTAGGGCCAGTGTGAATCTGTATCGAATCCCACTGGTCAGGGCACTCTGCTTCAACTTGCTCAAAAAAACCGTCACCAATAGCGGTCAATACGTAATTGTTCGACCGAATCTTCGCGAACTCTAAGTGGACTAACCACTTATAGTGTACTTTAGCACGCGGCACCCACGAGCTATCACTATCGACATCGGGGTAGAGATGGCCGATTCGCTCACCGAATCTCTGTGCCGCTGGTGAGTCTTGAGTTGTCGGAACGGTCTCAACTGTAAGTTGGTGGAGAGCTGCCAACATTGGCAAACGGTGCTCATAAAAAATAACCATCCAGAGAAGGGCCTGTTCGGTACACGATAGCGAATCTTTCACTCCGACGCCTAACTTTGCTCCTGAATGACTCTGCTGCCGTGCACGTTCATACGCTTCGGTCAGCCATCGCCCTCTTTCAGTTAGTTCGCCTTCATCCAGAAGGTCAAGCAGTTCCAAGAGTCGAGTCACATGCTGAACTTTTCTTGACCCAACGACACCTCTGTTGAAGGCTAATGTCCGCAGATCGGCATTCGGCTCACGCCGTCGCAACTCAAGCAATTCGCAAGCTAGCGGAAGGTCGTCCCAATCCGGCTGAACCGTCTCGAGGTGCCTGACTGACGACGTTTCCACGACTATTGGTTCTAATTTACCAACTGCAATATAATTTCCTCACGTGATTAGAGACATAGTGAGTATGCTACCGATAATACTTAGTGAATACTGGGAGAGCCTCTTGGTGTGCATCTTGAACAAGAATCGGTCCCTGATCTTACTGAGTCTGGTAAGAGAACACTATTCGTAGGAAAGGACAACCCGATCCGAATCAGCACCGGGCATCGCCTCCTCCACCATGATGGGAAATGTAGCCGTCCACACGGCCACAACTATGAGATCTCGGTTGAGGTCACCGGATCTCTCACTCAAGATGGCTGGGTTGTAGACAAAGGAGATATTACCTCAGTAATAGATGACTGGGACCACCGCTTCCTCCTCGAGAAGGACGACCCGCTCATCGACGCCTTCGAACAGAGCGGCGACGGTGATTCACTCGTCGTTCTTGAACACCCACCGACCGCGGAAGTGATGGGGCTCGTCTTGGAACAAAAACTCCTCGAGACACTCCCAGAGTCACTCTCAGACATCTCAGTGACGGTGCGGGAGACATCAGAGCTCTGTGCGGGGGCGACGCACTGATGCCAGTCAGTTCGACAGCTGATGAGCAGCCAACGGACGATGTCGATGGCGCGGCGCTGCCGGTCAACGAGCTCTTCTACTCGCTCCAGGGCGAGGGCAAACTCACCGGGACACCGTCGGTGTTCGTCCGAACGAGTGGCTGTAACCTCCGATGTTGGTTCTGTGACTCCTACCACACCTCATGGGAACCGACCCACGCTACCATAAGCGTCGACGACATCGTCAAGGAGGTCCAGTCACACGACGACGCCGACCACGTCGTCCTCACTGGTGGCGAACCGCTCATCCATGACGATTCGGTCACCCTCCTGAAACACCTTGATGATCTCGGGTACCACACCACCGTCGAAACCAACGGCACCATCTACCGCGACGCCCCCATCGATCTGGCGAGTATCAGTCCGAAACTCGCCACCAGCACACCCACCACCGAGAAAGACCCCAAGGGCGATGGCGAGTGGGTGGACCGCCATGAGGACCGTCGTATCGACCTCAACACGCTGAGCGCGCTCGTCGACGACTACGGTGCACAACTCAAGTTCGTCGTCACTGGCCACGACGATCTGCCCGAGATCGAATCCCTCCTCGCCGACGTCCGCTCGAAAGCGGCGAGTCACATCCCTGACTCCGACGTGTTGTTGATGCCGGAGGGAACGACTCGGGACGAACTCGACGCTCGCCGGAACGAGGTCGCCGACCTCGCGATGGAGTACGGCTACCGATACACGCCCCGCTTGCACGTCGACTTGTGGAACGACGCTCCCGAAACGTAATATGACGAGTACGCATTCCCAATTCGCAACTGATGAGGTGGAATCAGACATCGACTACGAGAAGGCCCAGCGCGGCGTTCGCCTCCTGTTAGAGGCTGTCGGCGAGGACCCGGACAGTGACGCGCTCGCGGAGACCTGCCAGCGGCGCGTTCCGGACACATTCGCGACACTCACTGAAGGTCAACGGGAGGCCGCGAAGCCGACGATGCGGACCTTCGACGCCGAGACAACCGACCTCGTCGTGAAAACCGGCATTCCCGTATACTCGCTGTGTGAACACCACTTGCTGCCGTTCTTTGGAACAGTCCATCTCGCGTATCAGCCGACAGACGAGGTAGTAGGGCTCTCGAAGCTGACTCGGTACGTTCGCTGGCAGTCACGCCAACTCACAATGCAGGAACGGCTGACGAACGACATTGCGTCGGGGCTCAAAGAAGAACTCAACGCAGACACTGTTCTCGTCGAAGTGAACGCAACGCACCTCTGTGAGGCGATGCGTGGCGTCGAAACGGAAAGTACGACCACCACGAGAGCGACAGCCGGCGAACCGACCGCGGCCGAACGTGAGCGGTTCCAGGCAGCGATCAAGGGTACGGAGGGGCAGCGATGAGTGACCAGCGAGCAGTTATCTTGGCTTCTGGGGGGATGGATAGCGCGACGGCTGCCGCTGTCGCGCAGGATACCGGCTACGAGTTGTACATGCTGCACACGTCCTACGGCCAGCAGACCGAGAGTAAAGAGTACGACTGTGCAAAGGCTCAGGCTAAGACCGTCGGCGCCGCTGATTTCCTTCACCTGACAACGGATCATCTCTCGAAAATCGGTGCGTCGAGTCTTACCGACGATGAGATGGACGTTGAGGAGGCGGACCTCGAAAGTGACGAAATTCCGTCAAGCTACGTGCCGTTCCGGAACGCGAACCTGCTGTCGATGGCAACCTCGTACGCGGAAGCCAACGACTGTGCGGCTGTGTTCATCGGTGCGCACAGCGAGGACTTCTCGGGGTATCCGGACTGCCGGCCGGAATTCTTCGAGGCATTCCAGCAGGTCGTCGACGTCGGCACGAAACCGGAGACGGAGATCAGCGTCGAAGCGCCGTTCGTCGAGTTGTCGAAGACGGACATCGCCGAGCGCGGTCTCGAACTCGAGGTCCCCTACGAGCACACTTGGAGTTGCTACCGGGACGAGGCACCAGCGTGTGGCACGTGTGACGCGTGTGCGTTCCGCCTCCAGGCGTTCCAGAATCTCGGCGCGCGCGATCCGATCGAATACGCCGAGCGCCCGGACTATACCGAATCATAGACGCCGCTGAGCCGATATATCCATGGTTAACCTGGTCTGCGTTAATTCTTCTCGACGCGGGGGCTCACGAAGAGGAGGTCCGATGCTGGAGACACCGAACCCAGAGTACCTGTTGCAGACAGCAATTTGAGTATCATCCAACTGTTCTAGCCTGCGAATTCCTATGGGGGTTTCACCTATTCGCCTAATCGGTCAACTAAGGTGGTCATGGCCAGTCCATACATTACTACAACCGGTAACACCCACATCAACCGATCAATGGGTTAGCACTAACTGACGAGGCGCTAAACAGGACAGTGACCAAAATACTATTAGATTATACCCAGGATGGTGAAGCTAACATACTGCTAATGGTGGAAGAAATTCATTCACAGAGGGGCGGCGGGATACATTCAATATGATTAAACTATTTTGTGACCTGGCAGAGGGGGAGGACTGATGATGGGCCTGGATCTTGACATACCTGACCAAAGAAACTCGTGGGGGACTCTAATAACATATACTACACAAAAGGAGAAGGAGAAAGTGATTGAATATTTAGGAGAGGAAATAGACAACCTACAGCGCCGAAATATTGGGGATATAGAAGATTTTGACCCCGCAATTGGCGTTGTGAATTGTGTTGATATTTCTGATAAGAGTGAAATTGTTCTGTCCGAACCTAAGGCAGGAAAGCAGGTAATGGGCTGGGTCAAAACCTACAAAACAGTTCTCCTCTGTAAGACCTGGCAATGGAAACTCCTCCAAACTCGAGACGGAAGATGGACTAGTCACCTGAACTCAATCCACCATATCTCCGACCACTCACCAATTGAGAAGTCCGCACAACACCTCCTCAAAGAAGAAAATATATCGAAAAAGCAAAGCCGACTAGCTATTCACGAATACCTCCAACAAAGGGATCTCTTCACCGAGTTCCTTGATGAAGCTGGAATTAACCCTAACCGGCTTCAATCTATTATTGACCGAAAAGGGCTTTGGAATCTAAGCGACTCAGAGAAAGCACTCTTACTTCGTCCAAACAAAGAACTCCTTCGCTACATAGCCGCTCAAGAGCTAAGAGAACGACAAGGAGGTCGGTTCGCCCGACAAGACTTCGTCAATCTCTTCGGCGAAATCCCCCGCCAAATCCAATCTAACAGCCAAAGATTCGAAGATATTCTTGAAGAAATGACTATTGAAGAAGGCGATATAGAGGAATTCAGTACAATTCAGGTTCTAGCAGGCATACTATGTCTCGATACCTTTGAGAACCAGTTGGAGCAAGCCATACGCGATAACCTTGCAAGGGAACCGAGTGACGTCCTTAATAACATCGAAGAAGTAGACCGAAGCCAATTCCTGGAACGTTCAAGCTATATCGCCGAGTTTCTGGAGTCAGACCCCACAAGAAGCATCTTCTCAGCACTACTCACTGCAGTTAATCTAGATGGGATTAGTGGTGGGGATCCGTTCTTAGATATCCTAAAAAGATACCAGATGGAAGTCACGTCCAGAGATAAGGCCTTAGTGACGAGACTTCTAGTCGAGAAAATTATTAGTGGGGACTACTCCTCTTCAAAAAACCACAGCGTGATAGCGGACTTCTTAGATGAAGATGGACCGAAAATAGTTCTCCTATTAGATGGTCTCCCACTCGCCACCCATGAAACGGCAGGATTCCTGTCTGAAAGGAAAACGGACGAGCGATGGGAAATTCAGCAGGCAATCGCCCCAATCCCGTCAGTAACGGAGATGTTTCGATCTTCCCTCAGCAGCGAATTAGACTTTGACGACTTAGGTGGATTTACTGATGGCGAAGATGGACTAGCAGGACTTGATTTAGATGCATTTCTCGGAGATGAAAAAGAGGAGGAACTCTTCGAAATGCTTCAGAATGGTGATTCAGTAATCATATACAACGCCGACATCGATCAGGGTGCACGCTACCCTACAGATATTCATCGGAAGATAGACGCTCACTTGAGAGAAAATATCCCAGAATTTATACGAAAATACGGGGACCACGCTGATATCTTAATCACATCAGATCACGGAATGGTCGAAACGCTTGAGTCGGAAGCTATTCCACGACCCACAGAAGCGAATCAAAGGGGAATGAGTCACTGTCGTGGAACATTTGTAGACGACGTCGATGAAATAAGGGGGGAACTCTCAGATGACACGGTAAGTTATATTGAAGTGGGATTACCAGACAGTGATGAGAATTGTGTGATGCTAAATCCTAACAACCCTAACGCGAAGTTTGGGACTCAAAGCTCCGACCTTTGGATTCACGGCGGAGTTTCTATAGAGGAGTCTGTTGTTCCTGTCGCAATTTGGAGGGGTGTATGAGATGTCTTTAAACAAACCTATGCCGAAAGGAGGTTATCGCACTATACTTGAAATCGTGAATATCCTAGGAGGTGAGGGAAGTCAATCCGTTAGAGACCTAGTATCAGAGCTTGACCAATTTGGCTACAGAATAGTTCAGGATGACAGTGGAGAAGACCATAGTCCTGCCCTCAGCCCAGGAGGACACACCTACTCTGAGATCACTCAGCTCCTGAACTTTGTAGAAGCTAAAGGTGATGACCCTCTAGATACTGAACTCAGTTTAACAGAAGAATCAGAGAACAACTTCGGCACCAAGACAAGCGGCAGAAAAGTCTACGATATTTTATCTACCGATAAATTAGATGATGAGACAAAAAGAGGAGCTGTTAGCGCATTAATACTCTCTCTTCTCTGCGAAGCCGATATTGATACCTCAAATGTGACTATTCCCAACGCATTCCGGACCTTCCTAACTAAAGTATGGGAACAAAAGGATAAGTCTACAGGTCGTTATCAAACAAACTGGAGAAAAGACAACACGTACTTCAAAGATATCCTAACCGATCCTGAAATATCTGAGGACTGGAACGAAGAAAAGCTTCGCCACTGCGCAACAAGAGCTATTGACCTCGGTGTTTGCCGGCGCTCAGAAAGAGGCGGCAGCTCAGACCTCATATGCCCTGTACTTGTTGAAGACATCTTCCAAGCGAGCGTGTTCTACATGAACCATCACTACCGAAAAGACCTGGCCGATACAACTCCAAATATACGGCAATTTTACAGTGATCTTAGCAAATGGTATCCGATAGCCAAGGAGTTCTTCGAACAGAATGTCCTCTATGATGGCATTCTACACCAGAATACCAAAATATCTGATAAAACCTACCCTGTGCTTCATGACCTGCTCAACCGGAATAACAATGAGACAAACAATTATCAAGTGAGATGGTTCGAAGGAGAGGATAGCTGGGATGAAAACGTCCGCTTCGCTGAATTCGAATTTGGAGTGATGTAAAAATGGCTAAAAAACTGGAATCTGAAGCAGAAGAGGCACTTGAGTCGGAGTTGGGCATCAACCCACAACGATTCGATGTCGTATTCTCGCAGGTCTGGGACTCGGACGAAGATCCCGAGGATCGAGTCCACATCGATACAGAAGTCGAATCAGAAGTTCTCCGCCTCGTAGATGACTGGGCAGATCAAATCCACGATTCTGCAGGTAATCCCGGTGGCTCAGATGACGGCCTATTTCTCGTGATCGAAGGAGCTCAAGCTACCGGGAAGACCACGATGACCCGGTATACTCGGAACCAGTTAGACCCCACTGAAAATCCAGATCAATCGAATATCCCAATGATCATCCCGGTCTGGGATTCAACTGATCCAAATCCAACCTCCTTCAAATACAGAGGCCTCCTACAGAATGAGGGTCGCAGAGTCTTTGAGGAGTTAGATGTTCCTGACATAGACGACAAGATAGAACTTCTCAACGGAATGGACGCAGAACTATCTGATGAAGAGATCTCAAAGATAGGGGAGCAACACGGAGCTAACGCAGAACAAGTCAAAGGAATTCTAGGAGAAGCAGGATTCGGAGGGGGAGAATACGAACCCAAGGAAGTTGTAAGCCAACTCGCCAGCGAAGGCTATCTCTTCCTATTCATCTTCGACGAGATGGTCTCTGAGAATGACGCAGAAAAAGCCAAATCTGTACTAAAATGGTTTAAAGACCACCTCTACCCATACGTTGGCCTTGTACTCTTCTCCCATCCAGACGTCTCTAGCGCCATTAAGAGCGAAATGCAGGACCAAGCTACCAGGAGAAATATTGACAGAACTCTCAACATCGCTGGGGAAACTTACGACATCAAAGAGGATATTGTCATCAACATCCGGGGCAAGCAGCACCGGATAATAGATATCGAAAAACTGCTCCAAGACTACTTTTCGGATGTATATATAGAGGAGGACCATCCCGATTACGGGCCTCTGGACGAGGCAAACCTCGAATGGATGAAACGGCTCTTAGCAGCAGGTGGTCTAATAGGGAACCTCATCGACGGCCTAAATACTGCTATCGAGCGATTCGCTCAGGACAGAGCAGACGGTAATGACGAAAAAGAGATCGGGGCATATCTATTCGACGAATGCAGCCGGAAGATGAGTCACGTTCAAATCAAGCAACGGTTTGAGGGTAACTCAGATCTAGATCCGGATGAAGAAACAGAAGCAGTTTGGAGGGCAAAGGAACTGATCACGCAATCTACAGGCTTAGAGGAAG
This sequence comes from Halobaculum sp. XH14, assembly GCF_032116555.1. Lineage (NCBI taxonomy): Archaea > Methanobacteriati > Methanobacteriota > Halobacteria > Halobacteriales > Haloferacaceae > Halorarum > Halorarum halobium. The sequence goes on from NZ_CP134949.1 coordinate 2,735,586, forward strand.
TGGAAGACGAGATTCAAAATGAGTTAGAACAAGCCCGTGTCCTGATTGAGGACTCCGACAGCGGAGTGCTCGATCTGAACCCATATTTGATGAACTATGAAGAGTCTGACTACTCTCGGTCGAGAGAAACCACTCCACGTACAACAGAGGAACCAGAAGGTCAGTTAGCAGCCTACCGGGATACAGTACAAAGCTTCAGTGATGACAAGGCCAGTGACCGCGGAACACTACGGAGAAATGTTGACATAGGTCTTTCAACTCTACTGGAAAGAGTTAATTCCCAGCAGGCGAACATTTCCCAGTCGTCTTCTCTCGCTCTTCCAGGCGGCAACAACCCTGAATCCGATTTCTTAGAACTAATAGGTTCCTCAACTACAGGACGTGCTGAGAAAATCGAAATAAGCGACGGAAACCTTTCCGAATACGACTATCGATTCCTCGCCACAACCCTCTTCTCAGATGACTCACTGAATGATCCAGAAATCCGCGACGATATCCAAGAGTGGTTTGACGGAGACAACGGATTACTCATCGTCACTAACAAAGATCCAGAGGATATCTCAAAACCGGGTTGGTTTGATGACACTATCGATAAACAGCGGTGGAGAGAAAACGAATACACGTGGGCAAATATAACCCAGATAATCCACGTTGACCGGCTAAGAGACTTATTAGGCCTTTACCGTCATCTCCAAGAGGAAGACTTCGAGAACGATAGCGAAGTCTTAGCAGAAATCAGAAGACTTTCTGACCAGTCACAATTCCCGGAACTCCCTGATTTGGAGGATTTAGTAACGGGGCTTTACGAGGACTCCTCAGAAGCGGTCCGCAACATCCACAATAGCATCTACGAAAAGTATGATGGACCGACTATAGACGAAGCAGAAGCCTTCTCGGAAATCCTTGATGAGGTCAAGGATCGAGGCTTCATTTCAGATGAAGTTCTGGATAAGCTTCGGGAAGATCATGGAGTTGAAATAGAATCTCTAATCAAAAAAGGCGCTATAAAACGGTTCGAAACAGAAGATGATCGGACAGTCGTCTATTTGAAGCAAGAGTTCGGTGGAGCATCTAAGATTGGAAGAGTCAGTGACAAAAGAGACCTCTTCCCGGTGGGGCCAGAAATCTTCGATAAACTCGAAGAATTCCACGGGATGGAATCCGGCCGTGTCATGCGGGATGACGACGAAATCAGTAACAGGCTGGATAACCTGGAAAAGAAGAGCAGCATAGTCGACTTCTTCCTCTATAACGAGGATAAACTGGCAGACATCAAAAGCGAGATCAATGACTCCGATGTCAAAATCTTCTCTGACGTCTTAGACAAGATTGCAGAAGCAAAACAGACTGACGAGGAAGACTTTAAACTCGTAAGAGAAAAATTTGAAGCCGATCAAGACCTCTGGTCAAAAATACAAGACTTAGATGTCGATGATGACATCTCACCAATTCACCGAGAGCTCTTCTACGCTAAACTCCCAGAACAACCGCCAAATTGGGCCACAGACTACATAGACGACGACAGAGACTATCCTACTCTAATCTACGATCTTCACAAAACAATTCAGCAAATACTGGAAGAACTCGATGACGTGGATGAGGAAGTCTCTGAGGGATTCGAAGACGAAAGCAGCGACCTGGAAGAGCTACGTTCCGACTTAGAAGAATTCGCGGATATTGATTCAAGCTCGGAAGATGATGTTGAACTCAATGATTCGAACTCAGAGACTCTATCAGAACTGTCCAAAGAAGATCTCGAGGACTTCGACTTCGAGTCCTTCATCTCGGACATTGCTGAGAATGAATCCAAAAGAAGCAATCTGAGCAGTGCGACCGGACTACTAACTAGAGCGGATCGAACCCGTAACACCTTCGTTGAGACCCTAGACATAGAATCTCTAAAGGACATAGACCACGACAAAGCTTCAGACCACACCGATGTCGGAAAGCAGATCGTCCAACGACTATTAGACGACGACGTCCTCTTCGACGACGACAGCGATGAACCAGAGATAGTCCTTCAAGACCTTCAGGACTTCTGTGAGAATACCAGGAAGCTAATCCAGGACTCCTCAAAATTACAAGAGTTGACAGAAAATGCAGAAGAGGAGCAGGAGAAGGTAGAATCGGTTCCCGGAGATGATATAGAGGATAAGCTGGAGCATCTCGAAGAAAAGGTCGAGGACATAGATAACGCTGAGAGGTACCTCAAACTCAAAGAAGAACACTGTGAGGTCTGTAAAAGCGATTGGAAGGATCTATCGCTGGAACGGAAAGAAGAAATTGAAGATGAGCTGGAACGGATGGAAGAGGATTATCCGGATGTCGACTTCTCCTTAGACTCTATTGAATCAGAAAAGGACGCCGCTGAAGACAAAAAAGAGGAAGCAGACGACGTAGAAGAAGAGTTGGAAAAGATAGAGAGGAAGAAGGGTCAAATCGATCTCAGCGAATACACCAGTGAGTTAGGAAACCTCCAGGAGAAGTATGCCTCAGATTAAGCCTGAGGAGAAGTGGTCTCAATGAATATCCTAGATATCAAAAACAGGTCTGTTGATCACCTCACCGAGACGATTTGGTGGAACAAAGGCCTGACTAAACTCAACGAAGATACGATTTCGAACTACAACGAGTTTATCGATAACCTGGTTCAGGTCAAGGGGCCTTATCTCGAAAAAGTCCAACCACCTAAGTTTTCGAATCAACCTTGGCCCTACTACTGTGAAAACCACGACATCCAACATGAGGTACAGTCAGCGATCCGCGACGTAGTTTTCGGTGGAGGTGACGGTCGTCTTTACCGACACCAAGGAAGAGCAGTAGGATCTATCTTGGACTCAGTCCACGGAGACACAGAAGACGACGTCATCATAACAGTTCCGACTGCCACAGGGAAAACAGAGTGCTTCGTAATACCCGCTCTCGACACCGCTATCAGAAATCAACAAGAGCGAGAATTCCCTCGACAAATCAAATCACTCATCATCTATCCTCAGAAGGCACTCGAAACCGACCAACTTGACCGCCTGGTGAAATACACATACGAAATCAATAATCAACGGCCCAGCACTGAAGGCGTCAAAATAGGCATCTATGACGGAGACACCCCAAGAGGGCAATATAAAATCTCCAGCGGCCAAAACGTCCGAGGATTAGAATGCCCTGAATGCGACCAGAAATTAGGCTGGGATCAAGACTCTGGAACGATGGTCTGCACAAACACTGAGGAACATCGCAGGCCAGTTGAAATCGACTTCTTGGAGCTCACCCGAGACGATATTGAAGAAAACGGGGCGGACATCCTACTCACGAATCCCGAGGCGCTTGAGTTCCGATTCTTTTCCTCTGATTCACGAGATTTAGTCAACTCTGATCTCTTGGATCTCGTGGTTTTCGACGAGGCCCACGTCTGGAACGGGAACGGAGGTAAAGCAATCTCGCAGTTCATCAGCCGTTTAAGAAATCGTTACGGCTCCACAATGGTCTTGGCCAGTGCTACCATTGCCAACCCCAAGGAATTCGCTTCAGACCTTCTCAACCGTACTGAAACAGGTATAGATCATATTGACTTCGAAGCAGGGAATGTGGATACAAGACATCGAAGCACCAGCGAATTCACCTCCTTAGATTTCCTATCCCCTCAGAACGGTTTCCGGATGCTGAGAGAAATCAGAGAAGGGAATCCAGACGTATCTGACCTAAAATCACTTGCGGAAGCTTCAGAAAAAGAGGTCCAGTCTACACTGACTCTTCTCCAGAGAATCGGTTATTTGGATAGTCAACAGGAGGCTACAGAACACGCAGAAGAACTCTTAGACGAGATAGAGAAACGAAATACAATAGAGGATAATGAACTCCAATCCGTATTCAACGAAGTTCTAAGATTCAGAGAACAGATAGCGGACAGCTTAGTCAACGAAGTTCCCCAGGTTGCAGAGATATTCGACCAATTTGGCGAAGAAAATTTCATCGAAGTAGAAAGACTACTGGAGAGCATATTCACCGATCAGATTCAAGAAAACCAGTTTGAGACGCTCACTAATCTACTCGAATGGTGTAAATTAGGTGGAGTCCTCTACGACCGCTATCACTACTTCATCAAGCCGTATGTGAACTTTTTCTACTGTCCTGACTGCCAAAGCATGTTCACGGAACGAGTTTCGGAGGGAGGAAGAGATCACCATTCTCTCCGAGAAGTCAAATTCTGCTCCAACTGCCACACACCATATTACGTAGACAGAGGCGAAGAATATGCAATCGGAGAACCTTGCTCCTGCTCCAGGCGCAGCTATACTGAGCCACCAATGCAGACAACCACTTTCCTATCCTACTTCCTATCTAAGCTCGGTAGAGATATGAAGGAATTCGGAGCAGGCAAAGTCCTAGTCTTCTCTAATCGGAGAGGAGACGCAGAAGGAGTCGGCTCTCTAATGATGAAACTCGACTACTCGTTGGAAAGCGAGAGAATGATGGTATCATTATTAGAAGAGCAGGATGACGACCAATTCTACTCCGTCTCAAATCTCCGAGAAGACCTATACGAAGAGCTGAAAGAATACTACGTAAAGCAACCTTACACATATTTGGAGGACGAAACGCTCTCGCAAGGCCTCTTCTCGCAGCTAGGTGCTCTAGCAAATCCTCTCGACAAAGGCAACCATCGGAAATTGTGGGATGCAGGGATTCTCAGTGTTAGACCCGAGTCAGAAAACGATGAAATCAACCTCATAGCGAACGAGATCGTGAAAATTCTGGCGTTCAAACCCCATACTGATCTGGATCAAAGTAATAGCATCAAAATCGATTCTCTAAAATCTAAACTCTCAAACTCGGTGCCGACCTATTTCGATTCAGCACCTGATCTTGACGCGAAACTTGACGAAGCACTCTCCGTCTTGGAGCAAGCAGACATTATTAGCCGAGAAAGAGAGCGGTCTAGCGATGAAGTCGTAACTATCCTCACCCTGAGAAGGAACTTCCTCGAGCTAGATGTTCAAAAAGAAGCCTGTGTTTGCGAATTTTGTTATTCAGGATGGCCATTCTGGGATAGAAGTTACTGTCCAGACTGTGGCGAGCACTTAGTCGAAGTGGACCGGGATTCATACGATAAAGTCGAATTCGACCAGGAAGAGTACTCACTAGACCACTGGGGAAATGTGGTCCTCGGTCACGGAGTTGATCCTCTCGTAAGTGCAGTGCATAAGGCCGGTATAAAGACCGATACTCGGAATAAAATCGAAGAAGGGTTCGGCGCAAATCCGCCCAAGATCAACGTAGTATCAGCTACAAACACCCTGGAGCTCGGCATAGACATAGGAACTCTCGATTGCATCGCCGGGCTGGGTATTCCACCTACAAAGACAAGCTATGTCCAGCGAGCTGGTCGTACTGGACGTAGCTTAGACCAGTCCTCAATGGTGTTCACGGTTGCTCGTCCTCACAACGCCGTGGATAACTTCTATTTCGAAGATATAGAAAGTAGATTCCTCAATGCACCTTCCAAACCGGTACAGATCAACCACCTCAATTACGATATCCTTAAGACACAGGTGATGTCCGAGGTACTCACATATCTGAATCTGAACGATCTCGACTATGGACGATTTGAGCGGTTCAAAACGGGCCAGGATATTGACGATGTGATTAATGAAGTCTACGACGGTGTAGAAGCATTACTGGATACTGTCGATGAAAATCAAGACTCTATCAAGGAGCACTTGGAAGGTGCGTTTAAATCGGGTGAAGAGGACCTTGAACAAGCATTAGAAGATCTGTTTGAGAGCCCGTCTGAAGTAAAACAGCGTGTGCTTCGCCGACTTTTCAAATTCTACACAACCTTCCGGGCATTGGAAAAGGAAACTGGCCAGGGTGCTCAGGGTCTCAGAAGGCGGAGAGTCATCCAGGAAGAAATTCTTCAGGAACTGGAGAGGGAAGTTGGATACCTGCCAATGCTTCTGTCCAGTGCCGGAATGATCAGCCAATACCGTTCCACCGAGGATTCAGTAGCGCTCTTCCGAGAAAAGGAAAGTGAGGAAAACGGTCAAGTCCATCTCAGCTACGAATCCAAGAGCGTCTCACAAGCATTGAGAGAATCATATCCAGAAGCAATGGACACCTATGGAGGAGTCGACTACGAGGTTGTGAGTGCACAAGTTAGTCGAGATGAAATTTTCTCCACCAGCGTTTGCACAAACCAATTATGCACTCTTCCCTACAATGAATACCCTGCCTTAGAAGTCTGCCCGCTCTGTGGAGATGACTTAGAGGAAATCAGCGTTCACGAATACTTGGGAGCGGTGCTCAAATCATCCAGATCCAGAAAGAGAACACGGCCGCTGATAATGCGAGGTGTTGACTTTTGACTGAGTTCTCCGAGAACTTCGAAGAAGCACTTGACTTGGACGAAGACGAGATAGAAGGAGGTCTAACACGAGACGCCGAAACACTGGATGAGACATACTTCAAGGATCTTCACATCCGCTTCGTATCTAACCTGAAAGTTCGAAGTACCGTGCCCAAAGTCGAAATTAGCTATTTCTCCAACAGCAACGTCGAAGACGCAAAAGGAGATATCCTGAAATTTGAAGATGGGGAAGTGAAATGGGATCACGCTATTCCCGGTCATCAACATCCAACCGATGGGATCGTCTTTCTACATAGAATCGAAGATCTCAGATCGAAGCTCGGATCGAATGATAACAGGAAGGCAATTACAGCTGCATACTCGGCCGGATATGGACTTAGATCTATAATTTCTAGAAATCTCGGTGTCGACAGCTTGGATATCCAGTGTTCTGTAACAATGTCTCAACGGTTTATTCAGCTAATTGTCTATGACGCCGACGTAGGCGGAGCAGGATTATCCCACGCAGTCTATCAGGACTTAGAAGAGTTCCTATGGGAAACGAGAACCGCTCTGGATGATTGTGTCTGCCCGGATTTCTGTGAACAATGTCTCCTCCTACCACGAACACCCACACATATCATTGAAGAGGGGCTTCTGAATCGGTTTGATGGCCTAAAGTTCCTCTCTGACTGACTCGATACAAAGCTTATTCTCGATGTCGTGTTGTTTGAGCGTCATGACACTATCTGGTAGCATGTTCCGGGCTGGATTCCCCGAAAAAATACGATCTCTCAGACACCCTGATTCTCGTCAATCAATTCGGCTACCGGACTTTCATCTCTGGACTAAAACTTAGTGGTCGAGTCTACTATACCGACTGAACCCTCCTTGAGAAGTAGTTTCTTTCGCATCCACAAAATGCGCATCACCTGTTTCCATACTTCGCAGGTGGGTAGTCGGTCAAGCGTCCGTGAGTAGCTTGATAGTTTATGTATTACTCTCTAACCATCAGTGACCGTACCAAGCCCTCGATGAACAAGCGATGCAGAGCTGCTGTGTTCCTGGAAGTGAGTAGACTACGAAAACAGAAATCAAGTGACTGCGTTCAGTCGAAACGGCTCTCAAAAGTCATAACAACGTCTTTCCGGAAACAACCCGGTCAGGCTTTTATCTCTTGACCGAAAAATCAGTCTATCAGAATCAAATGATCCGCGATGCTCGCGTCCTCCGCATCGGATTCGTCCCTCGGGAAGTTGAGCATCGCGACGCCGCAGTCAACCACTTCTCCAGCGTCCGCGAACCGATAACGAACGGTGAACCCGCCGACACGGCCATCATCACAGGGCCCAGCGGCGCCGGCAAGACCTGCATCTCGAAGTTCGTCACCGAACGCCTCCGTGAGGAGGTCCTCGACGTCGAGACCACTTACATCAACTGCTAGTACAACTAAACCACATTCCGGACGCGTTATTAGATCCTCGACGACCTCGGCGCCACCATCGACATCCACCGGCAGTCGCGCCTCACGACGATCTCGTCGACCGTCTACAGCAGCACGACGGCCCGCGAACCGTCGTCATCCTAGACGAGGTAGACCAACTGGAGGACCCAGCGTCATCTACGACCTCCACAGCCTCCCGCAGTTCACGATTATCTGCATCGCGAACACAGAAGCGGAGCTGTTCAACCACGTCGACGACGGCACTCTACGTGCGAGAGGAGGACATCGACGGCTGGCCGAACGTGATCGAACAGAAGGGGTTCGTCGGCGGCGGAAACACCGAACTCCGCGCAACCGACGAACACGTCTTCTCTGACGCCCAGACAGGTCAGGGCGTCACGACCGTCTCGATCCCACAGCTGATCGTCGATCTCCACGACCAGGACGGTCCGGCAGTCGAAGCCGGGGAGCGGCTCATCGCTCGCTAGCACGACGCGAATCTTGAGTAGGACGCCCCCGACCCCTCACGGCGGGTTGGGTTGCTGGAGGCGGTCGAGATCACCGGATTCGACGGCATCCCGCCAGAGTTGGAGGACGGCCAGCGTGACTAACGGAACGACCTCGACCTCGATACACGACGGGACGGCGTCGTGACTCGCATCCGGCGGTTCGTGGAAGTGCTTCTCGGAGACGTCCGCTCGGGGGTGGCGGCCGTAGCGATAATTGAATCCCTCACCTTCGGTGTAGTGATACTTGTAGTGCCCCTTCCCCGTCCACGTCACGTCGAACCGGCCAGTTTCGGCCCGAATGCCAGCATCCATGGAGAGCTGGAGCGTCTGTGGGTCGACTGGCGAATCGAACGTCGCCTCGCTGACGAGCGGTTCGTGCGCTGTGGCGACGGTTCGTGCCGTCTGAAGTCGCTTCAGGTCGGGCGACCCAGTCTCGACCCGCTCCCAGTCGTCGACCATTATGCCTCGGCGAGCCGATGGGCTTCGTCGACCCGGAGGGCGGCCTGGGCGATCGCGAGGTTCCGCCGCGTGGCACGCCAGCGCCCGACATCCTCCCAGCCGTCGGCGTCGGCGTCGAGTTCGATGGCGAGTTCTTCCGGTCCCTCCACCTCGTAGGTGTCGCGGTAGTCCTGCAGCTGTGCTTTCATCTCGCGAATGCCGTCGATGAGTTCGTCCCACGAAGTCGTTTCCCGGAGTTCGTAGATGCGTTCGTCGATCTGCCGGCCGTCGTTGCGCTTGTACAGGGTGGTCCGGCCGTCCTGGGTCGTGACCCCGATGCCGTCCGCGACGAGTTCGTCGAGGTACTTCCGCGTCGTCGGCTCGCTGGTGCGCGCACGGTCGGCGATCTCCGCAGCCGTCGCGTACTCGGTGGTCTCCTCCAGCACCGTCCGGATGCGCTCGCGACTCGTCGTCTCCTCGATCCACGCCTCCGTCGCCCGCTCGTTGATATCGGTCATACTGGGGAGTGGGGCCCTAAGACAAAATATCTTTCCCGAAGTCGTATTTGTTATCTTGTCCTGAGCGTAGCGTGTCAGTGATCGTTGTCACCGAGCGCACGCAGTTCGTCCCATCGTGCGCGAATCGTGACTGGGGTCACGTCCGCAACCTCGGCGAGGTCGGGCTGCGTGACCCGCTCGCACCGTTCTCGAGCGGCTGTATACAGTCAGGCCGCCACGAGGCCAGTCGGAGGACACCTGTTCGCGAGTTGTTCCTCGATAGCTTTTGCTGCGATTGCCTCCGCCCGGTGCCGTGTCCCGACCGAGAGCCCGAGTGCTGATGCGAATCGGGGAACGTAGGCTGCGGGCGGCGTCGGCATGGCCGGGAGTCCGAGTTCGCGATTGAGGACGCCGTAGGCGTGCTCGACGCGCTCGGCGGTGGCCTTCGCGACGCCACCAACCTCCGGAACTGTGCGTGGAAGGACGTTACAGCGACACACCGCGTAGACGCTCGCGGCGGCGACCGCTTCGATGGAACGACCAGGAAGGAGGTCCTCGCTGGATGCACTGCGATAGAGCGCACAGGCCTGATCACGAATGCTCTCCGGGAGGTCAAGGGCGCTCGCGAGACGGCGCGTCTCGGCCAGGCCGTGTGCGAGATTCCGTTCGGCTTTCGAGCGCCAGCGACCGCGGTTGTGCTCCCGTCGGAGTCCGCCCAACTGGCAGCGTTTCTGGCCGGGGAGGGTGTTCCCGTTGCCGTCGGTTTTGCGACCGATTTCGGTCGACAGGCCTCGATCGTAGCGGGTTGGGGTTAACGGCGCGCCGGTTCGCTCGGGATCTCTCTCGTCATCATCGAAGGTTGGTCATTCCGGACCATGGTCGATCGGCTGTGAGTCGAGTACCAGCCCTCAGTCCTCACAGACCGTTTCCACGGCGTTCGTTGTGACGTGACCGTCGTACTCGGCGCACTGGTTCGCGCTTGCGTCAGCCTATACGTCTTCGTCGAACGTTCTCTCGTAGATGTCTCTGATTGCCATCGTTCTCACCGTGTTCAGGAACTCGCACTATGTCGAGCCCCTCACCCATTGAGGGGTCAATAAACGCTATCGAGTACGGACATCGGTTCAGCTGGAGTGTGACTTCGACTATAGCGCTTGAGTCACTGTGAGGCCCCCTCTACAACAGAGTGATAAACTCCATGAGTGTCGAGGCAAATCCTCTACGGGTAGAAATGAAGGAGAGCTTTTGGGTCTTCTATAGGCTAATACAATCATAATCCAGGAACTCAATCCCGTACTGCACGCTGCCCGGAACCCATTATTGTTCTACTTACACGTATATAGGAGTGAACACGAACTGCCGAAAGCCGGCGACAGTCCTCCCCACAATGACCTGAACGACGATCTGCTCAACCTAGGTCGGCGGCAGATACTTCGTGAATAAATACTGGAACGCGGTCTACACGGCACTGGTAGTATGACAGCCTGTTAAGTCCCCAGAGTGCTGGGAGAGGTACGGATGGACAATGGCCGACGACTAGACAGCGTCGCTACTGCGGTAAGGTCGTCGACGATCAATGGATCACCCTGTGCGGTGCTGGGGGCTATATACATCAGATAGTCTGGAAGATGCCGGGTTTCGTTTGAGTCGGATAGTTATCGACCGCGCCCCCATCCGCCGGAGCCACCGCCATCAAGGATTTCGGTGAGGATGAAAATCATAACGGCGATGCCGATGATGATCAAGCCGAGGCCGGTGACGAGATAGAGGGGTGAGACAGTCGCGGCCGCCGTCCCGAAGATTGGGATTGCCGGTGGCAGTATCGCAAGGCCGATGCCGGCAAGGACAACGAGGACGCCAAGGATTACCGCGGTCAGTGCGACTCCGATGAGTACGAGTGTTTCATTCATCGACATCAGTAGAATACCATGAGGAGAACGCCGGTCAGCATGACGAGGAAGGTCCACGTGAGGTAGCCGCGGACAGCGTTAACGTACCGTTCCCGGGTGCGAAGTACCCGGTTGTTGTGGTGGATGCCGTCCACCGCGTCGGCGGCGACCAGGCGGGAAGCGTCGTCACGATCGATATCTTCCTCAAATTGTGCGGTCGTGAGTGATCCTCCAGCAAATGTCAAGATTACGACAGGGAGATGGACTGCAGCCTGGGAAAGGAACGTTCTAATGCGCGTAAGCGTTGATGGTGGATCAGCCGATTCCGCGGGAATGTTCTCGCCGATGTCGCTGTGAACACCAAGTTGGAGGTCGGTGTAAGAGACACGAGCAGCACCGACGTGGTTGTACCAGGCAAGGAAGGAGAGGAACGTGATGGTGAACCCGACGACCCATAATGGATTTTGTGTTTGGGGGAGGAATAGTCGGGCGTCGATGAGGGAGATGAGCGTGACAAGACCCGCGCCGATAAGTACCTGTGTGCGCGTGGTTCGGAGGAGTTCATCGTTCAGCCGGCGGACGATTTGCAATTGTCGTTCGATGATGACTTCGACATCATCGACATTGAAGCTAGGAGCACTAGCCTCGGTGGTGGTTGCATCCGATTCCGACTGCTGTTCGCTCATTATAATCGGGAGGCGATGTTGAAGATGGCGCCGACGATCACGAGCAATACGATGATTCCGGCGAAAAGATCAGGATGGTTCCCGAACCATACCAAAAAAGAATTACTCGGATCGCCGCCCTGGACGGTTCGCCAAATTGCCAGGGCTACAAGAATCATAAGAAAGAGAACCGCGAGGCCCCCGATAGCGTTCTCTTCCGCCATTTGAGGTAGTATACCGACCGGCACTCCTTAAGCATTCAGTAGCAAACCAGTGGAATTGTGAATTTGAGCGGTAAGTGTATGGTCAATAAAGTCCTACTCCACACTCCTGAAAATGGTCGTGGCTGCGCGCGCAGCGACCGCAGGGAGCGAGCACGGAGCGGTGGGTGGGGAGGCGGGGTCAGGGTCGGCCTCGGCACACAGCAAAAAAGGAGACCCAACCCGGCTACTCCCACCACCGCCCCCGCTCGGAAAAGTGAATCGTCGACCACCCGGTCACGGCCAGCGACACGCGCCCCTCGTACCAGTTCCGCGCCGCCCCGTGAATCCGCACGCGCTCACCCTCCTGCATCCACGGTGCATCCGACCGCTTCCACACGGTCACCTTCACCGTCCCACTCTCATCCTCTACCAGCCCGACCTGGCTGATACTCGTATGGGATGGCTCCCAGAGCGTCTTCACACGGCCCTCGATGCTCACCTCCTGACGTCGCACCTCCTCCAGCGCCGCGATCGGAACGACCCGGCCTGGCTCCGTTTGTAGCGCCTCGAAAACTCCAATGACCGCACTCATCAGTGACGACCCATCTACGACTCGTTCTGCCAGCTTCCGACTGATCGCCGCACTCGTCCAGCCGTCCAGTTTCCGCTCCACCCGCACCGCCTGCTCATTCACTCCCGCCAGTTCCTCCTGGCTCAGTTGTGCCCGTGGGTCCGGCTCATCCGGGTGTGTCCACTTGTTCACAGACCCTGCTCGCTCCTCGAACACTCGTCCACGCTCAGTGCTTCCCTTCTCGGCCACCTTCTTCGTCCGCGCCTCCCGGCTCGACTCCTGCCGCGCATCGAATCTCGTCTTCGTCCGCTCGATCTCCCACTCTCTCGCTTCCAACCGCTCTTCCGCTTCCAACGTGAGCCCGAATGGCCGCGCATCCGGGTGGTTCGCATCCACCTTCGCCTTCATCTCCTGCTCGACCGCTGGCCTGAACTGTGGCGTCTCGTCCACCAGTTCGAACCCATCCTCGTCGACGACCGGCTCGCCGCTCTCATCGAATCCCTGTTCATCGACCGAAACTACTTGTCTGATTGCGTTCTCAGTAGACATTGGAGTCATAGCTCCGAAGGCGTTTCACGACGCCACAACCGCGACCCAAATCGCGGTTTTCACCAACACACGTCTCACTCGACAGCGACATCGACGCGCGCCGCTCGCGCCTTCGCGAGCGCCCCTGGGCGCGAGCGGCGCGCGCCCGACGTCCTTCACAGTACCAGCACCGCGCGCCGACCCGCCCAGCGCGACCGTCCAGCGGAGTACGCGCGGGGGGTGAGCCTGCGAACCCCCCGCGGGTACCCGCTGGCGTCAAACCAGACGCCCGGAACGGCGAGCGACGCAGGAGCGAGCCGCACGCCCGGAATGGTCGGTGACGAGGGCGCGCTGGGCGGCAGCGGCGAGCGGGGCGAGCCGTTACGTACACATCTGTCCAGTCGGCTACGTTGCTCAGTGGACCATCTACGGTCCTGGTGGACTCAGAAAGGGCGAGGCCGTCCCCGACCCCGTAAGCACCGCAGGCACGAGGAGCGCAGCGGCGGTCGCGGGATGCAGAGCGGTCGAGGGCTTTCAGGAAACGAGGACAGTCAATGGCAAGCAGAACTGGATATAGCTCATCGCTAGTTGAGAATATCCGGGTCAGCACTATCTGACACAAATATTATATTCATTGTCTTCAAATTTTTCGCTCAGACATGGCGTCCTATCCATCTGAGAATTCGCTTGTCGTGAATGCAACACACCAAATACTGACTCGTATACGTGGGCCGTACAATCGGACAACAGCCATCGCACCAACACGGTATCAGGAACATCAGGCTGGTGGGGGATACGATGTTGAACTTCCGTTAGCGATGCGACTTCTCTTCCAGTACAAAGCACCCAAGGCTGAGCCAAACCGAGGTGTTCGATTCAAACTCGATACTCAGCAAATCACGACACTTGCGACCCGAGAGCCAGGTGAAGTCGCTTACTACGCATGTCCCGTCGTTGATTCTAACAACCAATTATCCGATGCGCTGACGGAGTGCTATTTTATCGATGCGCAGGCGATCGAAGCTGGATCCTCTCAACTCTATATTCCAACCGATTACCCCAATTCGCCTGTCGAGGCGAAATTCAAGGATTCCGCTGACCAATCCGGGTGGATTGGAGATCCAGTGAATTACTACGAAATCCCACATCCAGCTGTCAAAATGTGGGACGACCTGAGAACTGGCATCGAGTCACGGAACATTGGGATGGTCATTCGTGAGAGCGGATCGACAACGGACTCCCACGACGATTTCGTGGACCGGTTACAGGACCTCTGGGCGCTCCATGATGATACTCGTGGCCAAGCACGAACTGACGGTGGCGAGCCGAATGAGAATAACCAACAGCAAATCGAGCGACTCGTCTCGTTTGCGAGCTCACAACATCGACAGCTATTCGAAGAATCTGACGTAGCAGTGCCCGATATCGAACGGCATGAACGTCATCTACGAGAGACCCTTGAAGGCTATCAAACTGTCCGACGGCCTGATGTTCACGGAATCGGGCGAGCACAAGAACTCATCGCCCAATCTGGGAGCACAGATAGGAGCCGAGCACTCCAGCTCGGGAATCAGCCCTGAATCTATCGTCGACCGAGCAGGGGTTCTTATTCGTCAGATATCGCTCTACAGAACGGTGACCCCATTACAACCGGCCATCCACCGAGGGTAATTCCCTCAGGGCGTAACAACGATATCCCCTCTGCTCGGAACTCTCGTTCTTTCTCGAATCTGCTCCAAATTCCTCGATATCGGAGTGCTCGGAGACGACTGGCCGAAGCGCTTGGAGAATCAGCTCCGCAGCCAGCGGCGAGATATCGAGGTCCTCGGCCATCAGCCGGTGGGTCACCTCGCCGCGTTCGCGTACGACCGCGTAGGTGAGCGCCGTCGCGAGGCCGGCGACGCCGTGGCGGTCGATGTACGTGTCGATGTCGGCGTTCGTCTCCCGCCGTCCAACGGCGTCGATGAGTGCCGGCGTGATCGTGTACTCGCGGTCGTCCGCGGCCGTCGTCACGGTCAGGTCGATCTCGCGGGCCGCGTACGTCCGGGGTTGCTCGTCGGTGGTGACCTCGACGACGCCGGCGTCGTCGAGTCGATTGACGTAGCTGTAGGCGGTTCCCTGGGGGAGCCCGACGTTGTCCATCACGTCCTGGACGGTCGCGTCCCCCTCGCGAACGAGGGACGCGTACAGCTGGGCCAGCTGTGGCTCCTCGAGGAGGTCCGCAACTGAGAGGAAGTCGCGGACGATGTCACCGTCGGCGCGGGGTGATGTGCGTGACACGATTCGGCCTTGATTACAGTTTGCAGCGAATCGGTAAAGGGTATTTGAATCGCTCCGTCGGCGTCGCCACGAGATACTGTTTAAGCTCGTGTATCCAGTACGCCGCTTGTGCCTCCTCCGTTTAGTCAAGGGCGTCGGTGAATTGATCGCTCATAGTGGCTCATCATACTGCTCCGGCTTTAATCTAAGCTGAAGATTAATCTTAAGATAAAGATATGGTTGTTTTTCACACTTCGGTCGGTAACAAGGTGACTGCTCGGTGCTATCCTTTACCACGCTTATATACAATCGAACTTAGAGAGAAGATCGGGGAGCGCGAAGGGTGTTGCCTGTTGTTGAGACGTTTCCTCAAACCTCGCTACTGAGGTATTACGCTACACCTCTCCTACATCGAATATTCTGCTTAAGAATAACTCCAAGTCAGTCGTATCTCCCTCCGAAAATGTAGTAAAGTTCTCCCTGAGCTCTTCTTGAGAGTAATCTCCTGGAGTGAATTCCATCGCTTTCTGGGTGCTGTGTCCAGAATCTGGATAATAGTCTTCTATAGTGCCTTCGAGAACGAGGGCATTATTGTCTTCAATGAGGGTTCTGACAAGCTGTGTCCGTTTTTCTTGCACATCAGGATGACCCAAGATCATCTTCTGGTTTACTAGGGGTTGGGATGAGTCGTCTCCACGACTCTCCTCGCGGGCGATCAATGTTTCCAGTGACCCAATACCATCTTCTTCGGGTTCTTGCCCTTGCTCTAGAGCCGAGTGAAGCGATTTTAGATTCTCAACGGCCTCAGATTTCATGTGTTTGAACCGCTCCTCGATTGTGCTATAGTCAAATCCATCAGAAACATCTTCGTCGGCTACACACTCGTCTGCAGTTTGCTCTAACTCATCAAGCTTCGTCTGAGAACGTCCTGAAAGAGGGAACTCTTGGACTGTTTTTGGAATAGCGTCTCGGTCCAGAACGGAATACGCGGAGATTCCCAGTTCGGAAAGTACTTTTTCGAAAATAGGAACGTAGTCCTTGCCACTTACTTCTAACACAGGAATATCGTGACTATTGAAGTCCCATTGCGAGTCGAAATGGGGGGCTATTTTTTCCAGTATTATTTGATCAGTATCTCCTTCCACGAGGAGGACTGTATCTGCGAAAATGTAGGAAGAGATCCGATGAAGACGAGTCAGCCTTTCCGTTCCTTGATGTCCTATCGTTTCTAGTGCCCTGTGGAATTGAGAAACGGTGGTTGTATTTTCTTTTCTGACCACGTTTATTGTGTCAGCTGACCTCTCAGAATCACCTCCGGTATCATATCTCACCATGACAGGGGAGTGGGTTGAGAAAATAACCTGGGCGTTATTGTCTACTAACTGGTTGAATGCGGACACCAGCGTTGTTTGGAGTTGAGGGTGGAGGAAAAGGTCCGCCTCTTCGTAGAGAATCAAGAGCGGACGTTGGGTTGTTTCTCCCTCAAGGCTCTCTTCGGGACCCGTTCTGAGACCTAATGTTTCCTCGCGTAGGTCCGCGAGGGTTCGTAACAGGCTAAAAATAAGCGTCCGCTTGACACCTTCACCGACATTCCGCATTGACAGCCCTTCCAAATCTGTCTCATCTATCTCAAGTTGCATGTCTCGGAGGACATACTCTGATGTGAAATCTGGGAATGTGAGGCTCGCTTTCCTGTCCGTGAACGTTTCCTGTAGATGCTGTGTGATATTCTCCTCGATTATACTGATTGCGTTAAACCGATCCTGGCTACCGTCAGGTGTTAGCCTACCGCGGAGTGTTTCAAGTTGTTCTTGGACCTCGTTATCAAGAGTGTCCTGTATCGCTTCGGATAGTGCCTGTTGTAATTGCCCGAGTTCTCCACTCCGTTGTGTTGCTGACTCTACCTCTCGAACTGCTGGGATATTGATGGTGCGAGGCAAGAGCTGTTCGAACAGGGGAGTCTCAACTCCACTTGGTATATCCAAGGGGACCGCATCGTGGTCTGCGTCTATATTGTTCTCGTCGACACATTTCAGATAACCTTTAAACCACGAATCCTTCTGCTTCAACTTCGCCTCGTCTACATACTCTTCAACGAGGCTGTAGTCCTGTCGCAGATGATTTCGATAATCTGTTTTTGTGTCATCGTGATCGTCACTGGTCGCGTTTTCCCACCACTGGCTATGGTCTGATTCGAATGAATCGAACGCCATCTCCCCTTCCACTGGCACGGATTTCACGAGTTTTGCGTCGGGGTTCGGGTGGTCCATTCCAGGTGGAACAATTTGACAAACACCGATTTCTACTGTATCTTCGTCGACTTCGGATAAGAATGGCTCAAGATCTGTCTGAGCTCCCTCGTCTGCTCGATTTAACTCGCTTTTGTCAAACCTGAAAAACCCCTTGACCGCCACTTCTCGATTCGTTTCCCGATTCCAGTAAAGTTCTTCATCCAGTTCTTTCTCTGGATTATTTAATAAAAACTGAACTGCGGAAAGAATATTTGTTTTACCTGCATTGTTCTTCCCTACTAAACAGTCTACTCCTTTGAAAACAATCGCTTCACCGCTTTCCTCTCCTTGAATTGAGCGGTAATTCTTTACTATGAGTTTGTGAAGATTCATTGGAGAATAACATCACAGGACCTCCCTTTAAAACGGTCGGCCCTGTTGAAATCCTCAACCAGTGATAGGATGGCGAAGCCATGCTGAATATGGAGGAGTATCGGACACAGGGGGTCTGGTAGTCGGCAGAGTTTTCATAATTCACACACACACCTTCTGATTAGAGTGTCTGGTCGAGATTGTGGGTGAGACAACCGATGGAAAGTTCGAGGAACTGCTTCCACCAACGTCGAGAACGAACGAAAGACCCGTATTTCCGCTTGATACGAGAATTAACCGCCTCATTTTGACTTCGCTGACCGTAGAGGTTGGCATCTAATCGTGCGTTCTATGCTTTCTCGAGGGGCGAGAACTCGCGGTATTTGATGATCGGACGCACCTCTTTCTCACGAGCCAACGTGCGAATCATCTGGTCGTCGTAACCCTTGTCTCCGAGAAGAATCGCAACATCGTCAGTATTCCGTGTGATGAATGATGGAGCAATCTACGTATCGTGTTTTCTGGTCGTCGTCACGTGTAGGTCAAGGATTGCATTCGCTCTCGTATCGACCAATAACGTGACTTACAACTGCTGGATCGTCAGATTCGCTCGCTTCGTGTAGTGCTTGGAGGCATGACTACGGTCGAAGCCCGATGCATCGATCCCGACGAACCGTTCGTCAGAAGAAGGGGTACAGAGAGATTGAGAAGTACCCTCCACACGGCCATATCGAACCGGTCAAACGCTTTACAGAGGGTTGACGGAGTCGGAATCCTGGTGAGCCAATAGCCTTCCGGATGCGTGGCATCTCGATGAGTTCGTCAAGTAGGGTGCGGAAAGTCGTATTGATCCGAATTTTGAGACACAGAAGGACGATATGCTGGTGAAGCGTGTAGCGTCGTTTCGAGAACTTCGAGGAGTATTGTGCAATTGCTTGTCGAGCCAAGTGAAAGGCCTATCCGACGAACCGCAGTAACCGCGACTTTGAGAAGGCCTGCATCCACCCACACTACTGATTGAACCTATAATTCCCCGAAGATTTCAACGGAGCCAATACAGTAGTACTGTAGGCGTCGATGAGTCACCTCCGTCCTATGCCATGAGCTCACGGTCCGGGAAACGCCATCGACTGTGCGACTGGCTCAGCGTCCAGCGTCAGTTCTCGCACCGACTCGACCTCCTCCTGGTACCACGGTCCCTCGGGCGTCTCCCGCCTTAGTTCGATCCGCTTCCACCCGCCCTCGACGAGCATCGGCTGGAATCTAAGCTGTCGCTGACTCCCGTCCTCGAGGTCGAACGTGATCGTGAACCGATGCGCTGTCATCGCTCACCCGCGTCGACGTCCAGCCATGGTTCCCAGAGTGGCGTCCGGGTCAGGACCGTCCCGCATCGCTCACAGCAGTCCAGCAGATCACCTGAGAGAACCGTCACTGACCGATCTCGCGGGTGGTGTGAACACCGACTCGGAAACCCGATCAGGGGATCACCCCGCTGGGGAGAGCGAGTCGGAAGGTAGTCGGCAAGCCGTCGTGGAACTGACGCACTGTTGTACAATTCAAAGCACCTCACCCCGCAGGGGTGCTGATAGACTTTCTGACGTACACACCAGAAAAACACGGACGTCACCCCCGACGAGCCACGGGGTGGGACTGAAAGGGGCCGTGGCGCTCGGGGAGGAACGGACCGTCAAGCACCACAGCGAGCAACGCGAGCGAGGAGCACAGCGGCCGTACCGAGCCGAGCGCCACGGGGGCTTTCGAGGACACCACAACGCCAGACAGCCCCGCGAATCCACACGAGAACCAGCCACCGCATCCAGCAATCACGGAGAGAGAACCCACTTCTGAACCAGTTTGGGCCAGTATCGGAGACACTCAGCGATTCGACGGCTGCACTTCTCCCACAATCCGCACACATTGCCTACGCCCCATGGACCGAGGCCGCATTTCGAACCACGTCTCCTGATGCGAGACTATCCCTCGAAATGAGACCTATGCTCTATTGATACCTCAACTGCTAACAGATTCGGGGGAAGGGAAGCTACGTACAGGGCATCAAGACAATGTCAGACGAGCATGGTCTCTTGGAGAGGAATGGGCACAACCAAGGTTGTGAGTCGTCGGCCGAAATTAAACACTGAACGACGCTCGGTTGCTTGTCACCCCCTGCGAAAGCTATTAACCTTCAAACAAAAACTTGAATTTGAATGTTGGATGTGATTCTGGATACTAACCACTGGATCGCACTCAAGGAAAACCAGAACATCCTTTCTAAATTCGAAAAGTCGAAGCGAAGACATGGATTCAATGTTCTATTCACTCGACCGAATTTCATCGATCTTGCCAAATGGGATCAGCAAGACACACTAAGCGATATTATCGCCGAAATCACCGACACATATGTTGTAGTTGAAGACTATAATTCTGATGGATACCATTACTCGGACGACCCTTTGCTAATCCCTCCGCCCGAAATCCGCGACAACCTCAAGGAATACACGTTGGACTTCGGGGCGGCAAAAACACTGAGATTCTTATTCCGTTCGATGGAGCAAGACCCTGATGAAGGGTTTTCGGACTTATCTCGCGAGCTTAGTGACATCCATGATGAAGGCGGGGAGAGTTATTTGAAGATGGCTGCATTCTGGCGGTATGTCGAACGAGATGACGATCGGGCTCGAGTCGAGTTGAGCGATGCCTCAAAACTCGGCTACGTAAGAAGGCAGCTTACTGTTGAGCACGCAAAGCAGATTCAGCCAAATGAGAACATCGAAACACAGGATTATGTAGACATGGAGATTTGTGCCTACGCTATCTATGCATCTGATGCGTTTGTCGGTGAAAAGAAATGGATTAATCAGGATATCATTCCAAATGTGTGTGAAGGAATTGAAGGCGACGACGGACCTATATTGATGAAATCTCTTGACGAGTTCTTTGCCGTGTTCCCTGAAGTGTGAAGCCCGATCCCACACAACCCGTCAACTGAAATCATATAGAAGGAATAACTTGGCATGTCGAATTCCACAGGCGGTTGGTTTCACAACAGCAGTGGATGAATTACCTGATCTATGCGCAGCCCTCCTGAGCGGCTTTTTCACGAGGAGCGATGTCGAATAATATGATTCCAACACAGCCACCGATCGTTATATGCCACTGACCCGGTGTGAATCGGCATCCCCCTCCATCCACTCATCGTCGCACCGTTCATCGCCCTCCTCGCGATGGGCATCGTCTATTCGGATCCGACCAATCGGTCCCTCTCGTGGCAGACGAAGCTCCGGTGGACTGCGGGAGTTGGCCTCACCAGCCTCGGAGTTTCTCGCAGTGTTCGCACTCGACGACGTGCTGTTGCGGGTATACCTGGGTCTGCGTGGCAACCGTTCATCGTTCGCTCTCCCAGGGAGGTACTCGCAGTATTGGTGCTCGGTGGAACTGCGTTAACCGCGATGGCTGTCCTCACGTATGGAGTCGGGAGTCGGTACGGGCCACTCAAGATACAGCCACCGTCCCAGTAGAGATCCCCACTGATTCGAGCTCGGTCACACGCGAGCTGTACGCGTCTGCTCGTCCACACTGGCCAGAGACCGACCGCACACCCCGAAACCCAACCACGAAAGCAGGTCTCAGTAAGACACATCAACGGCCCTGAACGCAGCTTTAAGCCTCCACACTGGTCGGCATCGAGTACACACGCGACCACATGGCCACAACACCCACGACCGATCACCCACCGCCCTCCAGACAGTATCTCGAACTCACGCCGACCGATGCCGCGTTGAACCCAACAACAGTCGTCTCACAGTTCGGCCGACTCTGTTCGCTCACACGCCCCACGACAGCAGAAGAGATCCCCTGGTATTCCCGCCTCTGGAACAGGATAGCCAGCGGCCCGGCACCGCTCACGTTCGAGTGGTTGCTCGTCACCGACGGCGACCCCGACACACCGGTCCGCTATTTCATCGGCGTCGACGACGACGCAGTGTTCGACCAGCTCGAACAGCTCTGTCGGGCGCTCGTCCCGAACGAGTACGAACTCCGGCGCGTCGACTTCCATCCTGCAGAGATCGCCCCCGAGACCACGTCAGCCGAAGACACCCCCGACGCTGAACCCAGTGAGGAGAGAGAACAACTCGATTCGGGAGACACTCTCTCTGACACCGACAGAGAACCCGCAGAACCAGCCAGACCCGCGAACGACCACTACCACGCCATCGAGTTCTATGGACACGCAGCCCGGCGCGACGACTGGATGACACAGCTCACGTCTTTCACGTCATTTAGAGACGACGCCGACACCCGCCTCCCGCTCGCAGCCGTCCTCGAAGCTCTCGCACGCCTGGAGACGCCCGCGGTCTATCAGGCGCTGCTCCAGCCGTTTCCAGACTGGACGAGCGCTGCGACCGGCCGGCTCGGAGACCTGGAGCAGGGCCTCGATACGCCGGCGATGCGAGCGCTCGACGGAATCATCCCCACGGACGAGCCAGACACTCATCGCAGAAGCAGGGACCACCCAGAGCAGGGGCGAATGGACGCGATCGACGCGAAGGACTCGCGGCGATCGTTCGTCTGTACCGCCCGTATCGTCGCCCGACGGCGTGAGACGAATGCCGAGGGGACGCCACCAGTCGCGTTCGACGCCCTGGAGAACGCACTCGAGACGGTGAGCCACACCTGGTATCGCATCGATGCCCGTGTTCGGAACGGCTCGAAGGCACGAGGCGTCCGCACGGACCTCCTCGACCGAACCGTCCACCCGCCCAACTACGACACGCTCACCGCGAAACTCCCGTGGACGCAGAACACGAGTCGGGGCATCGTCGTCGATCCGGACGAAGCGCCCGTGTTCTGTCTGGTCGATGGCGGCTCGCTCACCACGACTGGGGCGAGAGCCCTGGCCCCGACGCCCGGCGAGCGAACGGCGCTCTCGCGACCGCCCAACCGATTACTTGCACGCTATCGCGGCTCCGGACTCCCACTCGGGACGCCGCTCACTCAGGACGGCACACCCGATGGCGAGCCACTCGTACTTCCACCGGCCCTCCAGTCGCTTCACGTCGGGATATTCGCAAAGACCGGGGGTGGGAAATCGGTCTCCACGGTCAACGGGGTCCTCCAGAACCACGCTGCGACCGACGGCGCGGACATCGTCATCGAACCCAAGGGCGACGGGATGGCCATCGACTACCTCCGCGCCCATTATGCAGAATACGGCACGCTTGACAATGTCCTCTACTTCGACTGTGCGAAGGTTCTCCCCGCGTTCGGCTTTTTCGACATTCGCGACGAACTCGATGCCGGCATCTCTCGAACCACTGCGGTCGAGGACGTCACCGATCACTACGTCGAGATTCTCACCCAGATCATGGGCCGTGACCGCTTCGAGCAGGCCGTCCGCTCACCTGACGTCATCCGCTACATGGTGAAAGCGCTGTTCGACCCGATCAACGGGCAAGATGCGTTCTCCCATCGAGAGCTCCATGGCGCCGTTCGAAAGATGCACGAACGCCAATCCGTCCCACCGGTGAGCGATGGCGACCTCGAACGAATGCTCGGTGGCGTGGTCGCGAACCGCGCTCAGACGTTTGACGAGATCATGCAGGGCGTGGCAAATAGGATGGAGAAGATTCCCGTCGACCAGCGGCTCGCCCGCATCTTCAATCACGTTCCAGAGGGCAGTGAGAGGGATGACGATGCCGATGACACGGATGAACCAGCAGCCATCGACCCCCACTTCGATCTCGCAGACCACCTCAACGAGAATCAGGTGCTCATCTTCGATACGGGTGGGTTGCGATCACAGGCACAGCGCGTCCTCACCCTGGTCGTCCTCTCGAACCTGTGGACCGCACTGCGTCGACGGACACAGCGTGGTGAGGATGACGCCCTGGTGAACGTCTACGTCGAGGAGGCAGCGAGCGTCGCCGTCTCGGACCTCCTGACGGAGCTGCTGGCCCAGTCACGGGGGTTCAACTGCTCGATGATGCTCGCCATGCAGTTTCCCGCACAGTTGCGTGAGACCGATGCTGGTGCCTACGATGAGGTGTTGAACAACATTTCGACGTTCGTGACGGGGAACGTTCCGATCGACCGCCAGCTCGCAGCCCGACTGGCGACAGCCGAGATGGATGCCCAGGCGGTGGGCAATCGGTTACGTGCGCTTCGTCGTGGCCAGTGGCTCGTCTCGCTCCCCGCCGCCTTCGGCGTTGACGAACCACGACCGTTCACGGTCGAATCGCTCCCCCCACCGCCAGGCCATCCCGCTGGGCCGCCAGCCGAGCAAGGTGTAGACGGATTCAGTGAGGCGCTGGAGTCGGTCCGCGAGCGGACCCGCAGCGACGTTGGACTCACGCTGGGCGAGCCGAGCGTCGCAGCCCACGACGAGTCAGCGATCACGGACGACGAGGATGCTCCACAACTGCGGGTCGATACGGCGCTCCCGCATACGAACCGGATGCCGCCGACGGTCGAGTATGCCCCCGAGATGAACTCGCTCGAATGTACGGGCTGTGGCAATCGCTACGACCCCTCGATCGAGGGGATGAAACGCGCCATCGCGTGTTGTTCGAGCCTGGATGCCGTCGACAGTGATGACGTCCCCATCTGTGCGGTGAATCTCAAGCTCACCCCCGATGAGCGGCACGTCTCAGACTGGTCAGAGCACCAGCTCATGTTCCTCCAGGCGGTCTACAACGCCCAGCAACTGCGGTATGATCCACTAGAATACGACCTTCTCACCGATTCGATGCTCCGCTTACAGGAGTACATCGCCATTGGCTCCGAGTCGATTCAGGATCTGCTCGATGCCGACCTCCTTCGCCACGACACGGACCACCCCCATCGCATGTACACGGTGACGCCAGATGGGCGCTCGGTCATCGGCGAGAGCTATCGTCAGGGCGTCGATTACGGCCACGGTGCGGGCGATCTCGAGGAGTCGAGCCAGCACGTCTTTGCCGTCGAGATCGGCCGGCGCTATCTCGAACGAGCCTTCGTGGCTGATCCAGACTCGCCGGTCGTCGAGGTCGTCCCCTACTACGATCTGGATGAGAACCGTCGGCTCGACATCGCAGGGCTCGACGACGAGGGGGACGTCGTCGCCGCCGTCGAAGCAGAACGGGTGAATCACGACATCAAGCGTGCGGTCCCCGAGGATTTCGATAAGATGGCCGACTGTGGGGTGGAAGACGCCATCTGGGTGGTGATGAAACAGTCGGACGGCCACGACGTCCTCCAGGCGTTGAACGATCCGCCCGAGGGCGAGCCCCGCGTCGAGAAGACGTATGCGAAGACGACCCCGCCCCAGCAGTTCACTATCGAGACGCCAGGGTTGACGGCGATGTATCCGGCTGGGTGGCTCCGTGATCGGCTTGCGGATGGTGAGCTGCCATGAGGAGAATGGTGTGATGGGCGATCGTTCGACTCCGCCGAAACGCTCAGGAGGTGATAGTTTCTGCACCGTCGATCGCTCAATACAGGTAGTGAACTTGTCGACGCGAGGAATGTTATCTCGTTCTCTTCGCTGCAGGACGCTGTCATCACTCACCACCGTACTGTGGAAAGTAGCCGATCCAAGGTCAGCCCAACCCCAGGTAGAGGCATATAGGTCAATGTACCAATGACGACCTCGACCCCAGTACCGGTCCTACATGGAATGTTTAGCCGGGGAGAAAGATGCTAATGACCGCGACGACGATTCCCGCGAGCCCCATCCGAATCCCAGCAACGTACCACTGTTGGCGGGAGATCGACGCCATATAGGCACCGAAGGCGAACAACACGCCGACCGCGAGCGCTACCGAGATGAGCGTGGCGTGGAACAACGAGAGAACAACACCTTCGAATAGAAAGGGTGTGAGCGGCAAAACCATCCCGAACAGCGGACCGAGCCCGCTCATCACCGCATTTACGACTTGAGTACTGGTCTTCTCACGCTCGATCTGGGTATCACTCAAGTCGGTGAGCATCGCGTCCTCGATATCGTGTAGTTCGGCACGCATCTCGGCGCGTTCGATCTCCCAGACGCTCCACACGCCAGAGGTGGTGAGACCGACGGCGCCCCCAAGGCCAATCCTGATGACGGTGAAGCCGTCAGGCACTCCGGAAAGGTACGCGCCGACGGTAACTCCGACTCCGGTGAGCGCACCGTCAAACCCATTTGAAACGAAGTACCGCCTCGCAATCGGCCCAATTCTGTCGAGCCCCAATCGCTCCGTCAGCGACTCTGAGTTGGATTTCGCCCCCATCAGTCCTGTGGGGTTGGGGCGTCCTCCACGATGTACTCCCCACACACTACCTGGTCAACCGAATGAATCGTCCCACCCGCATCCTCAATGATCGTCTTGACGTCGTCGTACTTGATCTCTTCTCCCTCAATGGTAAACTTAACATTCTGGACCTCTCTGTCAAGTTCGATGAGCGTCGCATTGACGCCGGCGATGCTTTCAGCCTCTGCAATCTGCTGGGTGAACGCAAGCGTCGGCGGTTCATAGGGTTTCAGCACGTCGACAACCAAGCGGCGTATTGGAGCCATTGAGATTGATACTTCACCTCGTCCCAAAGTAGTACTGGTACTGTAGAACGTGAACGCGTGGTCCTTCAGCCGGAAGCGGTCATTTGCTCATGAGTCTCGTGACTAACCTGGTACGTCTCTTCGAGATGTGATGCCTCAGTCGAAACGGTTGTGACGGTAAGAGGTTCAGCCACGGTACTAACCACTAACAAGAGCAGTAAGAACAAGACGAGCAGCGCCAGTAGTATCCAATCCCATCTCATCGGCACTCACGTACTGTGATAGCTGTGTACATGATTACTTGCCAACAATGTACTTAGGTCTACCTCTGCTGGTCAACCGCTGAGACTCGTCCCTTAGTACTCAGAGACACACTGTTCTGACTGCTGAATCTGTTTATCTGGGCGGCGGTCAATCCGTCCTCCACTACAGTCATATGTTAATATATCACCATTCCTATATATCAACAGATTCTGGTCGCAGTCGATAACTAAGCAGTTCTACCTACCGGCTGGATCAGCTGGAAAGGTGTCTGACCAATACGCGTTCAACGAAGCCGATAGTTCAGGGTCATAGCTGGGCCGAAGAGCAGCGCGGGACTGAGACGGTCGCTCGCGGTCTCCACGATGGCCATCGGGGTTCATACTCAGCGTTAACCCCCGGAAGAGGCCCCCTCGACCGGTTCTGTGTCGCGACTAGGTGAGCGGACGGGTTCACGACGTGTGGGCGGTCACCTCCCCTGTGAGTCACGGCTAGTGACCATCACTCGCGTCTGGGGGTTTCGTGCGTCGACGATGAATCGGTTGTGGGGAGGCGCTCGATACGTAATCGCCAGACTGCAACCGAGTATGAAGCTGTGAGCACCGCAAGTACCGATCAGAACGTGTCGTCACTGACGGTGTATGCATGGCGTAGACGGCCGCTCGCGCCCGCTATCGGGGGTTGTGTCGGGTTTGCGTGCCGCTCGTGTTCGCGTCCTAGTTCTGATTGTGATGCGAGGGGGGAGTGTTCTTGCGGGGAATATCCCCGATTATGAGCCCTCCTGCAGGGCTGTCATTCTCCAGAGAACGTTCATAATCGGTTTTCGTGTGGTGGTTTCGTGTATGGAGTGTGGCCATCCTCTGGCCTCACAGTTGCTCCTGATTGAATGCACATTCCACTCAGTATCTATCGACCCACTCTTCATTGGAGGACAGCTCCAGCCACCCCGAGAGTAATGACCCCGCACCCGTAGAGACGACCATGGACGTCGACACCGACGAACTGCGCGCGTCGCTGACGCCCCGCGAGGAGAACGCCGCCATCAAATCGTTCCAGAACACCGTCTCGGTCGCCTGCCCGGCCTGCGAGCGGCCGTTCGACGACCTCATCGTCTGCAAGCAGAACCCGACGAGCCTCGACCTCTCCAAGCTGCTCGACCTCTGCGTGGGCGTCGACGACGGCCAGACGTACATCTTCACGCACGGCTAGCCGCGGCGGTCAGCCAGCGGCGGAGCAGCCCGGAGCGTCGCGGACCGAAGCGTCCCGCGGACGACGGGCCGCAGACTCTTGTGAACGGGCGGACAACGTTCTCCGGCACGATGGCGAGGACTCAAACGCAGCCGTCGGGGGCGTCACGACGCGACCGGCCGCGACTCCCCGAGGCGCATGGCTGATCGGGACCGGGACCTGTCGGGGCTGTTCTCCCCGGACCGCGTCGCCGTCGTCGGGGCCACCGAGCGCGAGGGGTCGGTCGGCCGCGCCGTCACGGCGAACCTCCTCGCCGAGTTTGCCGGCGAGGTGATCCCCGTGAACCCGGGACGGGAGTCGGTGCTCGGCGTCCCCTGCGTCGCGAGCGTGGCGGATGCGGACGCGGACCTCGTGGTGGTGGCGGTGCCGCCCTCGGCGGTGGCCGACGTGCTGCGTGACACCGGTGAGGCCGGCGTCCGCGACGTCGTCGTCCTCACCGCCGGGTTCGGCGAGGCGGGGTCGGAGGGCGCGGCGCGCGAACGCGAGTTGCGGGAACTGGCCGCCGAGTACGACCTGAACCTCGTCGGCCCGAACAGCCTCGGCGTGATGAGCAGCCCGGCGGGGCTGAACGCGACGTTCGGCCCCGACGCGTCCCCGGCGGGGGGCGTCTCGTTCATGAGCCAGTCGGGGGCGTTCGTCACCGCCGTCGTCGACTGGGCGAGCGAGTCCGGCCTCGGCTTCAACGAAGTCGTCTCGCTCGGCAACAAGGCCGTCCTCGACGAGACCGACTTCCTCCGCGAGTGGGGGGCCGACCCGGAGACGGACGTCGTCGTCGGCTACCTGGAGAGTATCGAGGACGGGCGCGCGTTCGTCGAGACGGCCCGCGAGGTGACCCGTGAGACGCCGGTCGTCGTGGTGAAGTCCGGGCGGACCGAGGCCGGCGCGCAGGCCGCCTCGAGCCACACCGGCGCCATCGCCGGGAGCGACCGCGCGTACGGGACGGCGCTCGCGGAGGCGGGGGTCGTCCGCGCCGACACCGTCCAGGAGCTGTTCGACGCCGCCCGGGCGTTCGCGGCCGGACGGAACCTAGCGACCGACGGCGTCGCGGTCGTGACCAACGCCGGCGGCCCCGGGGTCATGGCGACCGACGCGGTGGGCGACGCCGACCGGCTCTCGCTGGCGTCGTTCGCGGACGACACCCTCGACGCGCTCGACGCGGCGCTCCCCGCCGAGGCGAACGTGTACAACCCGGTCGACGTCGTCGGCGACGCGGACGTCGACCGCTTCGAGGCGGCGCTCGAGGCGGCGATTTCGGACCCGAACGTCGGCGCGGTGGTCCTCATCACCGCGCCGACGGCGACCCTGGCGTTCGGCGACCTCGCGGAGTCGGCCGTGGCGCTGGGCGAGGAACACGAGGTCCCGGTCGCCGCCTGTCTCATGGGCGGCCCACGGCTCGCTGACGCCCGCGGGACGTTCGGCGAGGCCGGCGTTCCCACCTACTTCGACCCGGCCCGCGCGGTCGCGGGACTGGACACGCTCGCCGAGTACGACGAGCGACGCGGACGCGAGCGGCGCGAGTTCGAGCCGTTCGACGTCGACCGCGAGCGGGCCCGCGAGACGCTCTCGGCCGTGACCGAGCGGCGGGACAACCAGCTCGGCGTCGAGGCGATGGACGTGCTCGACGCGTACGGCATCCCGACGCCCGAGGGCGAGGTGGTCGAGGACCCGGCGAAGGCCCGCGCTGTCGCCGAGCGAATCGGTGAACCGGTCGCGCTGAAGCTCGTCAGCCCGGACGTCGTCCACAAGTCCGACATCGGCGGCGTCAGGGTCGGCGTCGACCCCGCCGACGTGGCCGACGCCTACGAGGACCTCGTCACCCGCCTCCGCAACTACCAGCCCGACGCCCGGCTGCTGGGCGTCCAGGTCCAGGAGCTGGTCGACGTCGACGCCGGCGTC
This sequence comes from Halobaculum sp. XH14, assembly GCF_032116555.1. Taxonomy (NCBI): domain Archaea; kingdom Methanobacteriati; phylum Methanobacteriota; class Halobacteria; order Halobacteriales; family Haloferacaceae; genus Halorarum; species Halorarum halobium. Next base: position 2,765,452 of record NZ_CP134949.1, read on the forward strand.
GAGACCATCGTCGGGAGCCACCGCGACCCGCAGTTCGGCCCGCTCGTGCTGTTCGGGCTGGGCGGCATCTTCGTCGAGGTGCTCTCGGACGCCACGTTTCGGCTGGCACCCGTGGCCGAGGCGGACGCCCGCGAGATGACCGGCGAGATCGACGCCGCGCCGCTGCTCCGGGGCGCCCGGGGCCGCGAGCCGGTCGACCTCGACGGGGTGGTCGAGGCCGTCGGGCGGCTCTCCCAGCTCGTCGCCGACTTCCCCGCGATCGTCGAACTCGACGTCAACCCCCTCGTCGCGACCCCCGACGGCGTCCGGGCCGTCGACCTGCGACTCACCGTGAACCCGGAGGAGCTCCAATGACACGCACGTTACTCGTCACCTCGACCCGCGAGAGCATCGGCAAGACCGCCATCGCCGTCGCGCTCGGCCGCATCGCGGCCGGCCGCGGCCTGTCGGTCGGCTACATGAAACCGAAGGGGACCCGCCTGCGGAGCGTCGTCGGCAAGACGCTCGACGAGGATCCGATGCTGGCGCGGGAACTGCTCGACACCGGCGCGGAGACCCACGAGATGGAACCCATCGTCTACTCGCCCACCTTCATCGAGGGAGCGGTCCGTGGGCGCGAGGACCCCGACGCGCTCCGGGACCGGATCCGCGAGTCGTTCGACGGCCTGGCGGCCGGCCGGGACCTCGTGCTCGTCGAGGGCGGCGGCGACGTCCACACCGGCGCGGTCGTCGACCTGACCGACCCGGCCGTGGCCGACCTGCTCGACGCCGAGGTCCTGCTCGTCGCGGAGTACGGGGAGCCCGGCGACGTCGACGAGGTGCTCGCCGCGGCCGCGGACGTGGGCGACCGGCTCGCCGGCGTGCTGTTCAACCGGGTCGACGACGCGGCCTACGACACCCTGGAGGCCGACGTCGTCCCGTTCCTGGGGTCGCGGGGCATCGAGACGGTCGGCATCCTCCCGCACCGGCGGGACCTCGCCGGCGTGACCGTCGATCGACTGGCGGCGGAACTCGGAGCGGACCTGCTCACGGGCGGGGACACGGATGCGCTCGTCGAGCGGTTCCTGGTCGGCGCGATGGGCGGGGACGCGGCGCTGCGGTACTTCCGGCGGAGCCGGGACGCGGCCGTCATCACCGGCGGCGACCGTGCCGACATCCACACCGCCGCCATCGAGGCGGGCAGCGTGAACTGCCTCGTGCTCACCGGCGGGCAGCGTCCCCCGGGGTCCGTGCTCGGGGCGGCCGAGGAGGCCGGGGTTCCCGTCCTGCTCGTCTCGGGGGACACCCTGACCACCGTCGAGCGCGCCGAGGACGTGATCCGGAACGGGCGGACGCGCGACGAGCGGACGGTCGAGGTGATGGAGGAACTGCTCGCGGGCCACGCCGACGTCGGGCGCATCATCGGAAACGTTGCGGGCGAAGGGGGTAAAGAGGGCGAAGAGGGGGCGAGCGGCGAGGACGACGGGAGTATTTGACGGACTGGCCGGATGGGAGGTCGACGGGGGCGACAGGCATATCACCTCCTACCCGCCTACGGAGGCCACGATGATGGCGACGACCCACGCGCTGGCCGGGATGCTGCTCGCGGTTCCCGTCTCCCTGGTGGCTCCCGAACTGGCACCCGCGGCGTTCGTCGCGGGCGGCGTCGGTGGGTTCGTCCCGGACCTCGACCTGTACGCCGGCCACCGGAAGACGCTCCACTACCCGGTGTACGGGTCGGTGGCCGCGGTGCCGGCCGTGGGCCTGGCCGCGCTCGTCCCGACCGAAGCGACGGTCGCGCTCGCGGCGTTTCTCGTCGGGGCCGCCCTCCACGCCCGCATGGACGTCTACGGCGGCGGCCTGGAACTCAGGCCGTGGGAGGGAACCTCCGAGCGGGCGGTGTACGACCACGCCCGCGGTCGCTGGCGGCGGCCGCGACGGGTCGTCCGCTACGACGGCGCGCCCGAGGACCTGCTGGTGTCGCTCGCGTTTTCGGCGCCGCTCCTCGTCGTCCTCGACGCCGCGCCGAACGTCCAGCCGGTCGTGTCGTCGCTGCTCGCCGTCTCGCTGCTGTACGTCGCCCTTCGAAAGCCGCTCGGCAGGCTCGCCGCCTCGCTCGCCGCGCTCGTTCCGGCCCGGGTTCGCGGCTACGTCCCCGACCGGTACTTCACCTGACCGCGGTCGCTCGTGGGTCGTCACTCGTGCTGGTGAGCCACGAAGCGTCGCCGGCGACGTCGAGTCGGTGAGTTTCCCCGGATTCGGGTCTCGAAACTCCACACGTGCCCTTGCTGACGGGCCTGATCGGGGACGTGCGTCCCGTCGCCGGGGAGTATCCGCTGAGAGAGGGGCTCTCTCACGGTCGGGTCACACAAAGTATTCAGGACGCCGGGAGCCGGGAACGGGCATGCAGCGACGCGCAGTGCTCGGTCTCTGTGGTGCCGGCCTCGCCGGCCTCGCCGGCTGTTCCTCGCGACAGGAGGGCGGGGCCGACACGCCGGCGAGCGAGACCGCCGTCTCGCCGACGGCGACTGCGACGACACACTCCGAGAGGGAGCTCACGGTCGAACTCGACGCGCTCCAGCCGGCACTCGTCGAACTGGACACCGACTACTACCGGCTGGTCGCGGAGCGCGACCGGCAGTACCTGGTCCTGTCCGTTTCCGTGGTTTCGGGGTCGCCCCCCTCGCGGTCGGCCCTCCGCTTCCGGTTCGACGGAACCGATCACGCGCCGAAAACGTGGGAACGAATCCCGGCACGCGGGTCCGACGGGTCGGACGACGAGCAGTACTCCGGCGAGAACGGGTCCGGCTGGGTCGCGTTCGAGATTCCCGCGACCGGCGACGCGAGCGACGCCGCGCTCGTCTGGCCGGGTGGCGAGTGGCGTCCCGACGACCGACTCCGGGAGCAACTTGACGCACCGTTGCCCTCGCTGTCGCTGGACGGGTGGCGTGTCGCGGAGACCGTCCCGCTGGGCGGCACCACGACGTTCGAACTCACGGTCCGCAACGAGGAGGACCGGACGGGCTGGTTCGTCGGCGGCATCAACGCGGACGGGTGGTTCCCCCACCGGCCCGTCGCACACGTCTCGCGTCAGATCCCTGCCGGCGAGACGGTCACGTGGGAGGTCCCGGGCGAATCGATCGACCTCCCGGGGGAGAGCTGGTCGGAACGCGTCGGGGACGGGGAGGCGGACGTCCACTACGAGCTGGTCTGGCCCGACGGCGACGAGTCGAAACCGGTCCGCGTCGTCGACGAATAGGCTCCCGCCGAGCCGCCCGACGGGCGCGGTCCGGCCTCCCTGGCGACCCTCGGAGCCGTCCCGGTCGGCTTCGAGGACCGGAACCACGGACGCCGTCCGCGACAGAATCTATTTGCCGTGCGGTCCCGTCTGCTGACGGGAGAACACGTGACGGATGCCAGCGAGAGCGGGCGCGGGCAGCACGTCGACCGGACGATCAGGGGCGGGATCCTGCTCGTGTTCCTGCTCGGGGTTCGACGGGGGAACCCGAACACGGCGATCAACGCGGTCGGCTCGCTCGCCGGCAGCTACCTCCCCGCTCTCGTCGAGGGGGAGTGTGGCGTCGAGTTGCGACCGTGGCAGCGCGCCTACGTCGAGACGGCGATGCTCACCCACGCCGTGGGGATGGCGGGACCGTACGACGACGTCTGGTGGTGGGACCACCTCACCCACACCCACTCGGCGACGGTGCTGGGCGGCATCGTCCACGCGGTCGCCAGCCGCCGCGGTCGGGAGCCCGGCCCGCGCGTGCTGGCCGTCGTGTTCGTCGGCGGCCTCGTCTGGGAGCTCGCCGAGTACGCCATCCACCTGGTGGCCGACCGCCTCGGGCTGGAGCCGCTGCTCGTCTTCTACGGCAGGCGGGACACCCTCCTCGACGTCTGCTTCAACCTCCTCGGCGCCCTCCTCGTGATCGCGTTCGGCGATCGGCTGCTGGGGAACCTCGCGCCGTCCGGCGAGTAGCCCGTCGCCGGTCGGTTCCCACCGGCCGAACCGGCACTTCAGGGGGCCCGTCACGGTCAGCGTTCGACGGTCACCGTGGCGCGAGCGTCCCGCGATGACCGGCCGAGTTCCACCGTGAACGCCACCGAGTCGACGGTCCACTCGCCCGCGTCCTCGTCGTAGTAGGCGAACGCCCTGTCGTCGAGATCCAGTTCGACGGTCCGCTCCTCGTCCGGATCGAGTTCGACGGACGCGAACCCGGCGAGTTCCCGCGGCGGTCGCGGGACGGCCGCGTCCTCGTCCCCGACGTACGCCTGGATCACTTCCCTGCCCGCGCGCTCGGCGACGTTCGCGACCGTCACCGAAACCGTCGCGGAGGCGTCCGTCGTCGATTCGACCGTCGCGTCGCGGTAGGCGAACTCGGCGTAGCTCAGCCCGTGTCCGAACGGGAAGGTCGGCTCGATCCCGTCCGCGTCGAACCCCCGATAGCCGACGAAGACGCCCTCGTCGTACTCGGCGACGGGGTACCCCTCGCCGCCGTCGACGCCCGGATGCCGCGTCCGCGAACTCGCCGGGTAGTCGCGCTCCGGCGCGAACGTGACCGGGAGCCGTCCGCCCGGGTCCGCGTCACCGTACAGCACGTCGGCGAGCGCGCCGCCGACCTCCTGCCCGGGGTACCACGCCGAAAGCGCCGCGTCCACCTCGTCGATCCACGGCAGTTCGACCGGTCCCGACGTCTGGAGGACGACGACGGTCCGATCGGCCGCCGCCGCGACCGATCTGACCAACTGATCCTGCTCGCCGGGCAGGGCGAGCGACTCCCGGTCCCGGGCCTCGGTGGCGACGTCCTGCACGACGACGACGGCGACGTCCGCGCTCCGGGCGGCCCGCTCCGCGTCGGCGACGTCGCGGCCGGCCCCCTCGTCGGAGAACGGGAGGTCGATCCCGAGCGAGAACGCGTCGAACATCGACGCGCTCTCGATCGGCGGGTGGCCGTACGCGGCCGTCACCGGCCCCTCCGCCCGGGCGCTGATCCCCTCGATCGGGCTCGTGGTGGTGACCGGCGTGACCTCCGAACTGCCGCCGCCGCCGACCGTCGCCTCGTCGACGTTCGGGCCGATCACCGCGACGGACGCCTCCTCGGCCAGCGGCAGGACCCCGCCGTCGTTCTCGAGGAGGACGGTCCCGCGGGTGGCGATCCTGCGCGCGAGGTCGCGGTGGCTCCCGGGCGGCGTGCCGGCCGGACGGTCACCGTCGAGGGAGCCGACCCGGTCGTGGAGGGTGAGCACGCGCCGGACCATCTCGTCGAGCCGCTCTTCCGGGAACGTCCCGTCCGCCATCGCGGCCGGAAGCTGCTCGGCGAACAGCGACTCCGTGGGGTTCGGGATGCCGCCGCCCGAGATCGCCCGGCGCAACAGCGGCTCCGCCACGTCGCCGGGGCCGGGAACCGCGTCGGGCCAGCGGTCCTCTATCGTGGCGAGTCGGCCGAACCCGCCGAAGTTCGCCAGCAGCATGTCGAACACGCCGACGCCCGGCATCTCCAGGTCCGTGCCGGCCCGCGCCGCGGCGACCCCGTCGTTCACCGCCCACCAGTCCGACATGACCGGGCCGTCGAACCCGAACTCGTCCTTGAGGACGTCGGTCAGGAGCCGCTCGTGTTCGGTCGCGTGGACGCCGCCGATCCGGTTGTACGCGGCCATCACCGACCCGACGTCCGCCTCGGCCGCGGCCTCGAACGCGGGCAGGTAGAGCTCGCGCAGCGCCCGCTCGCCCACCTCGGCGCTCACCGTCGCACGGTCGGCTTCCTGGCTGTTTGCGACGTAGTGTTTGGCCGTCGCGGCGACGCCACGCGACTGGATCCCCTCGATGGTCGGCCCGACGATGCGCGCCCCGTGGTGGGGGTCCTCGCCGTAGTACTCGAATTTCCGGCCGCAGTGGGGTACCCTGATCAGGTTACACCCCGGGGCGAGGAGGACGTCCATCCCCTTCGCGCGCGCCTCGCAGCCGATCGCCTCGCCGAACTCCCGTGCGAGGTCGGGATCGAAGCTCGCGCCCAGCGCGAGCGAGGCCGGGAACGCCGTCGCCTCGTCGAGTCTGACCCCGAGCGGTCCGTCCGCCATCCGGAGGGGCGGGACGTCGAGCCGCTCGACCGGCGCGACGGTGCCCGTCGCCCGCCCCTCCTCGAGGCGGACCGTCCCCCGGATCAGGCTGAGCTTCTCGGAGCGCGTCAGTGCCTCGCAGCGTTCGTGCGCGGACTCGTCCTCGCTCGCCATGAAATATGTCCGTGGATAATTCATCGAGACCCGAGAAAAGTTCTTCGTGACACGTCGTACGACGTGGGATTTCCCTGATCGCTCTCCGTCGCCCCGGCCGGTCAGAAGTGCGCGAACTTGTCCCGGCGGTAGAGGTCGAGTTCGTTCACCGTGTCCGTCGCGGCCTGGCCCAGACAGAACCGCACCGCCTCCGCGATGGCCCCCGGATCGGTCACGTCCTCGGAGTCGAACCGCTCCTCGAACGGGTCGCCGTCCTCCGAGCCGAACTCGGTCCGCACCTCGGTCGGGTTGACGACCGACACCGCGACGCCCTCGTCGCCGACCTGGGCCGCGAGGCTGTGGGCGAACCCGCGGACGCACCACTTGGTCGCGGCGTACACCGGGTTCGCCGGACGGGGGTACTGGCCGGCGAAGCTGCCGACGAAGACGACCGTGCCGTCGGTCTCGTGGAGGTGCGGGAGCGCCGCGCGGGTCGCGTAGAACGTGCCGGTGACGTTCACGTCCAGCATCGTGTGGTACTCCTCGTCTGTCAACTCGGCCACCTCGCCGCCGCGTGCGAGGCCGGCGTTGTTCACCAGGCCGTCGAGGCCCCCGAACTCCTCGACCGACGCCTCGATCAGGGCCTCCACCTGCGCCCGGTCGGTGACGTCGGTCCGGACCGGCCGCACCGCCACGTCGTGTGCCCCGGTCAGTTCGTCCGCGATGGTCTCCAGCCGGTCGAGCCGGCGGGCGCCGAGGACGAGGTTCGCCCCCGCCTCCGCGAGCGCCCGCGCCGTCGCCGCCCCGATTCCCGAACTGGCACCGGTGAGTACGATCGCGTCGCCGTCGAGGTCCTGCATCGTGGAGCCCATCGCGGGCCGTCTCAAAGTGGTTTCCCCCGAACCGACGCGGCGGCGGACGGTCGAGCCGACGCCTGCAGTACCGTTATGGGCCGTCGTTCCCACCGCGAGCCGTGGACGAACCGGAACTCGGATCGACGCGACGATCGGAAGCCCCTTCAGAATCCACCACTGACCAACGGTTGGTGCCCTCCACGCCGCCTCGAGACGCCGACCTCCGGACGGAAGAGTACGCCCTCTCGGACGGCCGGACGCTCGCGTGTACCATCGGCGGTGATTCACGCGGGCATCCCGTGGTCGCTCACCACGGGACCCCGGGCTCCCGGTTGTTCGCGGCCTTGCTGTCCGAGCAGGCCGCCGAGGAAGGCGTCCTGCTCGTCGTCCCTGACCGTCCGGGATACGGCCGCTCGTCGTCGCCACCGCCGGACTGGACATGGAGTGACTGGCGAGACGACCTGGAAGAACTCCTGGATGCGGCGTCGATCGACCGGGCCGGCGTTCTCGGGTTCTCCGGCGGTGGCCCGTTCGCACTCGCGGCCGCGAACGGCGACCGAGCGACCCGGCTCGGGCTGATCAGTCCCGTCGTTCCGCCGGCCGAGAACGGCCTCACCGCGCTCGCCACGGTTCCGTTCGCGCTCCGCGTGTTCTTTCGACTCTCGAAGGCGGTCGCGTCGATCACGGGACCTGACGCCATCGTCAACCAGTACACCGACCGGTCGGTGTCGGGGCCGGTTTCGAACGCCGTCGCGGACGACTTTCACGAGGCCCTCCGACCGGGGGCGAGCGCGGTCGCGCGCGAGACGCGGACGTTCGCGACCGGGTCGCTCGAACCGGATCGCCCGGACGTCCCGATTCGTGGCTGGCACGGTACCCGGGACGAGAACACGCCGCTGGCTCCCGCCCGGAGCCTGATCGAAGCGCTCGACGGGACGCTAGCGACCCCCGACGCCGATCACCTCGGGACCCTCCTCGACCGTCGGCAGGACGCGCTCGAGTGGCTCAGCGCGGAGGAGTGACCGGCGCGAACCGATCGGCGAGTCGCCAGTAGTGCCGTTTCGCCCACCTCGGCGGGCCTCGTTCGGGCGATTCAGCGACGCCAGCGGTCAGGTATCACAGCTCCCCGACGCGACCGACCACGCGCGTCCCGTCGCGAGCGCCGAGACGAGGACGATCAACACCGCGTTCACCGGATGGACCGCGGCGACCAGCGAGTCCGACATGCTCGCGGTCGCGTACTGCGCCGAGACCAGCGCGAACAGCCCGGCCGGTGCCAGCTTCGGGAACCGGGGGAGCCGCCCGACCAGGCCGAGGAGGAGCAACACCAGGAGTAGCGGCTCGAAGAGGTGGACGAACCCCGCGTGTAGCCGCCAGTTGGCCGGGTCGACGAAGACGGCAATCCCAGCGAGGTACGTCTGCGCGAGGACACAACAGGTGAAGACGGCCGCGACGAGAACGTAGCCGAGCCGCGCCCACGCGACCGGCCTCGAGCGCGCGGTCGTCGTCTCCCGCGTTCGGTGGTCCCCGGTTCGATCGTCCCCGGTTCGCCCGGTCCGTGCGGATTCACGATCCATCTCGGTCGTTCCATCCGACCGTGGGGCGGTAAGCCGACCAGCCGATTCGTCGGGAGCGCGTCCGTGGGGAGCAGTTAAATACGAGAACGGCTCGCCCGCGACGAATCGACCCCGGCGGTTCGCGTCGACGAACCGGCGACCCCGTCGCCGAACGGAAACCACTTGGTCACCGCCTGACCAGTATCGGTCTCCACGTGTCGAAGATTCCGAACCCCCTCCGCTCGCTCGTCCTCGCCATCGGGCTGTCGCTCTCCCGGCTCGGCCTGCTCACCGAGCACCGCGCGCGCCGCATCACCGACCTCTCCTGGCCCCGCATCCTCACCGGTCTCGCGCGGATGTCGAAGAACGCCGTCGACGTCGCCATGGTCGGCATCGCGCTCGGCCCCGCGGCGATCGCGGGCGTCGGCTTCGCCTCGCCCTACTGGGGGCTGGCGTTCTCGCTCGGCGGCGGCATGGCCGCCGGCACCATCGCGCTCGTCTCCCAGCGCTACGGTGCCGACGCCCACGGCGGCCTCGGGCAGGCGGTCCGGTCGAGCGCGCTCGTGGTGCTCGCCGTCTCGCTGCCCGTGGCACTGCTGTTTCTCGCCGTTCCCGAGCGCCTCGTCGGCGTCGTCAGCGACGACGCGGTCGCGGTCGGCTACGGCGCGGACTACCTCCGGGTCGTCGCGCTGGGCGTCCCGTTCGCGGGGCTGAACCTCGTCGCCAGCCGGGTGTACATCGGCGCCGACGACGCCTGGACGCCGATGGTGCTCCGGGCCGGCGGCGCGGTCGCGAACATCCTCATCAACGCCGTGCTCATCTTCGGCTTCGACATGGGCGTCGTCGGCGCGGCGACCGGGACGGTCGTCTCGAACGCGGTCGTGACCCTCACCTTCTCGGGCGGCCTCGTCGCCGGCAGGCTCCCGGTGCTGGGCGACTTGCCCGTCCGGATCGATCCCCGGGGGGCGTACCTCGACCGCGGAACGGTCCGCCAGATCGTCGAGATCGGGACGCCGGTCGTCGGCCGCAACCTCGTCTGGACGGTCGCGGAGTTCCCGATGCTCGCCATCGTCGACGTCTTCGGGCGCGACACCGTCGCCGCGTTCGTCGTCTCCCGGCGCATCTGGGGGCTGATGAACACGCCGGGCTGGGGCTTCGGGCTCGCCTCCTCCAGCCTGGTCGGCCAGCACCTCGGCACCGACGACGAGACGACCGCCGAGGCGTACGGCCGCGAGATCATCCGCTTTGCGGTCGCCACGTACCTCGTCTCCGCGCTCCTCGTGTTCGCGTTCGCCCGGCCGATCGTGGTGACGTTCGTCGGCGACCCGACCGCCGGGTCGGTGGAGCCGGCGGTCGCGCTCGTCCGGGCCGCCTGCGTCGCGGTCGTGCTCCAGGGCGTCTCCGGCGGGGCCGCGGGTCCGCTGGACGCGAGCGGCGACACCCGGTGGCCGTTCCTCAGTCAGGCGGTCGGGATGTTCTGCGTCTCCATCCCGCTTGCGTACCTCGGCGCGACCACCTCGCTCGGCTTTCTCGGCCTCCAGCTCGCGTTCCTCGCGGAGACGAGCGTGCCGGCCGCGCTGAACTACTACCGCTTCCGAACCGGGAAGTGGAAGGCGGTAAGTCGAGGCTACCGGCCGGACGCGGCCGCGGGCGGCGACTGAAGCCGGAGGGTACCGCCCGGGCCGTCCCGGTGACCGCCGACGCCTGTCAGTAGCGTTCGACGGCGCGCAACGCCGATCGCTGGTGTTCGGGCATCACCTCCAGGACGACGTCGCCGTCGAACCGAGCCCGGAGCACCCGAGTCAGCGCCGCCATGTCCATCTCGCCCTCGCCGAAGGGAACGCCGTCGGCGGTCGGGGTCGAATCCGTGAGGTGGACGACCCGGATGGCGTCGCCGTGCGTCTCGAGTAGCGACTCGGTCCGTGCGACGTAGTCGGCGTGGGCCATGTACAGGTGGGCCGTGTCGAGGACGAGATCGTGGCCCCGGTCGAGGACGGTCGCCTCCAGATGGCGGACGCTCGTCCCGGGGTTGTTCTCGAAGCCGAACCGGGAGAGGTCGAGGGCAGCGAGTTCGGGGACGTGCATCGGCTGGAGGTACTGCGAGTGAACCACGAGGTAGGCGTCGAGCGCGGACGCGAGGTCGTCGGTCCGCTCGATCAGGCCGAACTCGTCGGCGGTGACGTGTGGCGTGTGGACCGAGGCCACCTCGACGGGCGAGTCGGCGACGGCGTCGCTTATCGCCGTCGGGTCCGCGAGGTATCGGCGCGGAAGGTGGAGTTCGACCGCCTCGAACCCGTCGTCGGCAGCAGCACGGAGCTCCTCGAGGTCCGGGGGGCACTTTCCGATGACGCGCACACTCGATCGGCCCCCGAGAACGGCTTATCGGTTTCGGCCGTCGGTCCCGGAGTCGCCTTCCCCGCGACCGTCGTCTCCCGTCTCGGAGACCAGTTCCCCGTCGAGCCCCCACTCGGCCGCACGCCGCTCGGCCTCCTCCCGGGCCTCCCGCCTGATGGCGTCCACGCGCTCCTCGTCGGCCAGAAACGCGGCGAGCGCGTCGTGTTCCGTCTCGTCGTCGCGGCGCTCGGCCGGCGCCCGATCGCTCGTCCGCTCGGCCAGCCCCGCGTCGTCGGCCAGTTCCCGTGCCGGCCCGCCGGGCGCGACGCGGAGCGGGTCACAGTCGTGAACGGGAGCGAGTTCGCCCGCCGGAAGCCGGTACGAGGACGCCCGTACCGGGCCCGTCCCCGCGAGCGACGCGAGCGCGGCCGGCCCGCCGGCGTCCGAGTCGAGTTCGTAGGCGAGCACCGGCACCCCTGCCTCGAGCGTGATGACGCCGCGCTCGGCCCCGTCGAGCAACAGCGTCGCCTGCGGTTCGAGCACGAGATAGCCCGTCAGGCTCCGATCCAGCGCGTCCCGCAACGGGTCGGCCACGTCCGAGACGACGCGAGCGGCGAGCAGGTCCCCCCGAGGCACCGACACCGGCGAACGCGACTCGGCGAGCACGTCGCCGCTCATGGCCGATTGGGGACCACCGCGCTCCGGAACCGGTCGGCGACGTCGCCCGCCTCGCCCGGTCGCGGGTCGAGGCGCGCCGTGGCGTCCCGGAACGCCCCCGCTGCCGCCGAATCGGGTGCGTGCGCGAGCAGCGGGACGCCCGCGTCGCGGGCCGCCCGCGCGGCGTCGCTGTCCGGGACCGCCCCGAGCGCTTCGCCGCCGAAGTAGCGCTCGGCCTGGTCGGCGACGCTCCCGAGGTCGCCGTGGACCTTGTTGAACAGCACGCCCGCCGTCTCCGTGCCGTACGAGCGGGCGTACTCCTGGACCTTCAGCCCGTCCGAGAGCGAGGGGATGGTGGGCTGGAGGACGACCACGACCCGGTCGGCCAGCACCACCGGGAGGACGGCCGACTTCGAGGCGAGCGTCGCCGGCGAGTCGAGGAGGATCACGTCCGCGTCCGCGGCGAGGTCGGCGACGACCGACCGAAGGCGCTCGGGATCGGCCGCCTCGAACGCCGCGAGGCTCGTGCCGCAGGGGACGACGCGCATGCCGTGGCGCTCGTAGGTCGCGTCCGCGACGTCCGCGGCCGTCCCCTCGACGAGCAGGTCGTGGAGGGTGACCGGCGCGTCGTCGAGGCCCGCGTGGAACAGCAGGTTCGCCATGCCGGTGTCGGCGTCGACGACGGTCACGTCATAGTCGGCCGCGAGCGCCATGCCGAGCGCGAGCGTGCTCGTCGTCTTCCCCGTCCCCCCCTTGCCGCTCGCCACGGCGAACGCTTCGACCATGGGCGGGATGGTGCTCGCCCGTACAAATAATTTCGCCGTTCCGCCCGCGAAAGGTGTTCGGGCCGGCCTACCGGGGCGGCCACGCGCCCGGGGGACGCGGCCAAACGCTCAGTATCGCTCGTACCGCTTGTGTTCCAGGATGGAACGGTCGCAAGGCGACGGGAAACGGCGACCGGACGACTGCCGGTTACGCGACGGGCAGCCGCAGTCGGACCGCCACCCCTTCCGGCTCCCGGTTCTCGAACTCCGCGCGACCCCCGGACGCGTCGAGCACCCAGTAGATGACCCACAGCCCCAGCCCGGTCACGTGCTGGAGGGGAAGTTCCCGGTCGCTCGTGAGGACCGCGAGCTCCTCCTCGGGAACGTGTGAGCCGTCGTCGACGACTTCCAGCGTCGCCCGTCCCGCCCCCTCGTCGACGTCGATCGAAACCTCGACCGACAGCTCGTCGGTCGGGTTGTGGACGGCGGCGTTGTCGAACGTCTCCCGAATGGCGAGGTGGAGATGCCGGCTGGCCTCGACGCTCACCCCGTCCGGGAGGTCGGTCTCGACCGACACCTCGGGACACGCCCGGCGGAACGCCTCCACCTCCTCCCGCGTGACCGCCCCGAGGTCGACGACCTCGGTCTCACCGTGCTTCCAGAGCTCGGAGAGCAACTGGACGTTCTCCGAGAGCCGATGCACCCGGTTGACGTGTGCGTCGACGGTGTCGAGTCGCCGCCGTCGGTCGGCCGAGTCGGTCGAGTCGGTCAGGTCATCCAGCAGCCCGCGAACGACGGTGACCTCGTTCCTGATGTTGTGCCGGAGCACCCGCTGGAGGATGGTGAGCCGTTTCGTCTGCAGCTCCAGTTCGGCCCGTTCGCGCTCGACCGCCGTGAAGTAGTAGCCGACGAGCGCACCGCTGCTCGTCCCCAGACACCAGCTGATGAAGAGGATGAACCAGGCTTCCCCCGTGGGTTCGGCCGTGATCCCCCTGAGCAACAGAAAGAGGGTCCCGAGCAGGCCGACGATCGCGCCGAGCCCCAGACTGACGATGAGGATCCGATACACGTCCGCCGCCGGGAGCCGCTCCGCGACGGCCCTGTGGCCGACGAAGAAGACGGCGGCCGCGAACACGAGCAGGATCGAAGCCTCCACCAGTTCCACGGCGAGGACCTCGCGGTCCACGAGGACGTGGATGCCCGAGAGGAGGACCATGACCGCCCCCAGCAGGTGGACGAGATATCCGACGGTCGGGGTGAGCCGGCCGGCCCGCTGGGTGGACATTTCGGCCTCACTTTTTTACCCGGGTAAATATAACTATGCAAAGGTGTTCCTCTCCATTCATCTCCGGTCGACCGCCCGGGGCCAGGCTCACAGTTAACCGCCGTCGCAGAGTCGGTACGCACGTGCAGCGTGCAGGACCCCAGCGCGACCAGCGGTGGTCGTTCCACCGGGGGTTCGTCCTCGCCGCAGTAGGCGTCGCTGTTCGGCCCCGTGCTCGTCGCGTCACTGGTCGGCGTACTGTGGGTCGCGCGACGGCCCGGCTAGGAGGACTCTCGGGACCCGGATCAATCGAGTCGACGGGGGTCACCCGAGCCGGAACTCGCGCCGTTCGGTGGCGCCACAGCGCGAGCAGACCCGGCGATAGACGAGCCGACCCTCGCGGTAGCGCGTCGTCCACTCGCCGGCCGCCTCGGCGGTCCCGCAGGCCTCACAGCGCTCGGTCCCGTCGAGGCGGTCCCGGTAACGCTCGAGCACGGTGGTTCCGCGTTTCGGTGCGGATGCCATGTGCTAACAGTACGTGAACAGCCGGCAAAAATTGCTAGGACCGTTCATCCGCCGGTCGCCGCCGCCGGACCGGTCAGGGTCGCCCTACTCGCCGAACAGGTCGTCGACGGCGTCGCGCGCCGCGCGCGCCGCCTCGTCGGCGACCTCGTCGGCGTCCGCCTCGGCGTCTTCCGGCGGGTTGACGTACACGTCGACCTCGAGGACGCCGTCCTCGAAGGTGACCGCCACGTCGAAGTCCGTCAGGTCGGCCTGGCGGTAGCGCGAGAGGACGACCCCCTCGGCCGCCTCGGAGGCCGTCTCGACGACCGCCTCGTCGCTCGGTTCGCCTGCCATCGCCCCTTACGCGCCGCCCGCGCCGCCGGGACCCATGCCGGCCGGGCCGCCGCCGGCACCGCCCTGCAGCATCTGCTGGAGCTCGGACTGGAGGTCCTCGAACTGCTCCTGGACGCGCTCCTCCTGCTTGTCGAAGCGCTCGGCGCGCATCTCCAGGGTGTCGACCTTCTCCTCGAGGTCCTCGTACGCCTCGTCGTAGTCGGTCTCGACGAGGAGTTCGCCGACCTCGCGGTACATCGGGGTGTCCTCGTCGATCTCCTCGAGCGCTTCGAGGGCGGTCTTGGACTCCGAGAGCGAGCTCTCGGTGGACTGTTTCTGCTCCGCGAGCTGCTGGGCCTGCTCCTGCAGGTCCTGCAGCTCCTCGATCTTCTCCTGCGCCTCCGGCGGCATGTTGCCCTGCATGAACGGGTAGTCGGGCTTCGGCCTGAAAAACCCGGTTATTGTGGGACGAAGGGGTTCGGACGTGTGTGGAATCGGGCAGGCATCCGGTCGGGAACGCCTCAGGATGGGTTTGCTTTGCCGGGTAGGGTAGAGAACAGTCTTCGAACGCCGCCGGCTGGCTACAAGTCTGGTGTGTCGCATTCGGTCCTGTCTCGGGTGTCGTGACGGCCGCCTCGAAAGCCCCCGGCTGGGTACGCTACCGGAAGACGGTCCTCCTCGCTGCGCTCGTCGGCTGCGACTTCCGTTGTCACCCTCGCTGCGCTCGCGTGACTCCCGCGGACCGCGCTGCGCTCCTCGTCACTCGCTTCGCTCGTTCCTGCGATGCTTGCGGGTCCGGGGTTCGCGTACCCAGCCGGCCCCTTTCAGTCCTACCCACCGCACCCGCACAGCACCGCAGCCACAGCCTCCCCAGCCGATTCCCTCGTCGCTGCGCTCCTCGCTCATCCCTCGCGCGCGTCTGCTCGCCCTCCGGGCTCGCCGCTACGCGCGCCACCGCACACGCCCAACCAGTCCACGTGGCGCGCGGCGGCCGAGAGAAGCGAGGACGCTCGTGCGAGGGACGAGCACCGCAGCGGGCGCGAGGAGCGCAGCGGCCGCACCGAGCCGAGAACGGCGGGGGCTTTCGAGGCATGCGTCACCACAACCGAACCAGCCCTCGAACCGAACGTAGCGGGGGCATTCGAGGTCAGCGTCGGCCGCCTAACCACCGGATCGAAACCGAACGCTACCGAAAAACGCGACCAACAGCGAACCGAAACTCACCGAAGCGAGACGTCGATGCTCTTCGTCCGCGTGTAGTGGTTCACCGTCTCGAACGCCGTTTCCCGGCCGATGCCGGACTGCTTGTAGCCGCCGAACGGCATCCCGGCCGGGAAGTCCTGGTACTGGTTCACCCAGACGGTGCCGGCCTCGATGTCCTTGGCCGTCCGGTAGGCCGTCTCGATGTCGGTGGCGAGCACGCCGGCCGCGAGGCCGTAGTCGACGTCGTTCGCGAGCGTCATCATCTCGTCGTAGTCGTCCCAGCGGAACACCTCCAGCACGGGGCCGAAGATCTCCTGCTGGACCGTGTCGCTGTCGTGATCGAGCCCCTCGACGATGGTCGGGGCGACGAAGCTCCCGCCCGCGAGGTCGGGGTCCTCGACCGGTTCCCCGCCCGTGAGGAACGTCGCGCCCTCCTCGCGCGCGTCCTCGACGAACGACATCGTGCGGTCGACCTGCTCGGGCGAGACCTTCGGACCGAGGCGGGTGTCACGCTCCAGCGGGTCGCCCATCGTCAGCCCCTCCGCCGCCTCGACGAGCGCGTCGAGGAACTCGTCGGCGACGTCCTCGTGGACGAACAGCCGCGAACCCGCAGTACAGCACTCGCCGGTGTTGTAGAAGATGGCGAGCACCGCCGCGCGGACCCCCTTCTCGACGTCGACGTCGGGGTGGACGACGAGCGGGCTCTTCCCGCCGAGTTCGAGCGTCACGTCGGCGATTCGCTCGGCCGCGGCCTTCATCACCTGCTTGCCGACCGGGGTGGAGCCGGTGAACGCCACCTTGCCGACGTCCGGGTGTTCGGTGAGCGGCGCGCCCGCCTCCTCCCCGAAGCCCGTGACGACGTTCACCGCGCCGTCGGGAAGGACGTCGCCCAGGATCCCGGCGAGCTTCAGCGCCGACAGCGGCGTCTCCTCGGCGGGCTTGAGCACGACCGCGTTGCCCGCCGCGAGCGCCGGCGCGAGCTTCCAGGCCGCCATCAGCAGCGGGAAGTTCCAGGGGGTGATCTGGCCGACGACGCCGAACGGCTCCTGGACCGTCGAGACGTGCCGCGGGCCGTCGTCGGCCGGCAGCGTGATGCCCTCGTCGAGCCGCGTCGCCGCCGCGAAGAAGCGGAAGTGGTCGGCCGCGACCGCGACGTCGCCGAACGACTCGCCCGTCGGCTTCCCGTTGTCGAGCGACTCCAGCATGGCGAACGCCTTGCGCTCGGCCTCGATGCGGTCGGCGATCTCGTGGAGCAGTCGCTGGCGGTCGCTCGCGCCCTGCTCGCCCCACTCGCCCTCGTACGCCTCGCTCGCCGCCCGGACCGCGCGGTCGACGTCCTCCGGTCCGCCCGCGGGGACGTCCGCGAGCACGTCGCCCGTGGTCGGGTCGCGCGTCTCGAACGTCTCGCCGCTCGCGGCGTCGACGAACTCGCCCCCGATGAACAGCCCGAGCTCCTCGGGCACGACCTCGGCCGCCGTCTCCTCGTGCTTCTGTCGGATCGACTCCGCGGTGTCTCCCATACCTCTCCTCGGCACCCCCGTCGCAAAAATTGCGGTGTGAGACGATTCCGCACGGGCGCGCCGATCGGCGGGCGAACGACCGCAGACTCCCGGTTACTCCGCGGCGGAAGCGCCCTCGCTTGCGAGCCCGCAGACGTCCTCGGCCACGGTCAGCAGCCGTGCCCACGTGTTCGTCCCGGCGCGGAGCGCGACGAGGTCCCGTGCGCCGATCTCGACCGAGACGGTCCGGCCGTCGCGCGAGACGGTCGCCCGCGAGCGGTCGTCGTCCACCTCGCCGACCTCGACGGCGACCGCGTCGTGCACGTCGCGTGCGCGTCGCTCGTCGGCGTAGGAAACGGAGAAAACTGCGTCGTGTGCGGGGCCGTCCTCGGGCATCGGCTGACGGCTACTCGACGTCGACTTCCTTCACGACCGGGGCGCGCTCCTTGAGGAGCACGCGGTGCCCGCAGTAGGGGCAGCGGACGCCGCCGTACTCGTCGAGTTCGACGTCGCGCTTGCAGCGGGAGCACTTGTAGCTCATTGGTGTGTGGTGGGGGTGGAGGTACTTGGACGTGCGGATTACTCCTCGTCCGCCTCGGCGTCGACCTCGACGTCGGCCGCGCCCTCGCCCTCGAGTGCCGCGCGGATGGACCGCCGGACGCCCCGGCCGCCGGGGGTCTGCGGGCGGTACGCGCCGCCGGTGAACGTCTCGCCGGTCTCCTCGTTGACCCAGACGCCGGTGCCGACCCGCTTGACCGAGTCGCCATCGACCGTCGCGGACTCCATCTCCGCCTCGATCTCGGCGACGCGCTTGCGAGCGACACGCCCGTATCGGGCGCCGAACCGCCCGGCGCTGCCGACCTTCCGTGCCTTGGATTCAGCCATAGTAGCCGTGGATTCGGCGGTCGCGGGTAAAAACCCCGCGAAATCACCCGCGGCGGCGGGCAGGCGGCGTCGCCGGGATCGTCCCGGATCGGTTCGACGCCCGCCTCAGGCGAACTCGTCGTCCGCGAGCGCCTCGTTGAGGTCGTCCCGGACGAGTTCGCCCGTCTCGCGGTCCCCGGCGGTCGTCACCACGCGGTTCTCCTGCACGCTCGACCCGTCACGCAACAGCAGCCTGACGTTGCCGTGCTCGTCGGCACGGGTCACTTTGGCGCGCAGGCCCGTCCGCGACCCGGACCCGCCGGCGTCGATGGGACCGGGGATGAGCTTCTTGACGTGCGGGTGGGCGGCGACGGACCGGATCGCCTGCCAGCCCTTGCGTCCGCCGATGAGCGTCGAGTGGGCCCCGCCGAGTTTCTCCGCGGGCGCGGCCTCGACGACCTCCAGGGACGGTTCGCCGTGCCGGGCCAGCACGGTCTCGACGGGGTCCTCGTCCGGGACGCGGTAGAACTCGTAGTGGAGTTGCGCGCGGGTCTCCCGGAGCGGGTCGCGCTCACCCGCGGCGTACACGGTTTCGGGGCGCTTTCGCCTGATCTCGTCGGCGACGCGGCCCGCGTAGTTCCGGAGTTGCGTCTGTGCGGTGCGCTCGCCGTCGTCGGCGATCGTCGTCACCGCAGTCTCGCCGAGGATCGCCCGCTCGGGGTCGGACTCGGTCGAGTCCTCGGCGAACGTGCCGTCGGCATCGGCCGCCTCGCCGTCGAGCATCGTGAGCGTCGCCCGCTCCGGGCCGAAGACGACGACGACGGCGTCGCAGTTGGCGGTCGAACAGCGCAGACAGTAGTCCCCGGGCCGGTCGAGGGCCGCGCTGCACCGCCGACAGTTCATGCTCGACGGGAGGTGGCGGTTCCGGATAAGCGCGTCCGTTCGGCGGCCATGAATCTTATTTTGCTATATGAAATTCGTGGAAAGAGAGTCATACAGCTTCGAAAGGGAGCACAGAAGAGAACCGATTTGCGTTCCTCTTTCGGACTCTTTTTCGCGTAAAAGTGACAGATGAGACAGAGGTAAGCGTGATAACCAAACAATGCCCGAAACTCGGAAGAATATCGACGCCGAGTGAGAATCGCATCCGCGAGATCGGAACTACTAATAGTATTTAGGCTAGCCTAAAATTTATGTCAGGCGACGACACGAAACACGGGAGGCCCACGCGACGCGACTACGTGAAGTACGGCGGCGCGGTCGTCGGCGGCGGGCTGCTTTCGGGCTGTACCGGGGAGTCGGAGGAAGTCTCGACGCCGACCGACACCGACCGGCACTCCACCGGGACGGCCGAGCCGACCGAGACGGACACGTCCTACGAAGCGTGTATCGAACCCGTCGGCTGTCATCGGTTCGAGGAGGAGCCGGAAACCTACATCGTGAACAACGGCGAGTGGGCGGACATGGCGTTCGCGCTCGGTCGGCGGGACGGCTTCCTCACCGCCACGAACATGATCCCCGGGTTCCTGTTCGAGCCGTTCGGGCTGGACGTGCCGCCACTCTCGGAAACCGAGTCGCTGTCGGCGACGAACTGGGACAAGGAGGTGTTCTACGAACTGGATCCGGACGTGATCCTGATGGATCCGAACTACATGCACAAGACCGGCTGGGACGACGCCTGGGGGGAGTCGGACACCGAGGAGATCAGCGATACCGTCGCTCCGTTCTTCGGGAACAACATTCTCCGCCGGCGAGAGTGGCACGACTACCGGCATTACTCCCTGTACGAGGCCCTCAAACGGCTCGCGGATCTGTTCAGGGAACGCGACCGATACGAGGCGCTCGAGGAGGTCCACGCGTCCGTCCAGGAGGCGGTTCGGTCCCGGCTCCCGCCCGCCGACGACCGCCCGGAGATCGCCCTGGTCAACAGCGCGTCGAACCCGAGCGATGGAACGTTCTATCCGATGCGAACCCAGGTCGAGGGCGTCGAGATGAAGCCGTACCGTGATCTTGACGTCGGCAGCGCGTTTTCCGCCGAGCACATCGAAGCGGTGACCATCGACTACGAGTATCTCCTGAAGATCGATCCGGAGATACTCGTGTTCCACTGGGGGGTCGGGACGACCGGCGACGCGGACAGCTTCTCCCCGGAGACGTTCCGTGAGCGGTACGTCGAACCGCTCGAAGCGGACCCGGTCGGGAGCCAGTTGACCGCCGTCCGGGAGGGCAACGTCTATCCCGGCGCGTTCGGCTCGCAGGGCCCGCTCGTGAACCTTCTCCAGACGGAGATGGTCGCCCAGCAGCTGTACCCGGCGGAGTTCGGCGAGTTCGAACCCGAGCGGTTCCCCGAGGTCGCCAGGGAGAAACAGCTGTTCGACAGGCAGCGCGTCGCGGACATCGTCAACGGCGACTTCTAACCGCGGAGTCGTTTGCTCCCCCCCGATCTCAGTTCAGTTACCAGCCGGTTTCTTTCCCGACTATACTGACAGGAAGGCAGGCAACAAGATTACCCCCGAGACGGTGGGATCCGTGATCGACAAGGTCCCGGGCGCTCTGTACTCCAGATGGATGGGTCCCCCGCCACGTGCCCCAATGGCGGAGTGCCCAGCGCGGTAAGAACGGCACATGTGGTCGCCCGGCGAGCGACGGGTGATCACCAGCTACCCAGTTAGACCGACCAAAGAGTATAAGAGAACGGAGGCTCGAGTAATATTTGATGAGTCTAAATATAGAGTTTGGGTCGCCTTCCACCGGCCGGCGACGTCCGGGCCGGGATCGACGGCGATGACGCTCCTCCAGTCCGTGGGCGCGGGGGTGGGGGAGTTGCTCGACATCACCGCCCAGCAGGCGTTCGACATCCTCGTCTTCTCGGTCAGGGACGGGTTCGTGCAGGTGAGCGCGTTCGTCGCGGTCACGGTGCTCCTCTTCAGCTACATCCAGTACCGGACCGGGGGACGGATCGTCACGTACCTCGAGAACAACGAGCGGATGCAGCCCATCGCCGGCGCGCTGCTCGGGCTGACGCCCGGCTGTGGCGGCGCGATCATCGCGATGCCGCTGTACATCCGCGGCACCGTGAGCTTCGGGACGGTCGTCGCCGCCCTCGCGGCGACGGCGGGCGACTCGGCGTTCGTCATCCTCGCGCTCGCCCCCGAGGCGGCGGCCTACGCCTACGGGATGGCGTTCGTTTCGGCCATCCTGTTCGGCTACGCGATCGACGGCTGGGGGCTCGGCATCGGCCGGGTCGACCGCGCGGTCGACCGGCTCAGCCGGCCGGTGACCGACGGCGGGTTCGCCACGGCGAACGTCGCCAGCGGCGGCCCCAGCGTCGACGGCTACGAGATGGAACACGACGGCCACGGGCACGACCCCGAGCAGCCGTCGGGGACGCTGACGACGGTCAGCCACGCGGTCCACGTCCTCTGGTGGGTCGTCGCCGCCGCAGGACTCGTCGCGGGCGTCATGTACCTGGCGCGGGGCGCCCCGGAGGTCCCCCTCGCGTTCGACCCGACGTTCTTCGGCCTGTTCACCGTCGCGGGGCTCGTGGGGACGACCGCGTCGTTCTACCTCCACTTCGTCGGCCGGCGATACATCGGCGAGGGGGAGGCGGGCCGCATCCGGGACAACTTCTCCAGCGCGTACGAGACGTTCCAGCACGCGGCCATGGAGACGAGCATGGTCACGGTGTGGGTCATCGCCGCCTACCTCATCTACGAGTACGGCATCGTGATCTTCTCGCTGGACGTCGGCGCGCTCACCGCGGCCGCCGGGGTGCTCGCCCCCATCGCGGGCGCGCTGCTCGGCCTGATCCCGGGCTGTGCGCCACAGATCGTCTTCGCCCAGATATACGCGGAGGGCGGCATCCCGTTCTCCGCGCTGACGGCCAACGCGATCAGCCAGGACGGCGACGCGCTGTTCCCGCTGATGGCGATCGACATGAAGGCCGCCATCGTCGCCACGATCTACACGACGATCCCGGCGCTGATCGTCGGGGTGCTCGTCTACTACCTGTGGCCGTTCGCCCACTTCGGGTTCGGGGTGCTCGGATGACCCGCCGACGCCGGCGCGCCGCCGCGGTCGGGGGACGGCTCGCCAGCCACGCCCGGCTGGGAGGTGACTGACGTGTACGAGCGCGTCCTCGTCCCGACCGACGGGAGCGAGCTCTCGGAGACGGCGGCCCGACACGCCCTCGACGTCGCAGCGCAGTACGGCGCGACGCTTCACGCCATCTACGTCGTCGACACGGACACGGGCTGGCTGACCGTCTCGAAGGCGGACGTGCGCGACGCGATCCGGGAGCTCGGCGACAACGCCGGCGAGGAGGCGATCGAGAGCGTCGAACGGCTCGCGGCCGACGCCGACGTGGACCTGGTGACGGCCGTCCTCGACGGGTCGCCCGACGACGAGATCCTCCGGTACGCCGACGAACACGACGCGGACCTGATCGTGATGGGCACCCACGGCCGGGACGGCATCGGCCGCCGGGTCGTCGGGAGCATCACCGAGCGGGTCGTCAGAGGGGCCTCCGTCCCCGTGATGGCCGTCAACGCCGGCTCCGACGACTGAGACGCGAGCGTCGGTTCTGTTCGAGTGGCCCCGGTTCCGCGGTCCTCAGTGCCGCTCCGGGCTCCCCTTCAGATACTCCCGCAGCAGCGTCGTCGCGTACGACCCCGACGGCAGCGCGAACGAGAACACCGGGTCGCCCTCGCGCTCCGCGACCGCGAGGTCGGTCGTCAGTGCGATGGCCCGCCGCGTTCCGGTCGACTCGAACTCGCCCGGGAGCGCGAAGTCCGCCCGCCCGACGTCCAGTTCCGCGAACACCTCGCGTTCGATCTCGCCAGGTTCGCCGTCCGCGAACTCGGTGTCGGTGCCGACGAGCGGCGCGGTGACGAACGCCCGACCGCGCTCGCAGTGGCGCGCGAGGACGTCGACCCGACCCTCGGTGGCGCGCTGAACCCTGTCCGTGTCCGGCTTGGGGAATTTCACGTCGCGCTCGGCGAAGCAACAGACGTCGCCCTCGACGGGGCGGTGGAACGGCAGGCCGCGCCGGAGGCGCTCGCTGAGGATCCTGTTGAACGCGTACGACTGCGCGGCGTTGACGAACAGCCGCTGGAGGTTCGAGGGGACGGCCTCCAGCGTCTCGCGCCAGTCGGCCCCCTCCGCGAGCCGGTGGAGCATCGACCGCTCGTAGCGCAGTCGACCGGGCATCGCGTCGAGCGCGGCGCTCCAGTCCGTGTCGGCCGCGTCGGCCTCGCGCTCGACGACGTTCCTGGCGGCTTGCGAGCCCTCGGGTTCCGTCTCGTAGGGGTTGCCGACGTACGCGAGCACCGCGCCGCGCCAGTCGCCCCGGAGGACGTGCAGGCCGACCTCGTGGGTGACGGGCCGCCTGCTGCCGAACCGCTGGTGGCCGAAGTAGTTCGGGACGGCGACCTCGGCGGGCGCGTCCGCGGATTCATCGAGCCCCTCGCCGTCGTCCCCGGCGAACGCTCGGAGGTCGGCGGTGATGGGGGCGGGGTCGCCCGCCGCGTCGCGGACGCGGATCTCGAACTCGTTGCCCGCGAGGTCGCCGAAGGTGAGGGCTCGACCCACCCGGCCGAGCACCTCGACGTCGGCGTTCCGGACCTCGGGAATCCGCTCGGGGTCGACGTCCCGGACCGTGAACAGCTGTGTCGTCACGGCGTGCTTGTCCTTCGTTCCGGCCCAGGAGACGCGCTCGCGGCTGATTCCCAGGTCGTCGGAGAGCCGCCCGGCGAAGTCGTTCGTGTCCCAGCCGCGCAGCGTCGCCCGGAGGAGGACGTGCGGGTACGAGCCGGGGTCCGAGTCGACGGGCTCTGGCACCATCCGCTCGCGCTCGCGGACGACGAAGTCCTCGGGCTCCTCGCGGAGGTGGCCGCCGATGCCGTCGGCGTCGCTGACGTAGAAGTCGACGCCGACGACCCGTTCGCGGGGGTGGGCCTCGCGCATCAGTACAGCGGCAGGTCGCCGGTCACCTTGTCGACGACGTCGTCCCGGCCCGGACCGACCGCGAGCGCGGTGACGGTGCCCGGGTCGAGCTGGGTGTGCCCGGCGTCGCGGACGACGGCGTACGGCAGCCCCTCGCGCTCGGCGACGTCGGCGAGTTCGAACAGCTGCGACTCGCTCTGGCCCTTGAGGACGACCTTCTTTTGCCCCTCGCCCTTCCACTCCTTGCGGGTTCTCCGGTCGGCGTCCTCGTACGCCGAGAGGGCGGCGTGTGCCACCTGTGCGGCGAGCTTGCCCGTCCCCATCCCGATGTCGGTCCGGGCGACGATGGCCTGTTTCATGGTTCGTGGGTGGTTCCGGGCGGGGTATAGGTGCTGTTATCCGTATGGGTTGATTTCGGCTCGTTTCGTGGTTGGACGACGTTTTCGATGAGGGGGGCTGGCTCGAACGATCTCGTGGCTCGGTCGGTCGGTGTGGCCCACGCCTCGAAAGCCCCCGTGGGTGTCGGCTCTTCCGTCGGCTCATTCGGCACCACGACCGCCTGGAAAGCGTGCGTCACGGTGACCAAACCGACGACCGAGCCCAGAACCACGGATACGATCCGGACCGTGAACGAGTCACAAAACCCATACCGGAGCCACGAAACGCACACCGCAAATGAGCGGTCCCCGAACGCCCCTCCTCCGTCCAGGGTCGTACTTCGAATCACACGACGGCTCCCCGCCAGTGGCGGACGCCGCCATCGCCGTCGCGGTCGTCGCGGCCCTTACGGCCGGCGGCGTCGGCCTGTTCCTCGGCGAGTTCGCGGCCTCCGTCGACGCGACCGTCGAGATGGACAATCCCGAGCACCGGCCCGAGTGGGCCTGCGAGAACTACGAGAACATGGACGTCTCGACGCCGTCCGGCTGTGGCTCGTCCGTCCCCGAGACGGTCGACCGGGACCTGGGCACGCTCGTCGCCGAGGAGCTCTCGTGGCTCCCCTGGGCGACCCTGTTCGTCGTTCCCGTCTTCTGGCTGTTCCAGGCCGGCGTGCTCCACGCGCTGACCGCGATGGCCGGCGGCGAGGGGTCGTTCGCCGGCACGCTCTCGGTCGCCGGTTGGGGGATGGTGCCCAGCATCGCACGGCTGCTCGGCGTCGGCGCGGTGATCCTCTACCAGCTTCGCACGACGCCGGTTCCGGGCTCGCCAGAAGGGGCCGTCGCCGCGCTGGAGGCCGCACTCGCCGGGCTGGGAACGATCTCCATCGGTGCCGCGCTCGTGGTGGCCGTCTGGGGCGGGTACGTGCGGACGTACGGGCTCGCGTCCGCCCGCGACGTCTCGTTCGACGAGGCGCTCATCATCGTCGCCGCGACGACACTCGTCGGGCTCGGCTTCGAGCTGGTCTGATCGGCCGGCCCGGGACGGAGCGGTAGGGTTTACGTCGCCGCGTAACGGTCATCGTGACATGATACTGGCCGACACCGACATCCTCGCGCGCCTCCGCGACGGGGACCTCGTGGTCGACCCGCTCGCGGACGTGGACATGCAGGTACAGCCCGCGAGCATCGACCTCCGACTCGGCCCGGAGTTCCTCGAGTTCCGGCGGACGAACATCCCCTGTATCCACCCGAACGACGAGCGCGAGGTCGACGAGTACGTGACCCAGACGCACGTCCCCGAGGGCGAGGACTTCATCCTCCACCCCGGCGACTTCGTGCTCGGCACGACGAAGGAGCGCGTCGAGATCCCAGACGACCTCGTGGCTCACGTCGAGGGGCGCTCCTCGCTGGGCCGCCTCGCCATCGTCGTCCACGCGACCGCCGGCCTCTGTGACCCCGGCTACCGGGGCCAGATCACCCTCGAACTGTCGAACCTCGGCAACGCGCCCGTCGCGCTCTCGCCGGGCATGCGCGTCTCACAGCTCACCTTCACGGAGCTGAAATCGCCCGCGGACCGCCCGTACGGCAGCGAGCGCGGATCGAAGTATCAGGGCCAGTCCGGCCCGCAGGCCTCGCGCATCGGCGACGACCCGGAGTTCGTGGAGAACGGCCCCGAGGACGTCGACGGAACGGCGGTGGAGTAGCGTGCGGTTCATCGAGGAGATCGTCGTCGAGGAGTTCCTCCCGACGGTGCGGTCGATGCTCGCCGGGGAACTCCGCGACCGTGGGCTCACCCAGCGGGAGGTCGCCGACGTGCTCGGAATTAGCCAGTCGGCAGTCTCGAAGTACGCCCACGGCGAGGTCGGCAGACGGGAGGAGATCCTCCGCGACGAGCGCGTCGTGGCGCTCGTCGAGCGGGTCGCGGACGGCCTCGCCTCGGGGGACATGAGCCCTGTCGCGGCGCTGGTCGAGTTCGAGGTGCTCGTGCGCGAACTGGAGGACGGCGACGTGCTCGCGGAACTCCACGAGGAGGCGATGCCGGAACTCGCGGACGCCGAGTACGACTTCGTGGTCCACGACCCCGACAGCGCGCTCCGCGAGCGCGAGCGGACGCTCGCCTCGCTCCGGCGCGGCCTGCGGACGCTCACCAACACCTCCGGGTTCGCGGGGCTCATCCCGCACGTCGGCTCGAACCTCGTCGAGTGTCTCCCGGACGCGACCGGCATCGAGGACGTCGCGGCCGTTCCGGGCCGCATCTTCGACGTGAAGGGCCGCGCGACCGTCCCCGGCGACCCGGAGTTCGGCGTCAGCGAGCACGTCGCCGGCGTCCTGCTCTCGGCGCGGGCCGCCGGGGCCGACGTGCGCGCCGCCGTGAACATCACCCACGACGCCGACATCGTGGCGACGCTGGAGGCCGCGGGCCACGACTGCGTCGCGTTCGACCCCGACGCGCCGACCGACCCCGTCCGCGCGGCGCTGTCGGACCGCGAGGTGGCCGGGACGGTCGTGGTGTACCAGGCCGGCGGCTTCGGCATCGAGCCGGTCGTCTACGTGCTCGGCCCGGACGCCGCCAGCGTCGTCGACGTGGTGCGCGAATTGGTGTGATGGCCAATCCGGCTATCGAGGGGGCCTGAATGGACGCCCCCGAGTTCTACACGACGTTCTCGACGCTCTACGACGCGCTGGCCCGCCACGGCCCGGGCGTCGGCCGCCTCCGCGAGGCGCTCGCCGACGCGCTCGCGCCCGCTCCCGGCGACACGGTCGTCGAACTCGGCTGCGGGACGGGCGCGAACCATCCCCACTTCCGCGACCTGATCGGCCCCGCCGGCCGGTACGTCGGCGTCGACTTCTCGCCGGGCGTCCTCGACGTCGCCAGCGACCGCGAGCGGGCGGCGGGCGCGGCGTTCGTCCGCGCCGACGCGACGCGGCCGCCGATCCGTTCGGCCTCGGTCGACGCCTGCTGTTCCGCGTTCGTCTCGGGGATGCTCGCGGAGCCGGCGGCCGCGGTCCGGACGTGGGCCGACCTCGTCGGCCCGGGCGGTCGGCTGGCGCTGCTCGACCTCGCGCGGACGACGCGGCCCGGCTGGCGGCTGCTCAACCCCGGCTTCCGACTGTTCGTCCGCCTCGGCTCGCCGCCCGGCGGCGCGAACCCGTTCGACGGGAGCCCGACCGCGCGGCTGGACGAGCGCGTGGCGGCGGCTCACCGGGAACTCGGAACCCGCTGTAGCGACGTGACGACCGCGACGCTCGCGGGCGGGTTCGCCCGCGTGAGCGCCGGCACCGTGCGATAATCGGCCGCGTTCCCCCCTCGATTCGTCGACGGTCCCCCCGGGGCGTGGTCGCGGTCAGGCGTCTCAGCGCGTCGCGCGCGCCTCGCGCACGTCGCCGCCGTCCCGGACCAGGTCCTCACAGTGGGGACACACGCGCGGTCCGTCCGTCTCGTCGGGCGCGAACACCCGAACGTACCGATCGGACACGGAGGACCCGCAGTTGGTACACTCTCGCATACGAGCGGTCGGGTTTCTCGGCATCCGCCATAAATTTCGTGGCTCCGACAGTCGAAACATCGTTCTCCGTGGAGGCGACCCTTCCGCCTCCCGCGTGGCCGGAAGCGGGGAGCCGTCGTCCGGCCGTCCTCGACCACGCCAGCCGGGTACCGATCCGTCGCCACCCGGCCGGAACTGGTAAGTAACTCGTCCGAAACCGTCGATAATCCGTCCATAACAAATCCGTCCGTCTCCGGTTAGTTCGTTGATGAGTCGCGCAGCACTCAGGGAGTCGACTGGAGCATCGAGAGCGAGTATCGGCCCCCGGCGGCCGGGGGCCGGGAGGTGACGGGCTGATGAGCGTCCGCGTCGAGGAGGTCGGGGACGGGACGGAGTGGAACGAACTACTCGCCGGGAGTCGGGGCGGCTCGCCGTTCCACCGGTACGAGTTCCTCGAGACGTGTGCCCGCCACGGCGACGCCACGGTCCACCCGTACGTCGGCTACAAGGGCGAGGAGCCGATCGGGCTGTTTCCCGTCCTCGAGGCGCGGAAGGGGCCGTTCACCGCCGCGTTCTCGCCGCCGCCTGACCTGAAGGTCCCGTATCTCGGCCCCGCGCCGCTGAACGCCGGGAAGCTGAAGCGGGGCAAACGCGAGCGGCGCAACCGCCGGTTCGTCGAGGCGGTGCTCGACCGCGTGGACCGCGAGTTCGGCCCGCGGTTCGTGAACGTCCGGACGAGCCCCGACTACGACGACGAGCGACCGTTCGTCTGGGCGGGCTACGACGCGACGCCGCGGTACACCTACGTGCTCGATCTCACCGAGAACGTCGAGGACCTTCGCATGGCGCTCAACTCGGGCGTGCGCAAGTCCGTCCGCGAGCGTGCCGACGGGTTCGAGATCGCCGAGGCGGACCTCGGCGACGTCGAACGGATCATCGAGGGGGCCGCCCGCCGGCACGCGGAGAAGGGTGCCGACTACAACGTCACGCCGTCGTTCGTCACCGACCTCCACGACGCGCTCCCGGACGGGATGGTCCGGGCCCACGTCTGTCGACACGACGGCGAGTTCTGCGGGGGTGAGGTGTCCCTGGAGTACGACGGAACCGTCTACGGCTGGCAGTCCTACGGCGACCTCTCGCGTTCGGTGCCGGTGTACGATCTCATGTACTGGCACATCTTCCGGGCCGCGAAGGAGCGCGGCTGTACGGCCTACGACCTCCTCGGCGCGAACAACCCCGACCTCTGCCGGTACAAGGCGAAGTTCTCGCCGGAGCTACGGAAGTATCAGGCGCTGAACCGCGCGACCCTGGACATGAAGGCGGCCGCGAAGGTGTACAAGCGGCTGCGGTAGCGGGCGCTCGGAACCCCGCGTTTGCCCACACCGGTGATCGGCTCCTCCTCGTACGCACTCGCACCGGTAACCCGCTCGCCATCGCACGCGCTCCCACCGCACTTGCCCCCGAACGCGCCAGAGCGGCGCGGGTTTTTATCGCCGGGAGCCGAACGTCGGGCACGACCAAATGAGCGACGCCACCAACATGCTCGTCGACGGCGAGTGGCGCACCGACGTCAGGCGGGACACCGGCGACGGCGGCGAGTTCGAGCGGGACGAGACCAGCTTCCGGAACTGGATCGACGGCGCGGTGCCCGAGGCCGGCGCGGAGCCGGTCGAGAACCCCGAGTTCCCGGCCGAGCCCGGCCGCTACCACGTCTACATCAACCGGGCGTGCCCGTGGGCTCACCGGGTCGCGATGACGCGCGCCCTGAACGGACTGGAGGACGTCATCTCGCTCTCGCTCAGCAAGCCCGAGCGTGCCGACGAGGGCTGGGAGTTCTCCGAGGAACAGCCCGATCCGCTGTACGGCTCCGAGTACCTCCGCGAGATCTACACCCGTGCCGACGACGAGTACACCGGCCGCGTGACCGTGCCGGTGCTGTGGGACAAAGAGCGGGAGACCATCGTCAACAACGAGAGCGAGGAGATCATGCGGACCCTCGACACCGCGTTCGACGAGTTCGGCAACGGCGTCGACCTCTACCCCGAGGCGTACCGCGAGGAGATCGACGAGCGCATCGCCGACGTCTACCCCCGGATCAACAACGGCGTCTACCGCGCCGGCTTCGCCGGGACCCAGGCGGCCTACGACGACGCCGTCGACGACCTGTTCGACGCGCTGGACGAGTACGAACGGCGGCTCTCCGACCGGCGCTACCTTGTCGGCGACAGGCTCACCGAGGCCGACGTGGCGACGTTCGCCACGCTGGTCCGGTTCGATCACGTCTACCACACCCACTTCCGGTGTAACCGCCGGGCGATCCACGAGTACCCGAACCTCTGGGGGTACACGAAGGACGTGTTCCAGACTCCCGGCATCGAGGGGACGGTGAACCTCGATCACATCACGCGGCACTACTACAAGTCCCACGAGAGCCTGAACCCGAAACGCATCGTCCCGACTGGCCCCGACGTCGACTTCTCCGCGCCGCACGCCCGCGACAGCAAGCCCGGACTGTCGTTCGAGGAACTGGCCGAGGACGCGACGGCCGACTGAGGACGGCGCCGACGCCCGGCGGTCCCGAGTCGCCGCGTCCGGTTCGCCGGCGCGGGTATCCTTAACACGTTTCGCCCGTAGCCGTATCCATGCCCAGCCCCACCGCTCGCGTCCGCGCCTGTGACCGCTCCCGCATCCGCCTCATGTTCGACCTCGCAGACGAGGCCGAGCGCGCGGGGCGGGACCCGGTGCGCCTGGAGGTCGGCGAACCAGACTTCGACACGCCCGAACACGTCACCGAAGCGGCGTTCGACGCGGCCCGCGGGGGCGCGACCCACTACACCTCGAACGCCGGCCTGCCGGCGCTCCGCGAGGCCATCGCCGACACCCTGGCGGCCGAGTTCGGGGTCCGCCGGACGGCCGGCGAGGTGGTCGTCACGACCGGCGGGATGGAGGCGCTCCACCTCGCCGTGCTGGCGACGGTCGGGCCCGGCGAGGACCTGCTGATCCCCTCCCCCGGCTGGTCGAACTACTGGACGCAGGCGCGACTCGCCGACGCGAACCCGGTCGAGGTTCCGATGCCCGCGCCCGACTACGACCTGGACGCCGAGCGCGTGATCGACCGGATGGGACCGGACACCGCGGCGGTGATGCTCTGCTCGCCCTCGAACCCGACCGGGCGCGTCGCCGATCCGGATGCGGTCCGGGCCATCGTCGAGACCGCCGCCGAGCACGACGCCTACGTCGTCTCCGACGAGGTGTACGGGGCGCTCACCTACGACCGCGACCCCGAGAGCACGGCGTCGATGACGGGCAACCCCGAGCACGTGCTCACGGTCGGCTCCTGCTCGAAGGCGTACGCGATGACCGGCTGGCGGGTCGGCTGGCTCGCGGGCACGTCCGACGTCGTCGACGAGGCGACGAAGGTCCGGGAGTCGACCACCGCTTGCGCGCCGAGCATGGCCCAGCACGCGGCGATCGCCGCGCTCACCGGCCCGCAGGAGCCGTTCGAGGCGATGCACGAGGCGTTCCGCGAGCGCCGGGACTACGTCGACGACCGCCTCGCCGACATGGACGGCGTGACCGCGCCGCGGCCCGAGGGCGCCTTCTACGCGTTCCTAGACCCCGAGACGGACGAGGCCAGCCTCCCGCTGGCCGAGCGCCTGCTGGACGAGGGCGGGGTGGTGCTCGCCCCCGGTGACGGCTTCGGCGAGGCAGGACGGGGACAGCTTCGGCTCTCGTTCGCGAACTCGCTGGCACGGCTGGAGGAGGGGCTGGACCGCATCGAGGCGACGATATAGGGTCCGCCGTCGGCTGCCGAATCGACGGGGGCGGTAAGTCGGAGTGGGGGTGAGGCTCCACGGGCTCCGCCCTGAGCCGGGGCCGAAACGCCCGCTGCCGGCTGGAGCGAGCGCTCAATCGCCACGTAGCCGCTCGGGAACTGAAACCGGCGAAGGCGGCTCCGGGAGGAGCCACGAGGGGACGACCCGCGTGAGGACGACCATCCCGCCCAGTTCGACGAGCGTCTGCGTGACGACGACTGCCGGTGCCAGCCCGTAGCCCGCCGGGAGTGCCAGCGCCAGCGGGAGGACGACCAGCGAGTTCCGGGTGACGGACGTGAACACGAGCGCCCGGCCCTCACCGACGTCCATCCGGAACAGGCCGGCCGCCAGCCGTCCGAGCAACGGCATGACGACGAGAAAGGCGACGTACACCGGGACGACGGCCGTGATCCGGCCGATCGACTCCCCTACGCGCGGGAGCTGGGAGGCGATGACGACGAACAGCGTCACGCCCATCATCGGGACGGGAAGCCACCCCATCGTCTCCTGCCAGGACTCGCCCGTCCGGGAGCGTTCCGCCCACGCCTCGGTGAGCCACGCGAGCGCCAGCGGCGACGCGATGATGACCAGAAACGCCTCGATGAACGGGCCGGCCTCGATGACTTCGGCGACCTCGGCCCCCATGAAGAGCCAGAGGTACGCCGGAAGCAACAGCAGCTGGACGAGCATCAGGGCCGGCGTCGCCGCGGTGAGCTGTTCGGAATTCCCTCCCGCGAGTTCGGCGAAGGTGATGACGTAGTCGATACACGGCGTCAGGAGAACCATGAACACGCCCACCAGGATGGCCGGCTCCGGGGGCAGAACCCGGGTGAGCACCCAGACGACGACGGGGACGACGAGGAAGTTCATCCCGAGCGCAGCCGCCATGAACCGCCCGTTCGTGAACGCACGGCGGAGCCGGACGAACGGGATCTCGAGGAAGGTCACGTAGAGCAGAACCGCGAGGACGGGGTCGATCAGCCGTTCGACGACCGGAGCCGAACCCGGACGTGCCGCTCCGACTCCGACCGCCAGCGTGACCGCGACCGCGTACACGGCGATCTGATGCCGTCGGAGCCAGCTCCGCGTATCCATTCGTGCGCCGGTTCGGGACTACGGGAGAAACCGTCTTCGCTCCGAACCCGGCCCGACCGAGCGTTCGCCGGAGCCGGGGTCGAACGCCTGCGGAACGCCGAACCGACCTGCTCCCCGCCGAGACAGGCCGACCCAGCACGGTCGCCACCGCGGGACCTAACCCCCTCCGGCCCCTCTCCCCGGCCATGTTCGGGGGCGCTCGTTCCCGCCTCGCGGCCACGTTCCGGCGCGTGGAGCCGCCGCCGCGGGTCGTGGACTGGGCGCTCGCCGCGACGGTCGCGTTCCAGATCGGGTCGGGGCTCGTCTCGTTCACCGTCGGCTCGCCCGGCGGCGAGTGGGTGTTCTGGCTCCACTCGGCGGGCGGGCTGGCGCTCGTCGGCCTGCTCGCATTCAAACTGTGGCGCGTCCGCCGGCGGGTCACCACGCCGGCGGCGTGGGACGGCGCGACTCCCCTCTCGGTGCTCCAGGCGCTGGTCGCGGTCGCCGCGCTGGCGACGGGCGTCTTCTGGGTGGTCGGCGGCAACGTGCCGTTCCTCGGCTGGACGACGCTGAACCTCCACGTCGGGCTCGGGCTGGCACTCGTGCCCCTGATTCTGATCCACCTCGGCTCGAAGTACCACTCGCCGCGGGACGTCGACGTTGATCGCCGGGCCGCGCTCCGGACCGGCGCCCTGCTGGTCGGGGGTGCGCTCGCCTGGCAGGCCAGCGAGGCGACGGACCGCCTGCTCGGCGGGGCGTCGCGCCGGTTCACCGGCTCGAAGCCGACCGCGGATCTCTCGGGGGCCGAGACCGAAGGCGGCGAGTTCCCGGTCACGTCGTGGGTCGCGGACGACCCCGACCCGGTGGATCGGGACTCGTGGACGCTCTCGGTCGCCGGGCTGGTCGACGAGCCGCTCGAACTCGACTACGGCGAGGTGGACGGGGCGGCCGACGCCACGGCGGACGAGGGGGGTGGAGACGGGGCTGACGGCGACGCCGGCCGGGAGTCGAGGGCGACGCTCGAAGCCACGCTCGACTGCACCAGCGGCTGGTACACGATCCAGGAGTGGGGCGGCGTCCGCGTCGGCGACCTGCTCGAGTCGGCCGGCGCGGCCGAGGGGGCGCGATACGTCCGCTTCGTCTCGGTGACGGGCTACCGCTGGTCGCTGCCGGTCGAGGAGGCGCGGGACGTCCTGCTGGCGACGCGAGTCGGCGGGGACCGGCTGTCCCACGGCCACGGCGCGCCGGCACGACTCGTCGCCCCCGACCGGCGCGGGTTCCAGTGGGTGAAGTGGGTCGAGCGCGTGGAGGTCCGGCGGCGCGGCGACCCGGCGCAGTGGCTCGTAACCTTGGTCTCGGGGTTCGATTAGTCGCCCTCGGAGACGAGGTGGTCGACGCCGTCGGGGGCGAACAGGTCGGCGACGCCACGCGGGAAGAACGGTTCGGGCGCGTCCAGCAGGCTCTCGACGGTCCGCCACTCGGTGTCGTACTCGAAGGAGCCGCCGTCGTCGATTCCGTGGAACGAGTCGGTCCCGTACAGCGAGTCGTCGGCGAATCGGGCCTCGCGGACGACCACGAGGTCGTGGCCCGCCCGGTCGTTCCACCGGTAGACGTTCTCGACGGTCCCGACGACGGGGCCGGCCGCCACGTCGACGCCGAGTTCCTCCCGGAACTCGCGTTCGAGCGCGTCGTCGCTCGTCTCGCCGAACTCGATGCCGCCGCCGACGAACCGGCGCGCGTCTGTCAGTTCGGGCGGCATCTCGAGGGTCTGGACGAGGTACTCGTCCGTGCCGGGTCGCCGAAGGGCGCCGAGTACCGTCGCTCTGACGGAGGACATGGGGATTGGGTTGGACCCGGGATTCCACTAAATTCGTGTCGGTTTTATTTGGGTTCCAGCCAGTCCTCGCTCGACGTACGACCAAGTAACCGGACGGCGCGCGGCGGCCGCGCTCCGCGCGGCCGCTCGTGCGAGGGACGAGCACCGCAGCCGAAGGCGAGGAGCGCAGGAGGCTGGGGAGGGCGAGGCGCGGTGCTGTGCGGGGCGGTTGGGTGGGACTGAAAGGGGCCGCGGTTCTCGGCGAACCCCGACGACGCAAGCACCGCAACGCGACCGCAGGGAGCGTGAGGAGCGCAGCGAGGCGCGGGAGTCGAGAGCCGCGGGGGCTTTCGAGGCAGTCGCACTCCCCACACGAGATCATCCAGTAAACGCCCTACTCCAGATCGCCCTCACGGATCGCCCGCTCGGCCTCACGAAGCGCGGCCTCGCGGTCGAACTCCTGGAGCACGCGGACCAGTTCCTCCCGCGACGCGTCCGAGAGGGAACGAGCGTGCCGGGTGACGTTGGGCACCGCGCGGATGATGTTGTCGATGATCGGCACGGCGGCCATCCGCGGTGAGCGCGACAGCGGGTTGAGGTCGATGACGATCTCCGTCTTGCCCAGTTCGCCGAGCGCCTCCGCGCGGTCGCCGTCCTCCAGCGGGACGAGCACCACGTCGGCCGCGCCGATGCCGTCGGCGTCGACCTTCGCCCGCTCGTGGGCGATGCCGGGGATGCGCGCGTTCGCCGCCAGCCCCTTCACCTCGTCAGCGCCGTGCTCGCGGAGGTGTTCGGCGATGGCCGCCATCCGCTCCTCGCTCCGGTTGAACAGGTTCACCTCGATGTCGGCGCCGGTCGCGTCCGCGAGCGCGACGATCTCGCCGGGCACGAGCGCCGCGACGTTGCCGTTCACCGAGAGCACCGGGTGCTCCGCGAGGAGCAGGTGGGCGGCCGCCGCGCGGGCCGCGGCGTCGGCGCTCGGGAGGGTCTCCTCGCCGAGGAGGTAGTCGAACGCCTCGCCGCGGCCCTCGGCGATGAGCCCCTGCGTGGAGGTGATTCCCCGCTCTACGCCCTCCTCGATGCGGTGCCGCGTGAGCAGCGACTGGTACCTGGGGTGGTCCTCGGGGAGCTCCGACTCGTGGTCGACCTCCGGCGGGGCGCTCTCGTCCCCGCCGCTCGTCGCCTCGCTACCCGTCTCCTCGTCG
Source organism: Halobaculum sp. XH14 (assembly GCF_032116555.1). Classification (NCBI taxonomy): domain Archaea; kingdom Methanobacteriati; phylum Methanobacteriota; class Halobacteria; order Halobacteriales; family Haloferacaceae; genus Halorarum; species Halorarum halobium. Next base: position 2,801,188 of record NZ_CP134949.1, read on the forward strand.
GTCATACCCGTCTCTCGGGCCCGGCGCGTGAAAACTCACTCCGTTTCGACCGACCGTCCCGTCATCACTCCCTCTCCGTCGGCCGCAGCGTCGCCCCGGTCGGATGCACCGTACAGGCGGTCGCGTCGTAGCCCGCGTCCGAGAGTCCCGAGCCGAGCGCGAACGCCGTCCGGCCGAGCATCGCCATCGACGCCGCGGATCCCTCGGCCTCCGCGGCCGCGACGGCCTCGGCGACCTCCGGGACGAGCAGGCCGGCGTCCTCCGCGAACGTGCGGGCCGAGGCGAGCAGTTCGTCGAGCGACGGGTCGCGGAGGAGCCGCGTCAGCGCGTCCTCGCCCGCCGTCCGCACCGGGTCGAGGTCGCCGTCGAGCACCTCGGCCGTCGAGAGTTCGCCGAACGTGACGTACTCGACCCGCGGCCGGGCGGGCAGCCCGTCGAACTCGCCTTGGCCCGGCGCGCCCGGTTCGAGTCGAAGGGGGAGGCCGCCCCGGAACTGCGCGACCACGTCACCCAGTCCCGTTCCGGCTTCCACCTCGGCGACGTGCGCGACGCGGACGAGTTCGTTCTCGGTTCGGTCGAGCCCGAACGCGTCGTTGGCCGCGAGCGCGGTCGCCAGCGCGGCCGCCCCGGAGACGCCGAAACCCGCGCCGACGGGGAGGTCGGATTCGACGTCCACCTCGGTCCCCGCGTCGACCCCGAGTCCCGTCAGGACGCCCGCCACGGCCGCCATCCCGACGGGGTCGCCGTCGAGGGAGACGCGCGGCCCGTCGGCTGGGTCGTCCCCGTCGCCGCTTCCGGAGGGAGACTGACCGCCGGCCCCGCCGGCGGACGCCTTCCGGACCGTCACCTCGACGCCGTCCGAGAGTGCCAGCCCCGCCCCCCGCGAGCCCGCGCGAGCGGGGTCCTCGTGGGGGTAGGGGGCGAACAGCGCCGTGACGTGGCCGGGCGCGAACGCGGTCGACTCGTCGGTCATCACCCGTCAATGGCCGGGCCGGTAGGTATCGGTTATGGAACTCCTCCGCCGACCCGTCACTGCGGGTAAGTTCTGAGTTACCAAGGGTCTGGCCGCCGTTCACGTGGATATGTCCGCGACCTCGGCCGCGCCGTCGGCGCTGACCGCCGCCGTCGTGCCGCTCCAGTTCGGCGGCGACCTGCTCTGGCTCGCCCTCGTGTTCTTCGTGCTCGCGATCATCGCCGCCTTCGCGGGGTTCCGCGGCGTCGCGGGGCTCACGATGGAGATCGCCCGGATCCTGATCGTCGTGTTCCTCATCCTCGCCATCCTGACGTTCTTCCTCTAGACGGCGTCGGGCAGTTGCGACGGACGGGTGCCGAGCGAGGGTATTTGACCCCCGAGGTCCCGGGGAGCGTATGGAACGGGTCGCCGTCGACGACGTGGAGAACAGGGTCCAGCCCGCCGCGGTGTTGAAGCCGCTGACCGACGCGCTCGGCTGTACGGACCTCGCGCTGAACTACTACGAACTCGCCCCGGGCGACTCCTTCGCGTTCGCGTACCACAGCCACGACGCGCAGGAGGAAGTGTTCGTGGTGATCGAGGGCGAGGCGACGTTCGAGACGAGCGCGCGGCCGGGCGGCACGGAGGACGCCCCGGGCGAACCCGGGAGCGGCGACGTCCGCGAGGTTTCGGTCGGCCCGAACGAGGCGATCCACTTTGCTCCGGGCGAGTTCCAGCGCGGCTGGAACCGCGGCGACGAACGGGTTCGCGCGTTCGCACTCGGCGCGCCGCTCGTCTACGAAGGCGGCGAGACGCTGGTCGAGTGCCCCGAGTGCGGCGATCGCACCGAACACGACATCGTCGACGCCGACGACGAACCGGCGGCGAGGGCCGTCGTCTGTACCGAGTGTGGCACGGAGACGCAGCGCTGGCGGCGCGGTCCGGACGGCGAGAACGAGTGGGTATGAGCTATCGGTCCCGCTCGCGTTCTCGCCGGTCACGCCGTCGTTCCGCATCCGCCCGCGCGTCCTCGACCGACTCGGTGCGGAGCAGCGCGTCGAGCCGGCGCTCGAACTCCGCCTCGTCGATCTCGTCGCGGGCGTAGCGGCGCCTGAGCGTCTCCAGCGCGTCGGACTCGGGCTCGGTGTCCTCCTCCGTCCGGCCCCGGTTGCGCTCGTAGTACCTCGCGAACGCGACCGCTGCGGGGAGGACGCCGCCGAACCCGACCGGGAACGCGACCCAGAAGAAGGGGACCTCCAGCGCGAGCAGGCCGAACGCGACCAGCAGCGTGAGCGCGGTGACGACGCCGGCGACCGCCTCCTGGAGCGGGGAGTCCCCGTCGTCCGCGTCGTCGCGTCCCCCGTCCACGGCGAAGTTCGTCTCGCACCCGCGGCGGTCGTCCCGTCGGTCCGACCGATCCATGGCGGGAGGTAGGAAACGCCGGGGAAAGAAACGTTGTGGTCGGCTGACGTAGGTCGACCGCGGTCGAAACAGGGACGTAGGTTTATCAGTGTTTGCGTCGTAATATCTTGTATACATGGGTTCGATCAGCGCACGACTCCCCGACGACGAGCAGGCGGAACTCGAGGAGGTCGCCGATCTGCTCTCGTCGGACCGTAGTACCACGATCCGACGGGCGCTCAGGGAGGGACTCCGCGAGCTTCGGGTGGAACGGGCCGTCGAACGGTATCAGTCCGGCGACGTCTCGGTCAACGAGGCGGCGCGCATCGCCGGCGTCAGCCTCGGCGAGTGGCTGGAGATCGCCCGGGAGCGGAACCTGACGACGCAGTTGATCCCCTCGGACCTGGATCGTGACGCCGAGACGGCACTCGACATCTGATGGAGGTGTACGTCGACGCGACGACGGTCATCTCGCTCGGCAACGTCGGTCGACTCGATCTCCTCGATGCCTTCGACGGGAGGGTCCTGATCCCCGACGAGGTCGCCGCGGAGGTGACGACCGAGCCGGCACACAGCAACCTCTGGCAGTTTCTGGACGGGACAGTTCCCGACGACGACGGGGCGTGCGTCACGGATGCCGTCGAAACGTCGAGAGTCGAGGCACGAAGCCTGTTGAACGAGGACGAGGTGACCGGCGACGTGGTGCTCGTCGGCGCGGTGATTCGACTGCAACGGGCGGACGAGGACGTCGCGGTCGTCTCCGACGACCGCCGCGTCCGGCGCATCGCGGAGGGGCTCTGCGCTGACGTGACCGGAACTGTCGGCGTCCTCGTGCGGGCCGTCTCGGAGGACCGTCTCGACGGGACCGACGGCGTCCGACTCGTCGAACGACTGGACGAGCGCGGCCTCCACATGACCGCGGAACTCCGTGCGCGTGCGGAAGAACTCGTTCGGAACGCGGCGGATCGCAGCCCCTGACTACGGGCTCAGCCGCTGGCGGTCCCGCGGGAACGCGGTCGCAGCAAGCTGCTTCCTGCTCCCCCTCGCCGGCAGCGACTTCGCTTACGGGCTCAGTCGCTGCCGGTCTCGCGGGAACAGCACCGCCTCGCGGATGTTCTCCAGGCCGAGGATCGTCATGACGAGACGCTCGGCGCCCATCCCCCAGCCGGCGTGGGGCGGCATGCCGTACCGGAACATCTTCGTGTAGTACTCGAACGCCTCGGGATCGAGCCCCTGCTGCTCGAACCCCTCGATGAGGCGGTCGTGGCGGTGCTCGCGCTGGCCGCCCGAGACGAGCTCCATCCGCGGGTGCATCATGTCGAACCCGGTCGAGAGCTCCTCGTCGTCGTCGTGGTCCTTGATGTAGAACGGCTTGATCTCGGAGGGCCAGTCGGTGATGAAGTAGTGCTCGCCGACGTCCTGCCCGAGCGCGTGTTCGGCCTCCGTCGAGAGGTCGTCGCCCCAGACGAGGTGCTCGTCCAGCGCGCCGGTGGCGTTGATTCGCTCGATGGCCTGCTCGTAGGAGAGCCGCGGGAACTCGCCCGAGGGCACCGAAAACTCCTCGGCCGCGTCGAGCGCCTCCAGTTGAGCCTCGCAGTTCTCCGCGACCGCCTCGTAGGCGGCCTTCGTGACGGCCTCGGCGGCGTCCATCGCCTCGTGGTGGTCACAGAACGCGCCCTCGAAGTCGATGCTGTGGGCCTCGTTCAGGTGCCGGGGCGTGTTGTGCTCCTCGGCGCGGAAGATCGGCCCGATCTCGAAGACGCGCTCCAGGCCGGAGCCGGCCATGAGCTGCTTGAACAGCTGCGGGCTCTGGTTCATGAACGCCTCGCGGCCGAAGTACGTGATCGGGAACAGCTCCGTGCCGCCCTCGGTGCCGGTGGCGACGATCTTCGGCGTGTTGATCTCCGTACAGTCGAGCTCGCGGAACGTCTCGCGGGTCGCGCGGAGGATCTCGGCGCGGATCTCGAAGACGGCCTTCACCTCGTCCTTCCGGAGGTCGAGCGTGCGGTTGTCGAGCCGCGTCGGGAGTTCGGCGTCGACCTTGCCGGAGGGATCGAGCGGGAGTTCGGGGTCCGCGGGGGCGACGACCTCGACCGAGTCGGGGACGACCTCGACGCCGGTGGGGGCGCGGGGCTCCTCGGCGACCTCGCCGGTCACGGAGATGACCGACTCGCGGTGGACGCCGAGTCCGGTCTCGACGAGCTCATCGTCCATCTCGTCCTTCTCGAACTTCACCTGGATGCGGCCCGACGTGTCCCGGAGAATGAGGAACGCGATGCCCCCCAGGTCCCGGGTCTCGTGGACCCAGCCGGCGACGGTGACCTCGTCGCCCGGCTCGGCGTCGGCCGTGTAGGTTCTTCCCTGCATACGCGTTCGTTCCGCCTCACGGGGCTTAAAAACGGTCGATTCGAGGGCGTCGGGGGGTGCCCGCGCTCAAAACGCTTTGTTCGGTATCGTTCGTTAAGATCCTGATTCGAGAAAATACCGGCTAGTTTATGCGGATTCGGCAACTACGTTGCACCAACGGAAGTGACTCGTCATGAACCACGACACGATCATCATCGGCGGACGGGGCGTCGGGGAGACGCTCGCGGAGGAGCTATCGGACGGGGGCGGCGAGGTGGCGTTCCTCGGCGAGGATCACCGCGCGGTCGAGCGCGCCGAGGCGGCCGGCGCCGACGCGCGGGTCGTGGATCTGCGATCCGGGTCCGCGCTCGACCGCGAGGGGCTCGACGGCCCGGCCGTCGTCATCGCGGCCTCCCGGGAGGACCGCCGAAACCTCCTCGTCGCACAGCTCGTTCGCGTCCGGCGGGCCGACCGCGTCATCGCGCTCGTGAACGACCCGGAGAACGTGGACGCGTTCGACGACGCGGGCGTGGAGCCGGTCTGTGCCTCGACCGCCCTGGCGTCCGCACTCGACAGGAAGCGGCGCGGCGAGGAGGTGTTCGAGACGGAGGAGGACTCCGAGGACCACCGGCGGTCGACGAACGAGGACGAGCGGTTGCGCTCGCGCGGGGGAGGTGACGCGTAGTGCCGAAAGGACTCGAACGCGACCTGGGCCTGTTCTCGGTGCTCGCCATCAGCATCGGGGCGATGATCGGCAGCGGCATCTTCATCCTCCCGGCCGTGGCCGTCGAGTACGCCGGCCCGGCGGTCGTGCTCGCGTACGTGCTCGCCGGTCTCGTCGTGCTCCCCGCGGCGCTCTCGAAGGCGGAGATGGCCACCGCGATGCCCGAATCCGGCGGCACGTACCTGTTCATCGAGCGCGGGATGGGCCCGCTGCTCGGCACGGTCGCCGGCATCGGGACGTGGTTCGCGCTGTCGTTCAAGGGCGGGCTGGCGCTGGTGGGCGGGGTGCCGTACATCCTCTACCAGTTCAACGTCCCCCCGAGCATCACGACGCCGCTGGCGCTCACGCTCGCCACGATCCTCGTCCTCGTGAACCTGCTCGGCGCGAAGCAGACCGGCCGGGTGCAGGTCGCCATCGTCGCCATCATGCTCGTCGCGCTCGGCTGGTTCGCGGTCGGGGGGACTCCCGCGGTCGACATGGTGAACTACGGCGGGTTCTTCGACAGCGGCGCCGGCGGCATCCTCGCGGCGACCGGCCTCGTGTTCGTCTCGTACGCCGGCGTGACGAAGGTGGCGAGCGTCGCCGAGGAGATCGAGAACCCCGGGCGGAACATCCCCATCGGCATCCTCGGCTCGCTCGCGTTCACCACGGTGCTGTACGCGCTCATCGTGTTCGTCATGCTCGGCGTCACCGAGCGGTCCGCGATCGCCGACTCCACCGCGCCGATGGCGGTCGCCGCGGAGGCCGCGCTCGGCCCCGCGGGCGTGATCGCGGTCATCATCGCGGCGCTGCTCGCGCTCGTGAGCACGGCCAACGCGGGCGTGCTCTCCTCCTCGCGCTACCCGTTCGCGATGGCGCGGGACGACCTCGTCCCCCCGTCGCTCGGCGAGATCCACGAGCGGTTCAACACGCCGAGCACGTCCATCCTGCTCACCGGCGCGGTGCTGCTCCTGCTCATCGCGTTCGTGCCACTGGAGAGCATCGCCAAACTGGCGAGCGCGTTCCAGATCCTCGTGTTCGTCCTCATCAACGTCGCCGTGATCGCGTTCCGCCGCGGCACGATGGAGTACGAACCGTCGTTCGAGTCGCCGCTGTACCCGTGGATGCAGGGGTTCGGCGTGGTCGGCGGGATCGTCCTGCTCACGCAGATGGGGACCGTGCCGCTCGTCGGCGCAGTCGTCATCACGGGCGCCAGCGTCGGGTGGTACTTCCTGTACGCTCGCGGTCGCGTGGACCGCGAGGGCGCCGCCGTGGACGCCGTTCGGCGCGAACTCGGCAGGCAGGCGCTCGACCGGACCCGCGAGGCGGTCGCGCCCACGGGGAGCGGCTACGAGGCGCTCGTCGCGGTCCCGGAGGACATGGACCCGTCCCACGAACGCGCGCTCGTGGACGTGGCCGCGGATCTCGCGGCGCCCCAGCACGGCGGCGTGTCGGTCGTCCGGTTCGACGAGGTGGCAGACCAGGTGCCCCTGGCGGCCGCCGAGGAGCAGTCGACCGAGGACGTCGAGTTCGAGGAGCGCACGGACGACATCGCGGCCGAACTCGACGTTGACGTCCCGGTGCGGGTGAGCGAGGTCGTCAGCCACGACACCCGTCACGCGCTCGCCAACCACGTCGAGTCGGCCGACGTCGACGTGCTCGTCATGGAGCACGAACCCGGTGGGCTACGCGAGCGGCTGTTCAGTTCGGACGTGGACTGGGTGCTCGACCACACCGACTGCGACGCGGTGCTCGTCGACGACGGCGCGCCCGAGTCCGGCGGTCCGCGGGGCGGGATGGACGCCCCCGCCGGCGTCGGCCTCGGCGACGTGAACGTCGTCTCGGTGCTCACCGACGAGGGGCCGTACGACCCGGCCAAGGTCGCGGTCGCCGACGCGGTCGCGACGGCCCACGACGCCGAGGTCCGCTTCGAGTACAGCGTGGACGGCTTCGTCTCGGAGGAGCAGCGGCGGGTCATCGACGACTACCACGAGGAGATCGCGGGGCTGTGCTCGGCGCCCGTCCGGACCGGGTTCGTCCTCCCCGACGGCGGCGAGGTCGACTTCGAGTCCGAGGAGACGGACGTGCTCGTCACGGGCGTCGGCGCCGGTGAGATCATCGGGAGGGTGGACTGTCCCACGCTCGTCGTCCGGCCGCGCGAGGAGACGACGCCCGGGAGGTTCGCCCGCACGCTGGAGCGCTGGCTGCTGTAGCGGCGAACGCAAACGCTTTCCGGGCCGAGTTCACGTGAGTGGTCATGCCGAAGCGCGAGTTGGACGAGCTCGACGGGTACATCATCTACCGGCTGCAGGGGGATGCCCGGACCACGTCGGCCGCGGAGATCGCGGAGGACTTCGGGGTCTCCCCGAGCACGGTGCGGAACCGGATCAAGCGACTCGAGGAGGACGAGGTGATCCGCGGGAGCCACGTCGACATCGACTACGAGCTGGTCGGCTACCAGCTGTTCACGATCATCTTCTGTACCGCGCCCATCCCCCAGCGCGAGGAGCTTGCGCGTGAGGCGCTCGAGGTGCCGGGCGTCGTGTCCGTCCGCGAACTGATGACCGGCGAGGAGAACCTCCACGTCGTCGCGGTCGGGCGGAGCGGCGACGACCTCAGCCGAATCGGGCGCGACCTCTCGGGACTGGGCCTCGAAATCGTCGAGGAGGAACTCGTCCACAACGAGTACACCTGCCCGTTCCACTGGTTCGACCCGGACTGCGAGGACGAGACGGCGGGCGACGAGGAGTAGCCCGAACCGGGGCGAGTCGCTGATCGAGCCGGATCGGAACCCGCGGGAGAAATCGAAACCCGGGAAGGAACGCGAAATTCGAGAGGAACGCGAAGCCCGGGAGGAACGCGGGTCGCGAAACGGGACTCGCGAACGGGACCCGCGAGTTCGGCGCCTTCAGACGTCCGCCAGTTCGGCGTGGGCGTCCCGCACGCCCTCGACGGTCTCGCGGACCGCGTCGACGCCCTCGTCGTGGAGCAGGTCGCCGACGACGATGGTGTCGGCGTGTTTTCCCATCTCGTGTGCCGAGTCGTAGTCGTGGATGCCGCCGCCGTAAAACAGCGTCGCGTCGTCGAGTGCCGCCCGTGCCGCGCCGACCGTCTCCGTGTCGCCGAAGGTGCCCGAGTACTCGACGTAGACGATCTCCTGGCCGAACATCCGCTCGGCGACGCGGGCGTAGGCGGCCACGTCGTCGGCCGAGAGGTCGCAGTCGGCGTCGGTCAACTGGGCGACGGAGGCCTCGGGGTTCAGGACGATGTACGCCTCGGTGTGGGTGCGCTCCCAGTCGAGGCCGTTGTCGATGCGGACCCACTCCTTGTGCGCGCCGGTGATCCAGAACGGCCCGCCCGCGTTGAACACCGTCGGGACGAGGTAGCCGTCGAGCGCGTCGTCGTCGATGACGACGCCGGGGTTCGAGGGCTCCTGGTACAGCGGGACGTCGTACGCCTCGCAGGCGTCGACGACGCGCTGCATCTTGTCGGCGGTGATGTCGAGGGTGCCGCCGATCTCGATGGCGTCGGTGCCCGTCTCGCAGACGTCCGCGAAGGTGTCGCCGTCCCGCAGGTCCTTGTCCGGGTCCACCTTCAGGACGTGGTCCCAGTCCGTCCAGGGCGTGCTCATTCGTGGGTGTGAGTGTGCGAGGAGGGCTAAAAAGAGCGCGGATTGGGGTACTCAAAGTCGGTCGTGAAACCGCTCGGCCCGCTCGTACACCTCGTCGACGTGGTCCACGTCGGATCGGTGGATTCGGCCGGCGAACGATTCCCAACTGCAGTTGGAGGCGGAACAGTCGAAGTAGACCTTCCAGGATGAGGGTTCCTCCTTCACGCCGTATCTGAGGTCGGAGCCACATCGCGGACAGCGTCCGGAGTCGGTTCGCCGCATGATCATCGATGCGGCGTCTGGTCCCGTTATCCGTGAAGAACTCTCGCGTGGAATGCCACCTACATTTTTGTCGGCTCGACTGAACTGGACGGTAACATGGCATACGACGGGCCCAGGGTCTTTCTCGTACCGTCGAGCGGCGACGCTGCCCGCGACAACCTCGAACGGACCGTTCTGGAGGGGATCTCCTCTGAGGTGCTGGGAGAGTTTACCGACCGGGAGTTCCCCGATGGCCTCGTTCCTATCTGGGGAACTAAGGAGGGAAACAAGTCGACGTGGGACCAGATCGAGTCCGGTGATTATCTCCTCTACTACCGGACCGGCGTGTACGACTACGCCGCCCGCGTCCTCGGAACCGAGACGAACGAACCACTCGGCAAGGAACTCTGGCCGAACTACGAGGAGGGAGACCCGTGGCGCTACATCATTTATCTCGATCAGGTTACCGAGGTCGACGTCCCACGCGACGAGATCAACGACCTCGCCGGCTATTCGGACTCGTTTGCGCCCCGTGGCTTTCAGACGCTCAACGACATGGGCGTCGGCGGAATTCGAGGAAAGTACGGTTCCGTCGAGAAGTTGACTGGCGAATCGAGGGGCTACGTGGAGGCCGGTGACGTCGAAACGGCTGCTGACCTTCACGTGGACCTTCCTGAGAGCCTGCTCTCGGACCTCCACTTCCCCGGGGACCAGGGCGAGGAGATCGTCGAGCAACTCACCTCCGCGCTCAACGCCGGTAAACACGTCATCTTCACCGGCCCGCCGGGGACCGGCAAGACCGAAATCGCCCGGCTGACCTGCAAGTATCTCGAATCCGAACAGGACTCGCTGTTCACCGGCTACCAGATGACGACCGCGACTGCCGACTGGTCGACGTTCGAGACCGTCGGTGGATACATGCCGAACGAGTCGGGGAGCGGCGAACTGGAGTTCGAACCGGGACAGATCCTCCGGCGGTTCAAACGGAACGGCGTCCAGCAAAACGAGCCGCTGATCGTCGACGAGATCAACCGTGCCGACATCGACAAGTCGTTCGGGCAGTTGTTCACCCTGCTGTCCGGTCAGGCCGTCCAGCTTCCGTTCAAGCGCGACGGCGAGGAGATCGAGGTGCTTCGCGGGGAGGAGTTCGACGGCGAACTCGCCTCCCACCGGTACGTGAAGCCGGCCTCCTGGCGGCTGTTCGCGACGATGAACAGCTACGACAAGACCTCGCTGTACGAGCTTTCGTACGCGTTCATGCGACGGTTCGCGTTCATCCACGTCGACGCCCCGACGATACCCGGCGAGGACGAGCAGGAAGAGTTTGTCCGCGAGTACGCCGAGACGTGGGGAATCGACGCCGAACCCGAGACACTCCAGGGCGTCGGGGCGGTCTGGCGGGCCGCGAACACCGCCGTCGAGGACCGGAAGATCGGCCCTGCCATCATCAAGGACCTGCTCACGCACGTCCACGGCTCGAACGGCGACAGGCGCGAGGCGCTGACGCAGGCGGTCGCTAACTACGTCTACCCGCAACTCGAAGGTGTCCCCCGTCGGAAGCGAATCGTCGAGGAGATCGCCTCGACGGACGCGGTGAACGGGGTCGAACTCCGGAAACTGGCCCGGAGCGTCCTGAGCGTGACGCCGGATGAATAGGGACGACCTGCTCGAACGGCTCACGCAGGACGTCTTCGCCTACGTGATGCACGGCGGATACCCCGAGGACCGATTCGTTGGGGAGATCCGACCGGAGGGGCTGGACGAACGGTTCGACGACTTCGAGTCGCTGGTCAGGCTCCACTTCGTCCTCCGACCCGAGGTGGTCCAGTTCGTCGAGGAGTTGCCGAATCGGATTCGGAGCGTGAAGACACAGACCCGAAACGTCTCGTCGACGAACCGCGGCCGCGTCGACGGTCGCATCGACTGGTCGTCGACCATTCGAGAACGGTACTCCAGAGCGCCGAGCGACACCTCGCTGTTCGTCTGTGACAACAGAACCGAGAGCTACGACATCGACGAAAACGTCGTCCTGAAGCGACTCCTGTCGATCATCTACGACACGCTCCGCGACTGCGAGACGCACCTGAAGAACGAGTACGAGTGGGTGGCCGACAGGTGGAGCGAGAACCTCGAACTCGTTGACGTCCTGACCGAGACGTTCGAGCGGAACGTCCACGTCACGCGGATTCGAGACCCGAAGGAGTACGAACCTACCGAGCGGATGCTCCAGACGGCGGAGGAATCCCGGAACGAGATTTACCGTGAGGCCGCCGGGCTGCTCCGAGAGTACGAGGACGCCGCCTCGGGGGACCGTGATGCGATTCGAACTCTGCTCGACGAGACCGCGATTACACCGGACGACGACGAGACGCTCCTCGAACTGTTCGTCCTCTTCCGGTACATCCGAGCGATCGAGGACTTCAGGAGCGAGGAGTTCAGCATCCGGACGATCGAATCCGGTTCCCAGGAGGTGGCCAGAATGGAGGGCGACGACGCGGAGTTCGTGTTGTATCACGACCAGTCTGCTCAGGATCGCGACGTCACGTTCGTCACCGAGGAGAAGGACGCACCCGAGACCGATCTGGGCCGTGCGGAGATGGTGAAACGGAAAGCCCGCGAGGTCGAGGCTCACTACTTCCTCGACGACGAGACGAGCCCACGGACCAACAGGCCCGACGTCATCGTTCTGGAAGTGAGAACCGAGGACCAGTTGAAGTACCTCATCACCGAAGTCAAGAACGCAACTCGACAGGAGACGATCCGCCAGGGAATCGAGGAGACGCTGGAGTATCTCGCGTTCCTCCGGCAGGATGACGAGTTCGTCTTCGACCGCGACACCGAGTTCTTCGGGAACGGCTGGAACGGCCTGCTCGTGATTCAGGACCTCGAAGACGCCGAGACGAGGAGTCTCGACGAGCAGGAGTCGATCAGAATCCTGCAGGCGTCAGAGGTCGAATCCGGAATCAAGGACGTTCTGGAGAACGCTGTTTCGACCTGAAACCGGTGGGTCCGGAAGTTTATACGACAATACGCCCAAACGGAGGGTAATGACCGAAATCGTCAGGGACGACGCTCACAGCGACGGGGCACCCACCATCGATGGCACCGGCATCCGGGTCATCAACGTGGCGAGCGCCTACGTCCACAGCGGCTACTCCCCCGACGAGATCGTGGACTTCTACCCCTCGCTCTCGCTGGCAGACGTCCACTCGGCGCTGGCGTACTACTACGACCACGTCGACGAGTTCGACGTCGAGTCGGCGAGGAACGAACGCGACGGCGAGGGCGGCGCGGGCAACGAGGAAACGCCTGCGTGATCTACGCGGACGAGAACGTCTGGCTTCCGGTCGTCGAGGGACTCCGCCGTCGTGGATGGGACGTGACGACAGCGAGAGAGGAGGACACCATCGGAGACGAGGATGAAGCGCAACTTCGATACGCCGCGGCACGCGGCTGGGTGGTGCTCACGTTCGACGACGACTTCCTCGGTCTCGTCGAGACGGAGTTCGTCGACATCGACCATGCAGGGGTGATTTACGTTCCACAGTACGGAAACGGCGTCGGCGAACTCGTGCGCCGCGTCGATTCGACGCTCGAACGGAACGCCGACCGCGACCTAACGGACGAAGTGTTGTACGCGTAGCCGACCCAGTACGAGAACCTATACCCCAGGCCGACCCAACCCCACCCAACCGATGAAGGAGGAACTCGAGACGGGCGAGGTGTACGTCCGGGTCCGCTCGACCCGCGGGACCGACACCCGGGACCAGGACGAGGTGATCGTCGCGGCCACCTACGACAGCATGGACGAGGCCGAGGACGAGTCCGACCGGCTGAACGCGCTGCTCGCGGAGCGCATCGGGGCCGCGCGGGACGTCCAGCCCGACGACGAGGGCGGGCGAAAATCCGGCGCCGAACCGCGTGGTGACGCCGGGGCCGTTGACGCCACGCCGCCGGCCGAACGGGAGCCGACCATCGACGGGGACGGCGAGGTCTCGAAGGTGTACGTCGGGCAGGGCTCGGGCATCGGCGGCGCGAGCTGGGTGCCGCTGCCGCGCGAGGTCGTGTTCGAGGAGATCGCCCCGATGGTCCGGCGGAACCGCGTGGACGACGACTCGGCCCCGCACGTCAAGATGAACTTCTCCAGCGACGTGCCGATCAGCGGCTGGACGAACGTCGACCCCGACGTGGTCCGGGAGGTCATCATGCCGCTCATCGACCGGCATCGGACGGCCGACACGTAGCGGGCGCGGAGGAATCGGGGGGGACCGAGGGTCCCTAGTCCGCCTTCGCCTGCCAGTCCCGCACCGTGTCCGCGCCGACGCCCTCCACCTCGGCGGCCAGGTCGTCCGGCTCGCTGTCCTTCAGCGACTCCACGTCCTCCACGCCCGCCTCCTTCAGCTTCTCGGCGGTCTTCTCGCCGATGCCCTGGATCGCCTCGAGCTCGGAGCCGTTCTCCCGGGCCTGGTACTCGCGGTAGTTGCAGATGGGACAGCCGAGTTCCCACGGCTCGTCGCCCGAGTGGACCACCAGGTGCGGGAGGTCGTGCTCCTCGCACGTCTCGTCGGTGATCTCGATCTCGCCGCGGCGCGGCAGCGGGAGCGAGTAGTCGCAGTCGGGGTAGCGCGTACAGCCGACGAGCCGCGACCCCGACCGGAGGCGCTTGATGGCCAACTCGCCGCCCTCCGCCTCGCCACACTCCGGACAGACGCCGATGACCTCGTCCTCCTCCTCGTCGGCCTCGTCGGCCTTGCACTGCGGGCAGCCGTGGACGAACGTCTTCCGGCCGGCGAGCATCTTCACGTGGCTCAGCCCGTGCTCCTCACACTCCTCCTCCAGGATCAGGGGCTTGCCCGTCGAGGGCAGCGGGAGCGTGTACGTACAGTCCGGGTAGCCGTCACAGCCGACGAAGTACGAGCCGTGCCGGGACTTGCGCACCAGCAGGTCCTCGCCGCAGTCGGGACACGGGCCGAGTCGCTTGTCCGCCTTCAGCGACTTCTGGAGCATGTCGCCCACCTCGTCGCTCGACTCGGTCAGCCCGTCGAACACGGTCTCCAGGATCTCCCGCGACTCCCGTGTCACCTCCTCGTACCCCTTCTCGCCCGCGGCGATTGCCTGCATGTCCGCCTCCAGCTGGGCGGTCATCTCGTCGGAGACGATGCGGTCGGCGAACGTCTCGCTCGCCTCCACCACCGCCTCGGCGAGCTTCGTCGGGCGCGGCGGGTCGCTCTCGATGTACCCCCGGTCGTACAGCTTCTGGATGACGTCGTGCCGGGTCGCCTTCGTCCCGATGCCCATGTCCTCCATCGTCTCGATGAGCCGCGACTGGCCGTACCGGCGCGGGGGCTGGGTCTGCTTCGCCTCGAACCGGGTGTCGGTCACGCCGAGTTCCTCGCCCTCCGAGACGTCCGGCACGAAGCTCTCGTTCGTCGAGAAGTACGGGTAGACGGCGTGGTACCCCTCCTCCACCAGCCGCTTGCCGTTGGACTTCAGCGAGAGCGGGCCGTCGTTCGGTCCCGCTCCCCCATCCGCTGCAACCTCCGTCACGACGCGCAGGTGCTCCCACTCGGCGTCCTCCGCGACCGTGGCGAAGAAGCGACGCACGACGAGTTCGAACACCTCCCACTCGTCCTCGGAGATCTCGGAGGCAGACGGGAGTTCGCCCGTCGGGTGGATGGGCGGGTGGTCGGTCGTCTCCTCGTCGCCCTCGGTCGGGGTGAGCTCCTCCAGGTCGAGCAGCGCGTCGGCGTCCTCGCCGAACTGCCGCGTCCCGGAGAACGCCTCCAGCAACTCCCGCTCGTCGAGGTCCTCGGGGTAGACGGTGTTGTCCGTCCGCGGGTAGGTGATGAACCCGGCCGTGTAGAGGTCCTCGGCCATGCTCATCGCGCGCTGGGCCGAGTAACCGAGCGACGACGCGGCGCGGATGAACTGGGTCGTGTTGAACGGCGCGGGCGGCTCGTCGGTCCTGTTCCGCCGGCGCACCGAGTCGACCGTCGCGGACTCGGCCCCCTCCAGCACCTCGTAGACCGCCTCCGCGGTCGCCTCGTCCCAGACGCGCTCGGCCTCGGTGCCGTCCTCTGCCTCGTAGAAGTACTGCGCCTCGAACTCCGCGCCCACCTCGTCGTCGCCGTCACCGTCGCCACCCTGCCGCTTCAGCAGGTCGGCGAACAGCTCCCAGTAGTCCTCGGGGTCGAACGCCTGGATCTCGCGCTCGCGGTCGACGATGAGCTTCAGCGTCGGCCCCTGCACCCGACCCACGGAGATGAAGTCGTCGCCGAGCTGGCGGGCCGACAGCGAGAGGAACCGCGTCAGCGCCGCGCCCCACACGAGGTCGATGACCTGCCGGGCCTCGCCGGCGGCCGCCAGATCGAAGTCGATGTCGTCCGGGTTCTCGAACGCGTCCGTCACCTCCCGTTTCGTGATCGAGGAGAAGCGCACGCGGTCGACCGGCACGTCCTCGTTCGCCTCGCGCACGAGTTCGTACGCCTCCTTCCCGATGAGTTCGCCCTCGCGGTCGTAGTCGGTCGCCACGACGACCCGGTCGGCCTTTCGGGCGAGCAGGCGCAGCGCCCGGACGATGTTCTCCTGGGTCTCGCGCTTCTGGACGGGCGCGTCGATGAGTTCGACGGGCTCGACGTCCCGCCAGTCGTCGTACTCGGGCGGGAAGTCCACCCCGACGACGTGGCCCGAGAGCCCGATACACCGGGTCCCGCCCCACCGGTAGACGTTGACACCGGCCCGGCGCTCGGTGTCGAAAGGCTCGCCCGAGAGGATCTCGGCGATCCGCCTCGCGGCGTTGTCCTTCTCGGTGATGATGAGTTCCATTGCCGAGGGATAGGCTCATTCGCCTTCTAAAGGTTTCGCGGTCGTTCGTGCGACGTGTTGTCGTGGTTTGGGTTGGTAGTGCTGTGGTTATTCGGGCGGTCGGTTTCGTGGCTGAACTGCTGAGAACGGCTCGAAAGCCCCCGCTGCTCTCGGCTCCCGCGGACCACGCTGCGCTCCTCAGTCGCTCGCTTCGCTCTCTCCCTGTGGTGCTTGCGGGTCCGGAGTTCCCCGAGAGCAGCGGCCCCTTTCAGTCCCGCCCGATGGTTGGTCGGGCCGAGCGCAACGGGCGGACACCCGCTCGTTCCGCCGTGGGGTGTCGGGGGTCGTCGCCGCCGGCCGTCGGGGGCGTCGTCAGTCGACGGTCGGGCGTCGTCAGTCGAGGTCGGGGACGCCGTCGGCGACCTTGTGGAAGTGCCAGCGGTCGTACAGCAGGTCCACGTCGTCGCCGTCGTCGACGCGGAACTCGACGGGCTCCCGGTTCCCGGCGTCGTCGAGCGCGTGGAACTCGTACTGGTTGCCGTCCTCGTCCGGAATCAGCGCGGTGCCGGTCCCGCCGAGCGCGCCGCCGAGGTCGAGCCGGAGCGTGCCGCCGTCGCGGGCGACGACGGCGCGCTTGATCCCCCTGTAGGAGGCGTACTCGCCCGAGAGCCGGTCGAAGCGGGCGCGACGCTCGAAGAACGGGACGGCCTCCTCGGGGTCCTCGCCCAGCACGGCGGCGAAGACGCCCATCCCGAGATGTGCGAGCGGGTACTCCGGCGAGGCGTTCGCGGCGACGGCGATGCCGATCCCCTCCGCCGGCGAGAAGCCGACGTAGGCGCTGGAGACGGCGATCGAGCCGGAGTGTCCCACGAGGTCCCGACCGCACGCCTCCCGGGTCCGCCAGCCGAAGCCGTACGGCCCCGACGGCGTGTCGACCCGGCCCTCGTGGAGCGCGTCGACGCTCGACTCCGAGAGGAGTCGGTCGCCGTCGACTACGCCGCCGTTCAGGTGGAGGCGGAGGTAGTCCGCGAGTTCGCGGACGGAGGTGAGGATGCCCCCGGCGGCCCGCGAGCGCTCGCGGACGGGGAGCGAGGCGGCCACGAGGTCGCCCTCCTCGTGGAGGTACTGGGTCATGTGGTCGTCGTCCATCGCGAACTCGGTGTCGTCGAACGTCGCGCGCTCCATCCCCAGCGGGTCGAACACGTGCGAGGTGACGTACTCGTCGAACGGCTTGCCCGTACACGCCTCGATTACCTCGCCGAGCAGGGTGTAGCCGCTGTTGCAGTAGGCGAACCGCTCGCCCGGGGCTGCGGCGCGTTCGTCGGCCGCGCCCGCGAGATGCGCGTGGAAGTCGGCCTCGTCCGAGAGCGCGAGCGTGTCGGTGCCGCGGCGCAGGCGCCGGGCGATGAGCGCCTCGCTGACGCCGAGCGACGGGTAGCCCGACGAGTGGGTGAGCAGGTGCCGGAGTCGGACGGGTTCGGCAGAATCGTCGGGGAGGTCGACGTCGAGGTGCTCGCTCACGGGGTCCTCGACGGAGAGCATCCCGGACTCCTGCAACTGCACGACCGCGAGTGCGGTGACCGACTTGGTGACCGAGCCGATCCCGTACAGCGTATCAGGCGTCGCCGGGCGGTTGCCCGCGAGGTCCCGGGAGCCGAAGCCGTCGGCGAAGGTGATCGAATCGTCCTCGAGGACGGCGACGCTGACGCCCGGCAACCGATCGCGGCGCATCGTCCGTCGCACGAGGTCCCCCACGGCCCGCTCAGCGGTCGTGTGCATGGGTGGTGGTCGGGGCGGGACGGCTTCAATTCACGGCTCTCGGTGTGGTGGGTTCGGTCCTGGGTGTTAGAATCAATACTGTCTCGGATGTCGTGACGACCACCTCGAAAGCCCCCGGCTGGCTTCGCTCCCACGGACCGCGCTGCGCTCCTCGTCACTCAGCCTCCGGCCTCGTTCCTGCGGTGCTTACGGGTCCGGGGTTCGCGTAGCCAGCCGGCCCCTTTCAGTCCCACCCCGCACCCGCACCGCACAGCCACACGCCTCCCCAGCCGATTCACTCGCTGGCGCTCGCTCATCCCTCGCGCGACGGCGGCGGACACGGAGGTCCACCAGCCGCGCGCCACCGGACTGGACCAACCACGTGGCGCGCGGCGGCCGCGCCCTGTGCGCGGCCGAATCGCGCGAGGGACGAGCACCGCAGCCGAATGAGCGCAGCGAGTTCGGTGAGGAGCGCAGCGAGGGTCACGCGAACGAAGTGAGGGTGACCTCGGAAGTCGCAGCCGACGAGCGCAGCGAGTTCGGTGAGGAGCGCAGCGAGGGTCACGCGAACGAAGTGAGGGTGACCTCGGAAGTCGCAGCCGACGAGCGCAGCGAGGAGGACCGTCTTCCGTAGCCCCCGACCCGAGAGAGCCGGGAGCTTTCGAGGTGTTCGGTACCACCCGATCAATCCACGTAGCAGTTCAACCAGCACCAAGAACCTCAAAGAAGACCCGTTCCGGTACCGGGAGCGTTTTCACCACGTCCACCCCCACCCACCACCATGCCCGAGACCGACTCCGATCTCACCACGATGACCTGGGAGGACGCGGGCGAGTCGCTCCTCACCGCCGACTGCGCCGTCCTCCCGACCGGCAGCGTCGAACAGCACTCGGTCCACCTCCCCGTCTCGACCGACACCCTGCGTGCGGACCACCTCACGGCCGAACTCGTCGAGGCCGCCGACGAGCACGGCCTGGAGTTCGTCCGCCTCCCGACGCTTCCGTACGGCTACTCCGAGCACCACATGCGCTTTCCCGGAACGGTGACGCTCTCGCAGGACACGTACAAGTCGGTCCTCGTGGACGTGGGAACCTCGCTCGCCGAACACGGCGCCGAGCGCCTGCTCTTTCTCAACACCCACGGCGGCAACGAGGAGGCGCTCGCGCTCGCAGCCGACCGGCTCAACCGCGACACCGACCTGACGGCCCACTTCGTCCACTGGACCGACTTCGCCCGCGACGAACTGGAGGAGCACTTCGGCGAGGGCTGGGGTCACGCCGGCGACCACGAGACGTCGTTCGTGGAACTGTACCGGCCGGACCTCGTGAAGGAGGGGAGAAAGGAGCCACAGACCACGAAGGAGATGCCCGAGACGCGCTCGTACGACTACTTCGACGACGTGACCGAGCAGGGCGGGCTGGGCGACCCGATGAACTCCGACCCCGAGTTCATGGAGACGGTCGTCGAACACGCGACCGACCGCATTCTGGAGTCGTTGAAGCGCGACGTCGAGTCCGGCTGGTGATCGGGAGCAGGCGGTGCGAACCGGAGCAGTTCCGCATGAAAGGAGAGCGGTCCCGAACGGGGAGCGTCGCTCAGACGGCCGGCCTGTTCCGTGACTCCCCGTCCGCGCCGCCGAGTTCGTCCGCCCCGTCGTCGCCGACGCGGCGCGCCCGCAGGACGAGCAGCACCGCGCCCGCACCGACGACCGTGAGCGCCAGCCGAACGAGCCCCCCGCCGGGGACGAACCGGGTCAGCGCGACGACGAGCAGGCCGACGCCGAGCGCGAGCAGGCGAGCGTACTCGACGCGGTCGCGGTCGAGCGCCCGGGTCCCGAGGACGTACGCGCCCAGCACGAGCCCGACCCACAGCAGCAGGCCGTAAGCCACCCCGCCGAGCACCGCGAGCGGAATGCCGACCAGCGTGACGGCGAGCAGCACGAGCAACACCGGGACGAGCAGCAGCGCCGCCAGCCCGACCGCTCCGCTGTGGACCGTGTCGCCGAGCCCCGACTCGCCGACCTCCGAGACGAACCGCGGGGCGAGGACGAGCAGCATCGCCCCGAGCCATAGGTGAACGAGCGTCGTGGAGAGCACGCTCAGCCACGACGGGACGGCGACGGGGACGAGGTCGAACTCGCCGACGCTCGCGCCGAGGTCGCGCTGGTCGACCGACCCGGCGACGCCGTCGCCCTCGAGGCGAAGTCGGGCGAGTCGTACGCCACGTCGCCGCCGACTGTGGCGGTGGGGCCGATGCGGACGCGGTCCGCGCCGACGGCCACGTCGCCCGCGACCGCGCCGTCGATGAGCGCCTCCCCGGCGCCGACGGTCAGGTCGCCGCCGACGGCGCCCGACTCGCGCAGCGCGAACGCTCCGGTCCCGAGTTCGACGACCCCGTCCACGCGGCCCTCGATGGTCACCGCGCCGGCCGCGCCGGCGAGGTCGCCGGTGACGACGCCGGTGGGCGAGACGAGCACCGTGCCGCCGACGGCGTTCAGGTCCCCGTCGACCGTCCCGTGGACGACCACCGTGCCGCCGACCGCGTCGAGGCCGCGGACCGTCTCGCCCTCCCCGACGACGACGGTGCCGCCGACGCTCGACTCCTGTGCTGCCGCCGGCCCGCTCGCAACCAGAAGGAGCACGAGAAGCGCCGTGAGTAGCCGCACCGCCGTGGGTTTCAGATCGGAGGCTAGATCGCGTCCGGTCGGCATAAGCTAGCGTTGACGCGGGATAGCACGTCGCTCGTGGCGTCGTCGGAGCGACCGCCCCGGGACGACGACGAACCGACCTCGCTCGTGATGGCGCCACCCGACCCCCGGCTCAGACGTGCTCGTCGAGGAACTCGGCGATCGCCTCGAACTCCGTGATGAGGTTCTCGCGGCTCGTCGTGTGGTGGCCCTCGTCCTCGAAGATCAGTTTCTCGACCGGCACTCCCTGCTCGCGGGCCGCCTCGGCGACCTGCTCGGCCTCGCCGACCGGCACCCGCGGATCGTTCGCGCCGTGCTGGACGAACAGCGGGCACCGGATCTCGTCGACGTGCGTGAGCGGCGAGATGGACTTCAGGAACTCGTAGTCGTCCGCGAGGCTGCCGTACTCGGCCTCACGGTGGCTCCGCCGCCACTCGCCGGTGTTCTCGAGGAACGTCGTGAAGTCCGCGATGCCCACGAAGTCGACCGCGGCGGCCCACAGGTCGGGGTACTCCGTGATCGCCGCGAGCACCATGAACCCGCCGTACGAGCGCCCGTAGGCGACGACGCGGTCGGAATCGACCGCCCGCTGCTCCCCGAGCCACTCCACCGCGGCGGCGACGTCCGCGACCGAGTCCATCCGCCGTTCCACGTCGTCGAGGTGGGCGTACGCCGTCCCGTAGCCCGAGGAGCCGCGGACGTTCGGCTCCAGCACCGCGTAGCCGCGGTTCAGGAAGTACTGCTTCGTCGGATAGAACCACGGCCGGCGCTGGTGTTCGGGCCCGCCGTGGACGTCGACGATGACCGGGACGGGCTCCTCGGGCGTCGCGCCGTCTGGCATCGCCACCTCGCCGGCGTCCGGCGGTGCCGGCTCGGGCATCGTCCAGTACGCCGGGATCTCGCGCCCGTCGAACGTCTCGTAGTGGATCGTCTCGGGTTCCCGGAACGACGCCTCCGGCACGCCGTTCGTCCCGGCCGGCGTCCAGTCGGCCGAGTCGCGCTCGCCCCAGTCGGTCACCCGGACGCCGTACGGCTCCGTCGGGGCCGTGTGGGTGAACGCCACCCGCTCGGCGTCGGGGCCGAACGCGAACTCGGACGCGATGCCGTCCACGTCGGGCGCGTCGGCGGGGGTAAACTCGGTGCCCTCGAGGGTGCCCGCGCGGACCGCCGAGTAGCCGTCCTCGTTGCGCGCGAAGACGGCCCGGCCGGCGTCGCGGTCGTACGCCAGCGCGTCCACGTCCCAGGCGTCGGTTCCGGGTTCTCCGCTCTGATTCCCGTCGCCTCCTGCGACTTTCTCGAGTTCGCCAGTGGCGAGATCGAACCGTCCCACGTAGGCCGTGTCCGTACCGTGGTCGGTGACGCAGTAGAGCCCGCCCGCGCCGTCGAACTGGAGGTGCGAGTAGGTCGCCCCGGCGTCGTCCGAGAGCGTCCGGGGCGTGCCGGAGTCGAGATCCAGCAGCGACAGATCCACGTCGTAGCTGGAGTGGGGGTTCAGGAGGGCGAGTCGCTCGCCGCGCGGGCCGAACGCGGCGACGGTGAGCCAGCCGCCGGGGCCCTCGTGGAGCTTCCGCGGACTACCGTGTGCGTCGCCGTCGCCGGGCCGCCCGACCCGCTGCACGTACACGTCGAACCGGCCGTCGGCCTCCCGGTTCGCGGTGTAGGCGACCCGCTCGCCGTCGGGCCCCCACGCACCCCAGGCGTGCTTGGCCGTCGGCTCGTCGGTCAGCGCCGTCTCGACGCCGGTTTCGAGGTCGTAGTGGGAGAGCTGGTCCCGCTCGTCGCTGCCGGCGTCCATGCCGAAGACGAACGCCTCGTCGGTCGGCGAGGCCGCGAGCGTCGAGACGCGCTCCTCGTGGGGTGTGAGCCGCCGGGGCCACGCGCCCGGCTCGTCGGTCGTCCAGACCTGTGGCGTCCCTGAGGTGTCGGCGAGAAACAGCAACCGGCCGCCCGGCGTGAACGCCGGCGAATTCACCTGCTCGACCGCGAGGTACCGCGCCACGCCGTAGCCGGTCGTCCCCGCGTCGGTATCGGGGTCGGAGTCAGTCATGCCCGAACCGGGAGTCCGGCCCGGCTAAAGGGTTCGGCTGCCGGCGAGCCGCGAGCGCGCTGAGAAGCGTGAAAACCGCCTGACGACGGCCCGAATCGGAGCTGGTTCCTCCCATCCGGACGTCCCGAAACGGCGGACGCCGTCTCGGGCCCGAGGGTGCGGGCCAACCCGAAGCCTCGGCATACGTCGGGTATGCCGATGGTAACCGGCAAATGCGTGCCGAACCGCCTCCCGTGTCGCCGCCCATGTCCATCGCATGCCATCCTGCCCCGACGACGAGGCGAGCCCAGTTGTCGAGTCGCGGTCGGACGCACGGGCCGGCCAGCCGCGGGACGCCGGAAGTGGGGACGAGCGACCGGCGGAGCACCCGCGTCGGCCGGTCACCGATGGCGGCGAGGACGAGGCGGAGGAAGCCGAGGAGGACGGGAGCGAACACGAGCAGAACGGGAACGAACAAGAGCAGGACGAGGAAGCGGCCGAGGAGTCGGCCGCGGAAGCCGAGCAGGAGACGCCGGAGGAGGCCGAGGACGACGAGGAGTCCGCGGAGGAGGAACGGGATGGGGAGACATCGGAAGAGGATGAGGGCCGCTCGCGCGTCCTCCACCTCGACCTCCAGGGGCTGTTCCTCGACCTGCTCGGCCTCGAAGTCGACCTGAACGAGGTCGTCCTGGACGTCGACGCCGTCGAGGGGAACGACAACCTGCTGGGTAACCTCCTCTCGGGCGTCGCTGGCCTGCTCAGTCCGCCCACCGGCGGCGGCCTCAGGGGGCTGCTCGGTAGCCTGACCGACTTCGACGGCGTCGGCGGGTTCGGCGGCCTCGGCGGCCTCCTCGGGTCCTCGGACGAGGATGACGAGGAGGGGGAGGGACGCATCTCGGGGATGGTCTCGTCGGCGAAGGAGTCGGTGTCGGAGACGGCGGGCGACGCGCTGGAGGAGGTGGACCTCAACGACCTGCTGACGGACCTCCTGAAGGAGTTCGTGAACCAGCTGTTCGAGACGAGTTCAGACGAGTCGAACGGGGAGTCCGAGTCATGAGCGACGACGGCGGCGGCGACGCGGAGGCGGGCGGACTGCTGGAGACCGTCGAGGGCATCGACTTCGAGGAGGTGTTCGAGGGGACGCCGCTGGAGGGCTCGTTCGCGGAGAGCGGGTCCGTCTCCGAGACCGTCGGCGGCTACATGGGGTCGGTCGTCGGCAGAAGCGTCGGCGAGTGGCTCGGCGGCCTCGTCGCCGGCGCTCTGCTCAGCGCGCTCGAGGTGGGTGGGGAGGAAGGGGAGAACGAGGAGGGCGAAGACGTGGGGGAGGAAGAGGAGGACGACGGCGGCGAAACGGAGCGAGACGAGGAGGAAGAACCCGACGACGGAGAGGGCGGGGAGTCGGCGTGACCCGCACCCGCTGCCGGTTCGCACGGGGTGAGCGTCCGTGAGCGACGCGCCGGACCCCAGGGAGGCCCTCCTCGACGAATTCACCGAGCAGACGGACCTCCGGGATCTGGTGAGCGGCGACGACCTGACCGAGCGACTCGACCTCGAATCGCTGGGTCGGGCCGTCGGCAGGGCGCTCGGGGCCACGGTGGGGCGACGGCTCGGACGCGAACTCTCACGTCGCGTCCGGTCGGCGGTCCCGTTCGTCGGCGGGTCGGACCGGGACCGACCGTCGGTCGGGCGCGTCCTCGAGGCGCTGGCCGTCGCCGTCGTCAGGACGGTCTCCCGGCCGCCGTACCGCGGCGCGATCGGCGACGCGCTGTCCGCGCTGGTCGAGAAGCGCGAGGCGGCGCGGGAGGCAGCCGAGTCCGCCGAATCGACGGTCGAGGACGCAACGGAAGCGGCAGGGGAGACGGCGGAGAGTGCGACCGAAACGGCCGGGGAAACGGCGGAGTCGGCCGCCGACGCCGCGTCGGACGCCGGGTCGAGCGCAGCCGACGTGCTGCCGACCGACCGGGACGACATCAAGCGCGACACGTACCGCGAACTGCTGGAGGTGCTGTCGTACTCGGACCTCCAGTCGGTCGCCAAATCGGTCGACGTGACGGCGAACCTGAGCCGCGAGGAGATGATCGACGCCATCGTCGAGGAGTTCTCCGCGGGGGACGTCGAACGGGGCGAGGGAGAATCGGAGGACGACGGCGAGGGTGACGGGGACGAAGCGAACGACGACGGCGACGAAGCGAACGACGACGGCGACGAAGCGAACGACGACGGCGACGAAGCGAACGACGACGGCGAGGATGACGGAAACGGAGCCGACGGGGGGAGCGACTGATGGGCGAGGACGTCGCCGGGGACCGGGAGGACCGGTCGCTGGAGCTCACGGAGCAGTTCTCCGAGACGGCCGAGGCCGTCGCCCCCCTGCTCGATTCCGACGACGGTGGCTCGCCCGACGACGAGGAGGCGGCCCGGGAGACCCTCGGGGACCTGGCGGCGACGGTCCGCGACGCGGGGTTCGACGACCTGCTCCGCGCGGCCGGCGTGGAGAACCTCCCGGAGGACCCGACGCCGGCCGACCTCCCGGAGCTGATGGCCGACGCGGACGAGGGTGACCTTGCCGTGGTCCGTCGCCTGCTCGGTGCCCGCGACCTGGCCGACGGGTGGGACGCGATGGAGTCCGACGAGCGGACCGAGCGGCTCATGGACCTCTTCGGCGGCGTCGCCGACGTGGACGAAAAAGCGAGGGAGGGCGGGGAGAAAGCGGAGTCGGATGACGCCGAAGCGGAGACCGACTCGCTCGCCGACCGACTCCGGGAGGCCGCGGACGAACTCGTTGCGGGTGAGGGGTCGGAGGCCGACGAGGACGACGGGAGCGACGAGGGCGAGACGGACGAGGACGAAGCCGAGCGGCGCTCGGATCGAGAGTTCCCCGGCCGACGGCGGCGCTACTCGTCGGTCCCGTCGCGCAGGCCGGACATGCGCGGCGTGGGGCGCGCGTCGACGATGCCCCGGCGCAGGCGCGACGGGTAGGGCGAGCCCCCGCGGTCGCCGGTCCGGGCGCCGGTCAGTCGGCGAGGCGTTGGTCCGCGAGGCGCCGGAGGACCGCCGCCGTCGTCCGGATGCCGTTCTCGAAGCAGTCGAGGTCGAGGTGCTCGTTGGGCGAGTGGTTGCCCTGGTCGGGGTTCGCGTACGGGACGACGAGCACCGGCACGTCGGCGAGCGCGTCGACGCGCCGGAAGAACGCGGCCGGGAGCGACCCGCCCAGCACCGGAAGTTCGACCGGTTCGTCGCCCCAGACGGCCGCGAGCGCGTCTCGAACCGGGCCGGCGGCCGGGGCGTCGACCGGCGTCTTCATCGGCGGGAACGTCGTCCCCTTCGTCACCCTCACGTCGGGGTGTTCGTCGGCGACGTGGTCCCGGAGAGATTCGAAGACTGCGTCGGGGTCCTGGCCAGGAACCAGCCGGCAATCGCACTTGGCCGTGGCCTCGCTGGGGATGACGGTCTTGCTTCCCTCGCCCTGGTAGCCGGAGTCGAGGCCGTTGACGCTCAGCGTCGGTTCGAGGAGGAGCCGCTCGTAGTACGACCGGTCGGTCGCGAGGTGGGTGAGCCCGAGTTCCTCCCTGATCTCGTCCTCGTCGTCCGGGAGGCGGTCGACCAGTTCCCGGTCGGCGTCGGTCACCTCGCTGCCCTCGTGGAAGCCCTCGACCGTGACCCTGTCGCCGTCCACCATCGAGGCGAGCACCTCGGTCAGTTCCGTCGCGGCGTTGGGGACCGGCCCGCCGAAGTTGCCCGAGTGGAGGTCGGCGTCGGCGGTCGTCAGGTCGAGCCGGAACGTCAGGATGCCGCGGTTGCCGTAGATGAGCGTCGGTCGGCCGCTCCGATGCTGGGGGCCATCGGCCACGTACACGAGGTCGACGTCGGCCAGGGCGTCGGGACCGGTCGCCAGGTAGTCCGCGAGCCCGCGACTGCCCGACTCCTCGCCGCCCTCGACGAGCAGCTTCACGTTCACGTCCGGGAGTTCTCCAGCCCTGTCGAGCGCGTCCACGGCGAACGCGTGGCAGGCGAACTGGCCCTTGTTATCGCCGGCGCCGCGGGCGTAGATTGCGCCGTCGCGGACCGTCGGCTCGAACGCCGGCGAGTCCCACGCGCCCGGGTGTTCTGCGGGCTGGACGTCGTAGTGGCCGTAGAACAGCACCGTCGACGCGTCGTCGTTCGCGTCGGCGAGCCGTTCGGCGTACACCGCCGGATAGTGGTCCGTTTCGACTCGCCGCGCGTCGAAGCCGTGATCCGCGAGGAACTCGCGGACCGCGTCGGCGCCCTCGTCCATCCCCTCGCCGGTCGCGCTGACGGTGGGCCGAGCGAGGAGGTCGAACAGCGCCCCGCGGTAATCGTCGATCCGGTCATCGATCGTCGCGCCGACGTCGCCCGTGCTCATCGGTGGGACGGGCACGCCCGGCGGCTTCGGTGTTGCGGGGCCGGCGGGCCGTGCTGGTTCGGCGACAGCGTTCAAGTGGCTCGCGCGGAATCGCCCGGACTGCCATGGACGAAGCACTAGAAGCCGTCGAGGTCATCGCCGATTCGGGACTGGAGGGCGCGTTCGTGTGGCTGCTCAGGCTCCTCGGCCTCCTTGCGATCGCAGGAGGGCTGGGCCTCTGGCTGTTCACCGAGATGGGCCTGCTCGTCATGCCGGCGCTGCTCGTCGTCGTCGGGGTCGTGCTGCTCGTCGCGCCGAGCGTCCTGCTCGCGCTCGCGGAACTGACGTGACCTCGGACGGGGCCGCCGTTCCGGTCGAGTCGCCGTTCCCGCGGCGGCGACGTTCCTGCCCGGGACGACACTGACTCGACAGAGATTCACCAACTCTTCTTCGCCGCGTTCGGTGCGGAGCACGTCAACCGGGTTGGCCGCGACCAGAACGGCGAGGCCGACGTCGAACGGACACGGCAGACGAGAGACGGTGAGCGGTCGGGAGGCGGGTACACGCGGCCGATTTCGTCAAAATCAGCAGACGGCGTCGGGTGGAGTCCCGAGCATCGACCCGCAAACGGGGACGTGTTTCTGGCCCCGCCGAAAAATTTGATATAGCGAAATGAAGTTCACTCTCCCGAGTCGTCGAACACGAATTCGGGTCGAAAACCGCCCGAACGCTTCCGGATGCACAAGGATTACCGACCGTGAGGACGAGGTTCGGACGCTCACGTGGCGAACGAGGACGCGCGCGTCGACATGACGACCGGACCCATCAGCCCGCGGCTCTTCTCGTTAGCCTGGCCGCTCGTGCTCGGCAACCTCGTCCAGACGCTGTACAACCTCGCGGACATGTTCTGGGTCGGGCGCGTGGGGCCGGAAGCGGTCGCGGCCGTCTCGCTCATGTTCCCGCTCTCGTGGATGTTCGTCTCGACGGCCATGGGGCTCACCGCCGCGACCATCGCGCTCGTCTCCCAGCACGTCGGCGCGGGCGAGGACCGGGCGGCCGACCGCGTCGTGGGGCAGACGACGCTGCTGGCGGTGGTCGTCTCGCTCGCGCTCACGGCCGCAGGGCTGGCCGCGCGGCGGCCGCTCCTGTACTGGATCGGCGCGCGCGGCGAGGTGTTCGTCCAGTCGCTCGCCTACATCGAGGTCATCTTCCTCACGCTGCCGCTCACGTTCCTCTTTTTCGCGTTCCGGTCGTCGCTCCAGGGCGCGGGCGACACCCGGACGGCAATGTGGCTCGTCGCGGTGTCGGCAGGCGTCAACATCGTCCTCGACCCGTTTCTCGTGCTCGGCTGGGGACCGTTCCCGGCCTGGGGGACCCGCGGTGCCGCGGTCGCAACGTTCCTCTCGCGGGGGCTCGCCGCCGTCGTCGGCGTGTACATCCTCCTGCGGGGCGACTGGGGCATCCAGCTTCACCTCCGGGATCTCAGGCCGGACCCCGACCTCCTCCGCAGGCTGGTGGACGTCGGGTATCCCGGGACGCTCGACGGGTGGGCGCGGTCGTTCGCGTCGGTGGCGATGGCCGCGCTCGTCGCGCGGTTCGGCCCGGCCGCGACGGCCGCCTACGGCATCGGGATCAGGCTGATGTCCGTCTCCTGGACCGTGTCGGGCGCGGTCGGGCAGGCGACCGCGACGGGCGTGGGCCAGAACCTCGGCGCGGGGACGCCCGAGCGCGCGAGCCGGGTGACCGCGACCGCGACCGCGGGCACGATGGCGCTGCTGTTCGTGGCCGGCGGGCTCGTCTGGTGGTTCCCCGCGACGGCCATCCGGGTGTTCGTCGGCGATCCGGCCGTCGTCGCGGAGGGCGTGACGTTCCTCCGAATCATCGCGCTGTCCTGGGGATTCTTCGGCGGTCTGATGGTCGTCCAGGGCGCGTTCCGCGGCGCGGGCGACACCCGGATCGCGATGGCGCTCTCGCTGTGTTCGCGGTGGCTCTTTCGCGTTCCCGTCGCGCTCGTGGTCGCGTTCGCCTGGACCGTCACCGTGCCGGGGCTCGGGTCGGTCTCGGGGCTTGGCGTCGGCGTCGAGGGGCTCTGGTGGTCGTTCGCGCTGAGCGCGCTCGCCTCGTTCGTCGTCGGCGTCGCGTGGTTCCTCCGGGGCACCTGGACCGAGGGCGTTATCGACCGCGACGTGCCGAGCGCCGGAGATGACTAGACGGCGGTGGGAATCGGAGAAGTTCGACCCGGTCGTCGACGGGTCCTCGAACTCAGTCGTTCAGCCGTTCGCGGAGCAACTCGTTCACCGTCCCCGGGTCCGCCGAACCGCCCGTCGCGGCCATCACCTGGCCGACGAGAAAGTTGAGCGCGCCGTCGTCGCCGTCGTGGTAGTCCGCGACCGCGTCGGGGTTGTCGTCGACCGCGTCCTCGACGGCCGCGGTGACCTGGTCGTCGTCGGCCTTGCCGAGGCCCTCGCGCTCGATGACCTCGTCGGGGTCGAGTCCCTCGTCGAGCATCGTTCGCAGCACCGTCTCCTCGGCGTTCTTGGTCGTCACCTCGTCGGTGGCGACGAGTTCGACGAGGCGCGTGAACTCGTCGAGGCGGTCGGTCACGTCCTCGACGGCCATGTCGCGGTAGTTGAGTTCGCCGAGCAGGTTGTCGGCGACCCACGTCGCCGCGAGGTCCGGGTCGAACTCGGCGGCGACCGCCTCGTAGAAGTCCGCGACCGCCTTGCGCGAGGTGAGCTTCGAGGCGGCCTCCGAATCGAGGCCGTACTCCTCGCGGAAGCGCGCGCGGCGGGCGTCCGGCAGTTCGGGGATGGGGAGCTCCGCCTTCCAGTCGGACACCTGGAGGGGCGGCAGGTCGGCCTCGCGGAAGTAGCGGTAGTCCTTCTCCTCCTCCTTCGAGCGCATCGAGACGGTGTTGCCGTGCGTCTCGTTGAAGTGGCGCGTCTCCTGCTCGACGGCGCCGCCCGACTGGATGAGCCGGCGCTGGCGGCTCTCCTCGTAGGAGAGCGCCTTCTCGGCGCCACGGTGGCTGGAGATGTTCTTCACCTCGGTCCGGTTCGCGGACTCGAGCGTCTCGTCCGCGACGTCGCCGTCCGCGCCGACTTCGTCGGCCGGCACCATCGAGAGGTTCGCGTCGATTCGGAGGCTGCCGTCCCGCGAGGCGTCGAAGATGCCGAGGTACTCGAACACCTCCTCCAGCTTCTCGAGGAACGCGCGGACCTCGCTCGGGTCGCGGAAGTCGGGTTCGGTGACGACCTCCATCAGCGGCGTGCCGGCGCGGTTGTAGTCGACGAGCGTGTAGTCCGCGCGGTCGACGGAGGTGGTGCGGACGTCGAGCGACTCGGAGCCGTCCCGGACGTGCCGGAGGCTTCCCGGGTCCTCCTCCAGATGAGCGCGGCGGACCGTCACCGTCCGGCGCTCGCCCTCGTGGGAGAACTCGAGTTCGCCGTTCGCACAGAGCGGGGCGTCGTACTGGGTGATCTGGAAGTTCTTCGGCAGGTCGGGGTAGAAGTAGTTCTTCCGGTGAAAGCGGGTTTCCTCGGGGATGTCGGCCTCGAGCGCCTTCCCCACCTTGACGGCGGCCTCGACGGCGGCCTCGTTGAGGACGGGGAGCGCCCCGGGAAGCCCCAGACAGACCGGGCAGACGCGCGTGTTCGGGGCCTCGTCCTCGGCGGGCTCGGTCGAGCACCCGCAGAAGACCTTCGTGTCGGTCTCGAGCTGGACGTGGACCTCCAGCCCGATGACGGGTTCGAGGTCGGCCCGCTCGGCTGCTCGTGCCATTAGCGCCGAGTTCGCGACGCCGGAGGTAAAGGCTAACGGGACGGCGTCCGGGTCGTGGCGGGTCGCGTGCCCGACCGGGGCTCGGTGCCGTCGTGAGCGGCGCGTTCGAACGGGCGACTCAGCGCGCGTACAGCGTCGCCCCGAGCAGGTCGGCGAGTTCGACCGGGCCGGTCGGCGTGACGGCGACGTACGGGTGTGCGACCGGCCCGAACACGTCGACGACGCGCCCGACCGTCGAGAGCGAGTCGTCGACGACCATCGTGCCGATGTCGCTCGGCTCCTCGTCCTCGGGCACCCGGAGGACGGCGAGCCCGCCCGCGGTCCGGACCACGTCGCCGACGCGGCGCATCACTCGCCCCGCAGGATGGCGACGTAGGCGGCGACCGCCTGCACGAGGTCGTTCTTCGCGGTGTCCTCGGTGCCCGAGACGAGCACCCGGCCGCGCTCCTCGTACTCGCGCGAGTAGGTCCTGTCGCGCTCGATCTTGGCGTCGTAGCCGACCTGCTGGACCGCCTTCGCGATCTCGTCCACCGTCGGCTCCGCGACCGCCTGCTCCAGGGAGACGCGCCGCCCCGCCGCGCGGGTGAGCGCCGCGTCGAAGTACGCGGGCCAGAGGACGTTCTCGACCATACCGGAGAGGTGCGCGCCGCGCGGAAAAAGGGTGCTATCGACCGCGAGCGCGGTCGGCGTCGCGGCCCGGTCCGGCCGCGTCAGGGAACCGGGGTCAGTCGGCGTTGCCGGGCGCCCCACGGGGCGTCGGTGACTCCTCCTCGCCCGACTCGACCCCGTGGTCGAGCGGGTGGGGAGAGCGGAGGAACGCGATGACGCTCCACATGACGCCCGTGAGGAGCGAGCCGACCGCGGACATCGTCATCCCGAGGGTGAAGAACGTCGTCCCGTACACGAGGCCGATGGTGGCCGACGGCAGTGAGGTTCCGAGCGGGACGTTCGCCATCGAGTCGCGCAGGGTCGGCACGAGCACGACGAGCGAGAGGACGCTGCCACAGAGGAACACCAGGTCCTGCCACATCATCGGTCACCCGGGGTCGGGAGGGCTTTCTCGGCGGGAGGTTCGGTCATCGACGGGAACGAGTCGGCGGCCGGTGATAAGACTTACTCGTTATCGAGTAAGTTCTTTCGTGACGGTCGTAGGCGTCAGTTACCGTCACGGGGAGCCGGAAGATTCCCCGACTACGTCGCCGCCGCGGACGGCTCGTTGTCGGAGCCAGTCGCGCCCGTGGGCAGAACCAGCGCTGGTTTGCCCGCGGCTACCGCGTCGTCTCGGCCGCGACTACCCGGATCGCTCCTGCTCCCGTTCGCGCGCGTGATCCTCCACGTCCTCCAGCGATTCGTACTCGAGAAGCCGGTCGAGCTTGCGCTCGAACTGCTCGTCGGTCAACTCGCCGCGCGCGTAGCGGTCCCGGAGGGTCTCGATCGCGTCGCGGCTGGTTTCGTCCGGCTCGTCGGCGTCGTCGCGTTCGGTCGCGTCCTTCGACGTCGATCCGCCCCACGACCACCAGTCGTCGCCCCAGTTGTCCTCCCACCACTCCTCGACGTCCTCCTCGTCGCCGAACACAGCGCGACCAGCGGGACGACGACGACGTAGCCCAGCAGCAGCGCCGCCAGCCACCAGCTCTGTCCGGTGAACAGCGCGGCGAGCCAGATGCCGGTGACGACCGTCCCGGCGATCTCGGTCGCGTTCTCCCGGAGCCGGTCACGAGGTGTCGCGGCCATACCGATGAGAGAGCGAGGACCGGGATAAAAGGGGATGCCGGTTCGCGGGACCGACCCCTGCACGGAGCCGCCTCCCGCGCGTGGTCCTACCGCCCGCGGCGGGCCAGCAGCGCGCTCGCGAGCAGCGCCAGCGCGGCGACCGCCGCGCCGAGGCCGGCCGCGGTCGTCTCGGTCGAGTCAGGCTCGTCGGTCGGCTGGCTCGCCCCGTCCTCGGTCGGTTCGGCGGTGGGTTCGGGAGTCGGCTCGGTCTCGACGCTCACCTCGCCCCGGGCGACGAACTCGGCGTTCGCGGCCGCCTCGGGGTGGAACCCCTCCGTGAGGTTCCGCACGGCGTACACCACCGAACGCGGCGCGGGCTGGTTCAGGTAGTTCCTGTTCACCCGCACCGTCTCGTTGTTCCGCACGGCCGCGAGGCTCGCGTACGGCTCCTGTGCGGTGAGGTACGTGGTCGAGCCGGTGAGCACGAGGACCTCCGGGGAGAGCTGGACGATGACCTCGTCGTTCACCTGCGGGTACGTGGTCGAGAAGTTCCGCTGGCCGGCGACGTTCTCGCCGCCCGCGGCCTCGATCATCGCGGAGATGAACGTGCCCGTGTTGGCGACGTAGCCGCCGCCGAGCGGGTAGAGCGCGGTCGGGCGCTCCAGGTCGGCCGTCGCCGTCGCGGCCGCCTCCACGTTCGCGTCCATCCACGCGTTCGCCTCGGCCGCACCCTCGCAGTTACCCGTGAGCTGGCCGGTGAGCGTCGTCTTCTCGCGGACGTCCTCGATGGTCTTCGCCTCCGAGAAGTAGAAGACGGTGAGGCCGGCCTCGCGCAGCGCCGCGACCGTGTCGGCCGAGCTCGCGCTCGGCGCGAGCACGAGGTCGGGGTTCGTCCCGACGACCGTCTCGACGTTCACGCCGAAGCCGGCCGCCGAGACGTTCGTCCGCGACTCCGCCCCCTCGAGGTAGGTCGCGAACTGCGAGAGCCCGACGACCTGCTCGCGGCCGCCGATCTCCCACATCGTCTGGGCGGCGCTCGGGTTGAGAGTCGTGACGCGCTCGGGACGCTCCTCCACGGTGACTTCCGTCCCCGTCGCGTCCGTCGCGGTGAACGGGAACGAACAGGACTCCACGCCGTCGTCGGTCCGTGCCGCGACGCTCCCGAGGCTCGACACGACCGCGGTCGCGTCGGTCGCGGTGGCGGGGCCGGCCGACGCGGCCGGACTCGCCGCGCCGGCGGCGACGGCCGGCGCGGCACCCGCCAGCACCAGGGCGGTCGCCAGCAGGATCGCTGTGTATCGTCTCACACCCGTTCGGTCCGGACAAGACAATAAATATTTACCTAAAGCAACCCACCTTGTCATCGTGCGAGTCTGGGGCCGGGCAGCCGTCGCCTCGGCGGGCCTGCTGTGCCTGCTGGTCGCCGTCGTCACGGTGAGCGCCGGCGTCGGCCCGGTCGAGGTGCCCGCGCGGAACGTGCTCGCGGCGATCGCGAACGCGGTCGTCGTCCCCGTCGGGTTCCGGCGGGTCGCGGGCGCCGCGAACGCGGGCCTCGCCGGCACCGGAATGTCGCTCGCGTACGTCCGTCCGTTCGCCTTCCCGGTCCCGGACGTGCACCAGACGATCGTCATGACCGTCCGCCTCCCGCGCATCGTGCTCGGCGCGCTGGTCGGCGTCGCGCTCGCGGCCGCGGGGACGGTCATGCAGGGCTTCTTCCGCAACCCCATGGCCGACCCCTCCATCGTCGGCGTCTCCTCGGGCGCGGCCGTCGGCGCCGTCTTCGCCATCGTCACCCCGCTGGCGCTTCCACTCGGTCTGGGCCTCCGCGGTGCCGCCTTCGTCGGCGCGCTGCTCGCGGGCTTTGGCGTCTACCTCGTCTCGACGCGGAACGGCCGGACCCCGGTCGCGACGCTGCTGCTCGCGGGCATCGCCGTCCAGACGTTCCTCGGCGCGGTCGTCTCGTTCATGCTCCTCCGTTCGGGCGAGTCGATGGAACGGGTCGTCTACTGGCTCATGGGCCACCTCGACAACGCGACCTGGGGCGACGTGAGCAGCGTCGCGCTGGTCGTGCCGGTGCTCGTCGTCGTCCTGCTCGCCTACGCGCGGGACCTGAACGTCCTGCTGCTGGGCGAGGGCGACGCGAGCGCGCTCGGCGTCAACGTCGAGCGGAGCAAGCGCGCGCTGCTGGCCGTCTCGTCCGTGCTCACCGCCGCGGCCGTCGCCGTCTCGGGCGTCATCGGCTTCGTGGGGCTCGTCGTCCCGCACGTCCTCAGGCTCGTCGTCGGCCCGGACCACCGCATCCTCCTGCCGACGAGCGCGCTCGCGGGCGGGACGTTCCTCGTCGCCGCCGACACGGTCGCCCGGGCCGGGGCCGCGGAGGTCCCGGTCGGCATCGTCACCGCCGCCGCCGGCGCGCCGTTCTTCCTCTATCTCCTCCGCAAGCGCGAGGTGTACGAACTGTGATCCGGGCGCGCGACGTCTCGGTCGAACTCGGCGGCGAACGGGTGCTGTCGAGCGTTTCCCTCTCGGCGGAGTCGGGCGAACTCGTCGGGCTGGTCGGCCCGAACGGCGCGGGGAAGACGACGCTGCTGTCGACCCTGAACGGGACGCTCTCGCCCGAATCGGGGGGCGTGGAGATCAACGGGACCGACGTGGCCACGCTCTCGGCCAGGGAGGTCGCCCGCCGGGTCGCCACCGTCCCGCAGGACACGTCGCTCTCGTTCGAGTTCACCGTCGAGGAGGCCGTCGAGATGGGCCGAACCCCCTACGTCTCTCGGTTCGGACGGACGACGCCCGCGGACCGCGACGCGGTCCGGACGGCCATGGAGCGCGCGCAGGTCGCCGAGTTCGCCGAGCGCGCCGTCACGACGCTCTCGGGCGGCGAGAAACAGCGGCTGCTGTTCGCCCGCGCGCTGGCCCAGGAGACGCCCGCGCTGCTGCTCGACGAGCCGACCGCGAGCCTCGACATCAACCACCAGTTGCGGACGTTCCGGCTCGTCGAGGACGCCGTCGCGGACGGGAAGGCGGCGCTCGCGGCCATCCACGACCTCAACCTCGCGGCACGCTTCTGTGACCGACTCGTCCTGCTCGCGGGCGGCGAGGTCCGGGCCGAGGGCTCGCCCGAGGCCGTGCTGGGCGACGACGCGCTCGCGGCCGCGTTCGGCGTGGAGACCGTGCTGAACCGGGATCCGGCCGTCGACGCGCCGCTCGTCACCGCGCTCTCCGAGGGCGAATAGGGCGGGCGGTCGCCGACGCCGACCGACTCCGAAACCGACTGCCGTGACGACCGGGTGAGGAACGGAGACCGAGCGTCACCGTCGGGACCGCTCGACCGAGTTCGGTTCCGTCCGGTCCGCGTGGGACGATGAAACCGCCCGGAGACGCCGTCGCTCCGGCGAACCAACAGTTTTACCACGAGGTGTAAAGTACGCTTTACTGTAAAGGAAGCTTTACCCCTCCTATGAGCGACGATCAGAACGCGGTCCACGGACGTGTCGAACCGATAGAATCGCACGACGGAGCCACGGACGATGACGGTTCCCGATCGGGCCGACTCACCCGGAGACGGGTGCTGGCGACGTCGGGCGCGCTGCTCGTCGCCGGGGTCGGCGGCGCGGGTCCCGCGGCCGCGGCCGGCAGCAGTGGCGGAAGGGTGCAGCCGCCGTCGGCGTCCGCGTCGCCGGGGCCGATCGACCCGCGGCCACCGGGCGACGTGTCGCTCGAGAGCGTCGAGGCCGTCGTCGACGAGCGGATGGCCGACGTCGTCGAGAACGGCGACGTGGTCGGCGCGAACGCGGCAGTCGTCCGCGGCGGCGAGCCGGTGCTCACCGCCGGATACGGGGACACGAGCCTCACCGACGGCGAGGCGGTCGACGCCGACACGCCGTTCCGGGTCGGCTCGCTCTCGAAGCCGCTCGTCTGGACCGCCGCGATGGGGCTGATCGAGGCCGGAGAGATCGACCCCGAGGAGGACGTGCGGACGTATCTGGACGCCGTCCCGGTCGCCGACGGCGAGCCGATCACGATGGCGCACCTGGCGACCCACACGGCGGGGTTCGAGGAGCGAAACCAGGGGCTGTGGGTGAGCGACCCCAACGAGGCGCGACCGCTCGCGACGGTGCTACAGGAAGAACAGCCCGCCCGCGTTCGACCGCCCGGCGAACTGGCGTCCTACTCGAACTACGGGACCGCGCTGGCCGGCCAGGTCGTCGCCGACGTCGCGGCCCGGCCGCTCGACGAGTACGTCGAGGAGCAGGTGTTCGAGCCCCTCGGGATGGAGACGGCGGCCTTCGAGCAGCCGCCGCCCGACGGGAGCGCCGCGGGCTACACCGCCGCGCTGGGCACGCCG
Organism: Halobaculum sp. XH14; assembly: GCF_032116555.1. Lineage (NCBI taxonomy): Archaea > Methanobacteriati > Methanobacteriota > Halobacteria > Halobacteriales > Haloferacaceae > Halorarum > Halorarum halobium. The sequence continues at coordinate 2,837,939 of NZ_CP134949.1, forward strand.
AGCCCGGCACCCGGGCTCGCGCTCGAACTGTGGCCGGCGGGCTCGCTGTGTGCGAGCGCGACCGACATGAGCCGGTTCATGCGCTCCCAGCTCGGCGACGGCAGCGTCGACGGCGGCCGCGCGCTCACGGCCGACGGCCTCGCCCGGATGCAGGAACGATGGTTCGCCCACCACCCCGCAGTCGACGGGATCGGGTTCGGCTGGTTCGAGGACACCCGCGGCGACGTTCGGACGCTCTGGCACAACGGCTCCATCCCGGGCTCGTTCTACAGCCACCTGCTGTTGCTCCCGGAGGCCGACGTCGGCGTGTTCCTCGCCTACAACACGGACGTCGGCGCAAGCGCGGCGAGGGACGTGCTCGACGGCGTCCTGTCGGAAGCAGTCGGATCGACGGAGCCGTCCGAGCGACGGCCGTCGGGGCGTCCCGAGCGAGCAGGGGCCCTCGAGGGCACCTACCGGGGGCTCCGCATCGCGGAGACGACCCACTCGAAGCTGTTCACGACGCTCCAGGCCGCCGAACTCTCCGTGAGCGTGGACGACGAGGGCTATCTCGTGACCCAGGCCGGCGGCGGACGGACGCGGTGGGTCGAGCGGGAGCCGCTCGTGTTCGACCAGGCCGACGGGACCGAGACGCTCGCGTTCGGCGGGTCGGACGACGAGATCACGGACCTGTACGTCGGGTGGCAGGCGCTACGGCGTCGCTCGCGGTTCGAATCGCTCGGGCTCCACGGGGCGCTCGCTGCCGGGTCGGCGGTCGGGATGCTCGCCGGCGTAGTGGGGTATCCCGCGCTCGCCGGCTGGCGGTCGCTCCGCGGGAGCGACGGGGACGAGGCGGACGATGGAAGCAACGAGGACGGCGGCGAGAGGAGCGACGAGGACGGTATGGATGGGAGCGACGTGGACACGGCCGACGCCCGGGCGCAGAAATACTCCGACGGCGGCGAGTCCCCGACTCCGACCGGCGAACGGGTGAACGCCGGGGACGAGTCCCGGCTCGGGGCGCTGCTGGCGATGCTCGATTCCCCGGGCGTCGCCCGGTCAACGATCGGCGGCTCCATCGTGGCCATCCTGGCGTTCCTCGTCGGGGGGACCGCCGGAATCGTGGTCGATCCGACGCTCCTCTCGGACCCGCCCGGCTGGTACCGGGCGCTCCTGCTCCTGCCGGTTATCGCCTCGCTCGGAACTGCCGTCTCGCTCGCGTCCGCGACCCTCGCGTGGCGCTCGGGAACGTGGAGCCGGCGGTCGCTGCTCCACTACGGCGTCGTCGCGGCGGGGACCGCGCTCGCCTGCTGGTTGCTGTACTACTGGAACCTGTTCGGGACGCCCGGGTGAGGGCCGTTCCACGGGAGTGACAGTCGGAGCGCCGAGGCGGTGCTGGGCGACGACGTGCTCGTGGCCGCGGTCTCCGAGGACGAGTAGTGTTCGTCGCGCGATCGTCTGACGCCGGGGTCTCCGGTCGAACACGTGCCGACGGGGAGTACCGGACGTCAGCGGAGAGACGCCGAGAAGTAGCGTCCTACGGCCGAATTTCGGCCGCCATTGGCAAAATACTTGGGCGGAGAACCTCTCGGTAGAGGTACGCGTGCATTCTCTCTCACCTGGCCGACAGCGAACCGCTCCCGCAACCGAGTGGCCCGAGGACACCCCGGGAGGACTGTGAATCCGAGCCGCGTCGACTCGATCGTCGACCTCACGTACGGCCTGCTGATCGCGGTCTCGGTCAGCCTCATCATGATCGCGGGCAACGCGATCGGGCTGGCGTTCGGGTTCGGCGTCCTCATCTCGTACATCATCCACGTCGTCTGGAAGATGTCCCGGTTCGACCCGGACTGGATGACCACGGCGGTCAAGGAAACCGTCGAGGAGACCGTCGACGAGACCGTCGAGGAGAAAGTCGGTGAGACGGTCGAGAAGACTGTCGACGAGACCGTCAGTGAAACCGTCGAGGAAACCGTCGAGAAGACGGTCGACGAGACCGTCAGTGAAACCGTCGAGGAAACGGTCGGCGAGACGGTGGAGAAGACTGTCGACGAAACCGTGGAGGAGACGGTCGGCGAAACCGTCGAGAAAACGGTCGAGGAGACGCTGGAAGAGCAGTTGGCGGCGGCCGAGAAGGAAGAGGAGGAGGGAGACTCCGACACCAGCCCGGACGAGGACGGCTGATGGTCGAACTCCTGCTCGTCGTCGGCGTCCTCGTCGCGATGTTCGTCGCGTACAACATCGGCGGCTCGACGACGGGCCCGGCGTTCGGACCGGCCGTCGGCGCGGGCGCCATCTCGAAGACGGTCGCGGCGGCGCTGATGGGCGTGTTCTTCTTCGTCGGCGCCTGGACCATCGGCCGGAACGTCGTGACGAAGCTCGGAACGGAACTGGTCGTCGACCCCGGCGTGTTCACGCTCGAGTCGTCCATCGCGGTCCTCTTTTTCATCGGCGTCGCGCTCCTCGTCGGGAACGTCTTCGGCGTGCCCGCCTCGACCTCGATGACCGCCGTCGGGGCGATCGCGGGGCTGGGACTTGCCGGTGGCGTGCTGGACTTTGCCGTCATGGGCGAGATCCTCACCTGGTGGGTCGTCTCGCCGATCATCGGCTTCTGGGTGTCGCTGATCATCGGCCGGTACTTCTACGCGCGGCTCAACCGCGTGGTCGCGATGGAGCGCAGCGAGGGGTCGCTGTTCGACGTCGATCGCTCGGGCGCGGTGCCGATCCCGCGCGTCCATCGGACGACCAACCGCCGGGAGCTGGCCGGGACGATCACCGTCGTCGCCATCGGCTGTCTGATGGCGTTCAGCTCCGGGACATCGAACATCGCCAACGCGGTCGCGCCGCTAGTCGGGAGCGGGGAACTGGCGATGAACCCGGCGATCGTGTTCGGCGGCGTCGCCGTGACGATCGGCGCGTTCACGATCGCTCGCCGGACCCTGGAGACAATGGGGAGCGACATCACGGAACTGCCGCTGACGGCCGCGATCGTCGTCGCGACGGTCAGCTCCGCACTCGTCGTCTTCCTCTCGGCGCTCGGCATCCCCGCGAGCTTCGTCGTCATCGCGACGATGTCGATCATCGGGCTCGGCTGGGGCCGGGCGACCCGACCGAGGACCGCCTCCTCGGACGTCCCCACTGCGACGGACCTGTTCAACCCCGCGACGACCGTCCGGATCGTCCTGATGCAGAACGTCGTGCCGGCGATCGCGACGCTGGGCGCGTATCTCACCTTCCGGTTCGTCCCGGCGTTCGGGTTCTGAGTGGTCGCTCTGAGCGGGGCCTCGCCGACCCCCACACCCACAGTCGTGAACCCCGTCCACCCCGTGCGAACGGACCCCGAACCCGCGAACCGGTAGCCCTTTCGCCACCCGTCGGCGAGACGAACCATGCGCGTTCCGTGCGTCAGGGTGCCCGTCGAGGCGGGCGAGGCGACCCGCACGCTGCTGGCCGACGCCGGCCTGCTCGACGGCGACCGCGAGATCTCGGTCGAGGACGGCGACATCTTCGTTCCCGTCACCGACGCCGAGGCGGTGCCCGACGAGTACGACGTGGTCGAGCGGGAGGCCGCCGAGCGCACGGGACAGGTGACGCCCGCCGACGTCCTCGGCTACGAGCCCTCGTACGAGCGCCTGGGCGACGTCGCCATCGTCGACGTCGACGACCCCGAGGAGGCCAGGCGCGTCGCCGAGGCGATCATGGAGGCCGACTTCCCGTGCGAGACGGTCGTGAACCGCGCCTCGAAGGTGCGGGGCGAGTATCGCGTCCGCGACTGGGAGGTGCTCGCGGGCGACGGGACGGAGACGGTCCACCGCGAGTACGGCCACGAGTTCCTGCTCGACATCGCCGAGGTGTACTTCTCGCCCCGGCTCGCCACCGAGCGCCACCGCGTGATCGAGCAGGTCGCGGCCGGCGAGCACGCCGTCGACATGTTCGCGGGCGTCGGCCCGTTCGCCGTGCCGATGGCCGCCCGCGGTGCCGATGTCGTCGCCTGCGACGTGAATCCGCGCGCGATCGAGTATCTCAGAGAGAACGCCCGACGAAACGGCGTTTCGGAGCAGGTCACCGCGATCGAGGGCGACGTGCGGGAGGCGGCGGGCGAGTACGAGGGCTGGGCCGATCGCGTGGTGGCGAACCTCCCCCACTCGGCGAGCGACTTCCTCGACACGGCGGTCGCTCTGGCGGGCGAGGACTGCGTCCTCCACCTCTACGACATCCAGCACGAGGACGACCCGTTCGGCCCCGGCGAGCGCGCGGTCCGCGATGCCGCCGGCGACGAGTACGAGGTGCGCGTGGAGACGCGACGGGAGGTCCGGTCGTACGCCCCCCACGAGCTGAACGTCTGTCTGGACGTCCGTCTCTCGCGGGTGTGAACCCGGGTCACGGCGCCCCGGTTTCGGAATCCTTATTTCCGTCATGCCGGTATCACCGTATGCGAGCGCCGGTGTAGCTCAGCTGGCAGAGCGATTCCTTCGTAAGGAATAGGCCGAGGGTTCAAATCCCTCCATCGGCTTTTCCACGTCGCTTTTCCGGGGGAGGTGCCCGTTTGCCTCTCGGTGTTCACGCCCGTTTTTCGATGAAATCCGGTAGAGGGATTTGAACGGTAAGAGGGGAGGGCCGAAGGAGTGCAGGGTCCGCGCTACCGTCTCGACGCCGCGAATCCGTCAGGAGGGCCGAACCGTCAGGGGTTACTCCTCGAGCGTCACCGAGAACTCGCCGGCCGGCTCGACGGAGAGCCAGCCGACGTCACCCGGGATGGAAACGTCCGTCGTCGTCTCGACCGCCTCGGTCCCGTACACCGAGAGGGCGGCGATCGCACCCGAGGCGTCACGGACCGCGACGGTGTTGGTGCCACCGCCCGCCGCCGTCACCGACAGCGTCCGCGCGGCAGAGAAGTCGATCGGCCCGTCGACGGCCGGGGTGGTTCCCTCGAACGCGACGGGCCACTGGGTCTGGACCTCACCCAGCGCGTAGCGGGGCTGCTGGACGACCTCGGCGGACCACTGGCCCGCCGCGCCGGCGGTGAGCGTGCACTCACCCGGCGAGAGCGCGAGCGCGTACGTGCCGGTCCACGCCGCGTCGTGCTCCCGGCGCAGGTCGAGCTGGGTCCCGTCTGCGTCCGCGATCGTCACGGCGAAGCGCCCCGCGCTCTCGTGTCCGAGCCGGAGCACCGTCGGCCCCTCGCGTTCGACCCGGAACTCCTTCGTGACGTCCGCGCCCGCCCCCGAGAACGACGTCTCGACGGGCCCGGACCCGTCCGGCGTCGACCCGGGCGTCGACCCCGGCGTGCCGGTAGGCCGGCCGGACTGGTTCGATGACGCGGTAACGCTTCCCATACCGCCGACGATACTCGTCAGGGCTGCACCGCCTGTCAGAAGGTACTGGCGTCGGTCCACACGTGGGACCAGTACGCGTCCGATAAAATCCGTATCGCCGGCTTGGGGACTGGTAACCGCGTTCTACTTCCCCGCTTGTGACCAGTTTTCCGGACGAGGTGACCCGAGCCCGTCCGCGCCGGGCGTGCCCGACGACTCGCCGACGCGTCCCCCGTGGCAGGTCGTACGACCCCGTTACCGAACTGATGACCCCGATATCGAACCGGTAACGCCGGCGTTCCGGGGCGCGCCGGCCGCGGTCCGGTCGGGACGGCGATCCGGGTCAAGCTCTCGTCGACACGCTCGCTCGACCGCCCGGTTCAGGACGTCGGTAGAGGGGCCGTACTCCCCATGTGCGCTGGGACGCCACGAGCGGTCGGCGTCGCCCACGACCGCCCGACGTCAGGGCGAGCATCCGCGCGCGTCACCGCCGACGATCCGGCTCGTTCCGGCGTCGGTCACTCGACCGAGAGCGTGTAGGACCCGCCGTCGGTGTCGACCGAGAGCCAGCCGACGTCCTGGGCGATCGAAATTTCGATGCTCGTCTCGACGGGCGACGTCTCGTTCACGAGCACGCTCAGCCGCTCGCCGGAGGCGTCATGGAGGATGAGGACGTTGTGATCCTCGCCGTCGGACGTGAACGAGAGCGTCCGGGGCGCGGAGAAGTCGATCGGCCCGTACAGCTGCGGGGACGAGCCCTCGAACTCGACCGGCGGCGTCGTCCCGACGTCCGCGAGCTCGTACAGCGGCTGCTGGACCAGGGTGATCGACCAGCTCCCGCCGGCCTGAACCCGGAGTTCGTACGCGCCCGGCTCGATGTCGTACGCCAGTTCGCCCGACCACGGGCCGGTGTAGTTCACGGTTCGCTCGATCCGCGTGCCGTCGGCGTCGACGACGTCGACGACGAAGCTCCCCGACCCGCCGTGGCGCATGTCGAAGACGATGGGGCCGCGGCGTTCGATCCGCACGTCGAGGCCGACGGTCGCGCCGGTGCCCGAGTAGCTGGTCTCGATCGGCTCCGTCCCGTCGGGGCCTCCGTCCTGCCGGCGACTCACCGGCGGTCGTCCGTGGCTGCCCTCGGTCGGTCGAGCGGTGGCGGCGGCCGTCGCCGCCCCGACACCGCCGAGAAGCCCCGAGACGACGGCACCGCCGGTCAGGAGACACTGGCGTCGATCCATGGGGCATGGCTCTCGTGGCCAGGCAAATCGCTGCCGCCGGGTTGGTGACTGGTCGGTCCGGACTGCGTTCACCCTGTCGACCAGTTTCCCGCAAGAACGGCCATCGGATCGACCGGCTACGGACACGTCGGTACCGACGGCGGAGGGATGCTCGCCGGCCGTGCGTACGTTCGTCGTTCGATGCGTGCCAACGTGCCCGGCGGTGAGACGACCAGTCGGCGTCCGGCGTCGAGAGCCGACGGCTCGACGTCCGCCGATCCGGCGTCCGCCGGTGAGCCGACGGCTCGACGGCAGCCGGCGAGGATTCACACGACGGTACGGGAGCCATAACAAGGGAGGCGACCGGCGTGGGGTCCCCTACGCGGATCACGCATGGAGGGAAACACGATCCGGTGGTATCGAGCCGACGATCGGGAGCGGTATCTCGACCTGCACGAGGACGTGCTGGGGGAGCGACCGCGGGGGGAGGACTGGTTCGAGTGGAAGTACGAGTCGAACCCCTACGTGGATCACGTCCCGATCGTCCTCGCGGAGCACGAGGGCGAGCTCGTCGGGGCCCGCTCGTTCTTCGCCCTCCCGATGTCGGTCGGCCGCCGGCGGCACGCCGCGCTGCAGCCGTGCGACACGATGGTCCGGCGGGCCCACCGGCGCCGGGGACTGTTCACCCGCATGACCGAGGAGGCGATCGACCGGTACGAGCGCGAGGAGCCGGCGTTCTTCTTCAACTTCCCGAACGAGGCGACCCTCTCGGGCAACCGGAAGCTCGGCTGGCGAGTCGTCGGGCAGGACCCCCGACACTACCGCATCGAGGACGTCGGGACGCTCGTCGCGTCCAGGACCGACAACCCGGGACTCCGGCTGGCTGGAGCCGTCTCGACGCCCGTCGTCGCCGGCTACAACCGGCTCCGGCAGGCGATGGCGTCGAGGTCGTCCGACGTGTCGGTGCGGCGGGCGTCGGGCGTGCCTGCCGACGCGCTCGCGTCGATCTACCGACGGCGAGTGCCGGAGGCGATCCACACCGTCCGGGACCGACCGTTCTATCGGTGGCGCTTCGAGAACCCCGACTGGGCGTACACGACGTACGTGACCGAGGGCGACCCCGACCCGGTCGGGATGGTCGTCGCCGTCCCGCGAAACGGGGCCGGCGTGAGCGAGGGCGTGACCCGGGTCGTCGACGTGGTCCCGCTCCGTGGCGACGAGCGGACCGAGCAAGTCGCCGCGCTGCTCGATCGGGTCCAGTCGGACAACGCGGACTCGGAACTGTTCGTCGCCCCCTCGGGCGTGCTGGATCGGACGCTCCTCCGGCGGTTCGGGTTCCGCCGCGACGACCGCGCACCCGTCTCGTACCTGAAGCAGCCGCGGATGCACGCCGTCCGGTCGCTGTCGGCCTGGGAGATCGAGGGGCTGGACGTGACGCGACCGGAGAACTGGCGGATGACGTTCGCGGAGCTCGACACCGGGTAGGGACGGGAAGACACCCGATGTGGACCCCGAGCCGCTCGGTCGTCCCGGGATAGCCGGACGTTACGCGAGGTAACGGGATCGATAACAATGCGGTTGGTCCGGGCAGTGCCACCACGAACGACACCATGACTGACGACAACGGTTCCGACGGCTCGACGCGCGCGTTCGTCCTCGGGCTCGACGGCGTCCCGTGGGGGATGCTCCGAAAGTGGGCCGAACGGGGCGACCTCCCCGCGTTCGCCGAACTGCTGGAGACCGGGGCGGCAGGCCCCCTGGAGAGCACGACGCCCGCGACGACCCCGCTCGCGTGGCCCTCCATCGCGACCGGGACCAACGCGGACAAACACGGAATCTACGGGTTCCAGAAGCTCTCCCGGGACGGGACCCACCGGATGTACTCCAGCGACGACCTCCGCCAGCCCGCGCTGTGGGAGCGGCTCTCCCCGTCGATGGTCGGCAACGTGCCGATGACCTACCCCGCCCCCGAGATCGACGGCACCCTCGCGGCCGGGATGATGGCCCCGGGCGTCAACGACCGCTGGGGCCATCCCGACTCGTTCCTGGAGCGGGTCCGCGAGGAGATCCCCGAGTACCGGATCGGCCTCGAGTGGGAGCAGTACGGCGACCGGCCCGAGGAGTTCCGGGCGGAGCTCGCCGACCTGCTGGCCGCCCGACGGAAGCTGATGCGGCTCCAGATGGAGCGGGAGGACTGGCGGCTGTTCTTCTTCGTGTACACGGCCCCCGACCGCCTCCAGCACCTCGTCTGGGACGAGGACGTGCTGCTCGACCACTACGAACAGCTCGACGACATCCTCGGCGAGGTGATGGCGTACGCCGACCGGTTCGACGCGGCACTGTACGTCGTCTCAGATCACGGGTTCGGTCCCGTCGAGCAGTTCGTCTCCGTGCCGCTGATCCTCGAACGCGCCGGCCTGCTCGCCCGTCGTCGGGACTCGGGCAGTCGCGGGCGACTCGCCCGGCTCGGCGTCACCAAGGACGCCGTCCGGTCGTGGCTCGACCGCGTCGGCATCGAGGACCGCACGCTCGTGGACCACCTCCCCGAGTCGTTCGTCGATCGGGTGGCCCAGGAGATTCCCGGCGACCACGCGCTGTACGACATCGACCGAACCCGGACCGACGCGTTCGTCCACGGCCCCGGCAACGTGTACGTCAACGCGGCCGAGCGGTTCACCGACGGGCGGGTGGAGCCGGGCGACGTGGCGTCGGTCAAACGCGAGGTCGCGGAGCTGCTCGCGGACGTGCGTGACCCGAAGACCGGCGAGCGGGCGCTGGTCGTCCACGACGGCGCGGAGCTGTTCCCCACCGACGAGCGGTCGCCCGACCTCGTCGTCAAGGGCCGGCCGGGCTACGAGTCCGCGACGTCGTTCAACGACGACGTGTTCGTCGACAGCGACGCCAAGGCGGCGAACCACCGCTCCGAGGGCGTCTTCTTCGCCCGGGGACCCGAGTTCGAGCCCGGCGGCGCGCCGACCGACGCGTCGGTCGTCGACGTCGCGCCGACGCTCCTGCACGCGCTCGGCGAGCCGGTGCCGGCCGAGATGGACGGCCGCGTCCTCACGGAGACGTTCGCCGACGGCTCCGGGCCCGCGGAACGGGCCGTCCGGATCGACGACGAGGACGACGCCACCCGACGGTCCCGCAGGGAGGAATCCACGGACGAGGAGGCGCGCGACGGCGTCGAGGACCGGCTGCGGGGGCTCGGATACATCGACTGAGCGGAATCTTCTCCCCGCCGACTTCCTCCCGAGAAGTCGTGACGCGCGCTACCGACCGGGGTCGGCGCGTTCGAGGCCGACGCGCTCGAGGTCGACGTGGGTCCGGATCAGTTCCGCGGCGGCGTCGAACGGCGCGTGCTCGTCGGCCGACCGCGTCGGGCGGTCCGTCCCGGCCGCCGCGAACGCCGCGTCGAGGAACGCGTCGCGGGCGATCCGGTTCTCGAACAGCCCGTGGAGGTACGTGCCGAGGGCGCGCTCGGTCGCCGCGCTTCCCGGGCCGAGCGGCCGGTCCACGTCGCCGACCGGGATCGACTCGCCCATGTGGATCTCGTAGCCCGTCACCGTCCCGCGCGCGCCGGCGAGCGGGCCGCTCCCGTCGAGTTCGCGGGTCACCGCCTCGACCCGTTTGTCCGGGGAGAACCGGGTCTCGACCGGGAGGAGTCCGAATCCCGCGAGGTCGTCCCGTCCGGTCGTCCCCTCGACGGCCGCGTTCGTGAGCCGCTCGCCGAGCAGCTGGTAGCCGCCACAGAGGCCGACGACCGGGCCCTCGAACGCCGCGAGCGCGTCGCCGAATCCGGCCTCACGGAGCGCGAGCAGGTCGTCGACGGTGTTTTTCGTCCCCGGGAGCACCAGCGCGTCGGCCCCCGAGAGGTCGTCGTCGAGCGGGACGTAGGCGACGCGGACGCCTGGTTCCCGCGCCAGCGGTTCGAGGTCCGTGAAGTTCGAGACGCGGGGGAGCCGGGGGACCGCGACCGTCACCGCTCGGTCGGCGGCGACGCCGTCGTCCGCGCCCCGTACCGCGGTCCCTCCGGGGGCGGGCAGCGAGACGCTGTCCTCGGCCGGGAGTCCGGGGTCGTCGTACGGGAGGACGCCCACGACGGGGACGCCGGTCATCGACTCGAACTCCTCGATGCCGGGCGAGAGCAGGGACACGTCGCCCCGGAACTTGTTGACGAGCGCGCCGACCACGCGCTCGCGGACGTCCCCGGGCAGGAGTTCGACCGTCCCGTAGAGGCTGGCGAACGCGCCGCCGCGCTCGATGTCGACCACCAGGAGCACGTCGGCGTCGGCGAACCTGGCGGTCTCGAGGTTCGCCAGGTCGCGGTCGTGGAGGTTGATCTCCGCGATGCTGCCGGCGCCCTCGGCGACGACGACGTCGTGCTCGGCCGCGAGGCGGTCGTGGGCGGCGGCCGCGGCACGACGCGCCCGCTCCCAGTGTTCGTCGTAGTACGTCCCCGCCTCGTAGTGGCCGACCGCCTCGCCGTCGACGACGAGCTGGCTCTCCCGGTCGCCGCGGGGTTTGAGCAGCACCGGGTTCGTGTCGGTCGTCGGCGTGACCCGCGCGGCCCGGGCCTGGACGTACTGTGAGACGCCGATCTCGCCCCAGCCGCCCTCGGGGGTCGCGGCCGCCCGGGCGTTGTTGCTCATGTTCTGGGCCTTGAACGGCGCGACGGAGACGCCGCGGTCCGCGAGCAGCCGACAGAGGCCCGCGACGACGGTGCTCTTGCCGACGTGGCTCGCCGTCCCCGCGACGAGCAGCGTCCGCGTCATCGGGCACCGACCCCCCGCCGGTGCTGGCGCCCCGCGGTCCGAGCGCGACCGCCGAACCGAGCGCCGCGAGTCACGGCGCGAACACCTCCGCACGTCGGCCGGTGACGACGCCGTACTCCGCGTCCGCGACCGAGCCGGGACGCGCCCGCTCGGCGTACCGCGACTGCAGGCTGGCCCGCACCGCGTCGCGGACGCAGGCGCGCGCCGCCGCGCCGACCGCCGTCGCGCTCCCGGCGAACGGTTCGGGCTCGCCGTCCGCGTCGCTGCCGACGACGACGGCGTCGGTCGTCGTCCCCGGCACGCCGGCCTCGGCGAGCAGCGTCGCCGTCTTCGCCTCGACCGCGACGCCGAGCAGCGTCGCCAGCCCCGCGTCGTCCAGCCGCCGCGTCGTCCCGACGACGACGTTGACCGTGCCGACATCGGGCGGGTCCGACGATTTGGTCGAATCGGGCGAATCGGCCGGACCGGTCAAGTCGGCGGATTCTGGCGCACCGTCCCCGCCGTCGCCGGCCGGCTCCATCGGCAGCGCCGCCGGGTTCGACAGGCCCGCGGTCGCGTACGCGACGGCCGGGTCGAGCCGCGCGCCCCTCGCGTGTCGCTGTTCGACGCCGGTGAGCAGCGTCGGCCCCGCCGCCTCGAACCCGGCGCGCTCGCGTCGGTGCTCGATGTACGCGTCGAGGTCGGTCCGGTCCCACCCCTCGGGCACCGTGACGTTGTACGCGGCGTCGGCGTCCGCGAACCCGCCGTCCCAGCCCGTCGAGAGCCAGGTCGTCCCCGGCCGGGCGAGTCGCAACACGCCGTCCGCGAGGGCCGTCTCAAACATCCGAAAGCGCCTCCAGCAGCCGGTCGTTCTCCTCGGCCAGCCGGACGGCGACCCGGACGTGCGAGTCGAGGTCGCGGAAGGTGGTGGCGTCCCGGAGCGCGATTCCCGAGTCGCGCGAGCGAGCGAGGACCGCCTCGACGTCCCGGTCGCCGACGTCGAGCAGGAGGAACGGCGCGCGCGAGGGGTGCACCGCGAACCGCTCCGCGAGGGTTGCTCGCAGCCGCTCGCGCTCCGTGCGAACCCGCTCGCGCGTGGCCGCGACGAAGTCGTCCCGCTCCATGCAGAACGCGCCCGTCGCGAGCGCGGGGGCGCTCACGTTCCAGGGCCGGCGCGCGGCACGCAGCGCCTCAAGCAGTTCCCCCGTGGCGACCGCAAAGCCCGTGCGGATGCCCGGCAGCCCGAACAGCTTCGTCAGCGAGCGGGCGACGACGACGCCCTCGGTTCCGGCCAGCGAGGGCAGGTCGGTGAAGCCGAGGAACGCCTCGTCGACGAGCAGCGGCGTCCCGGCCCCACGACAGCGAGCGGCGAACGCCGCGAGCGCGTCCGGGTCGGAGGCGTTCCCGGTCGGGTTGTTCGGCGTGCAGACGACCGCCAGCGCGTGTCCCGACGGATCGGCATCCAGAATCTCGTCCTGTGGGACGAACGTCGGCTCGCCGCCCCGGAGGCGCACCTCGCGGGCGTACTCGGCGAAGCTGGGGGCAGGCACCAGCGCGGAGTCGCCCTCCCCGACCGTCAGCGCGACAGTGAGCCGGATCGCCGCCAGCCCGCCCGGCGTCGGGACGACCCGTTCGGGCGCGCAGTCGACGTACTCCGCGGCGGCCTCCCGGAACGCCGTCGGCGGTTCGGCCGGGTACGAACGCGAGCGCTCGAACGCGTCGCGGTAGACCGCCTCGACGCCGTCGGGCGTCCGCGGGTTCGTGTTCGCGCTGAAATCCAGCACGTCGGGGTCGTCGCTGCTCCCGTGTGGCTCGCGGCCGACCCGGCGGGCCGTCTCACGCCGCACGCGTGCCACCTCCCGTGAGTCGTGCGGGGGGGCGACGCGGCATCGCCGCCGACGGGGGAAGGCGTTCGTGACGGTCGACTCGACCGATCATGTGGACACGCCTCCCATTCGCCCCCACCGACTGAAAGCTTGCGTGCGGACGCGCCGGTCCGAGGAAGGGACGCAGGCGGACGCCGGTCGACGGCACGCGCCTCACAGCAGCGCCTCCGCGACGCGGGCGTCCCGGCGACGGTTCACGTTGACCGTGAACCGGACGTCGTCGGTCGTGAACGCGTCCTCCTCGTCGCCCGCGGCGACCACGTTGACGCCGGCGGGGAGCAGGTCCCGGTCGCCGTCGGTCAGCCTCGCGTCGACGCTCACGCCCAGCGCCCGCTTGGCGGCGACGGGGACGCGGACGGCGAGCGAGTCGCCGGCGAACTCCCGGAGCACGGCGTCGACCGCGTCGCCGTCGAGCAGCGGGAGGTCCGCGGCGACCGTCAGGACGGGGCGCTCGACCCGCTCGAGGGCGTCCCCGAGGTCGGCGACGTAGCCCTCGCCCGGCGCGTCGATGATCGAGCAGTCGGCGTCCGCGCCGGCCGCGATCCGGTCGATATGGTCCCGTGTCCGGGGCGCGTGTGGGGAGACGACCGCGTGCGTCGTCTCCACGCGACCGTCGGCGAGCGCGTCGAGCACCCGGTCGACCATCGGGCGGCCGCCGACCTCGAAGAGGGGCTTTTCCGCGTCGGCGTCGAGGCGGGTCCCGCGCCCGCCACACATCACGAGAGCGTCCACGCTACCACCCCGACGTGGAGCGCGGCGACCCGCGCGAGTTCGTTCGTCGCCCCGATCACGTCGCCGCTCACCCCGCCCAGCGTCGCCCGCGCCCACCGGAGGACGAGGAGCGCCACGAGCGGCCCGGTCGCCAGCGTCGCCGCCGCGGGCACGACGCCGGGCCAGGTCAGCAGCGCCGCCGGCGCGGCGAGCAGGAGGACCGGGACGAGGGAGCGAGCGCTCGCGTGCTCGGAGAGTGCGGAGCCGAGCCCCTCGTGGGTCGCCGAGCCGAGACAGACGACGGTCGCCATCGCCGCCTTCGCCGCCACCTCGGCGGCGACGACCAGGGGGAGCGCCCTCGCGGGGAGGCCGACGAGGCCGGCGCCCGCGGTGGCGAGCCCGAGCACGATCACCGCGATCGCGACCGCGCCGCCGACGCCGACGACGGTGTCCCGCATGACCTCGCGCCGCTCCGCGGTGGGGCCGTGGACGACCGCCGCGTCGCCGAGGTCGGCGACGCCGTCGAAGTGATTGATGCCGGTGACGACCGCGACGCCGACGACGAACAGGAGCGCCGCCGTCGCCGGCGGCACGGGGAGGAGCAGCGGAAGCGCGACGAGCGGGCCGAGCACGTAGCCGACGAACGGGAAGGCGCTGGGCGTCCGCGCGAACGCCGCCCAGGCCTCGTCGTCGTGGCCGACGGGGAGCCGGGAGAGGAAGCCGAGCGCGCCCCGGAGCGCGGTCAGAACCACGCGCCCACCCCGGCAAGGATGAACGAGCACAGACCGGCGAGGCCGACGACCCGGATCCCGCGCCGTGCCCGCGCGGCCGTCGGCAACTCGGCAGCCGGGTGTAGCACGTAGACGCCGGGCTTCTCCAGTCGCACGTCGAGGAGCGTCGCGAGCGTCGCCATCGGCCACCCCGAGTTGGGCGAGGGCGGGTCGGCCCGCCAGGCGCGCGCGCGAAGGAGGGCACCCGGACGCCGGCCCGCGAGCGCGACGAGCACCGCGCCGAGCCTCGCCGGAACCCACATGACGACGTCGTCGAGGCGGGCGCTCGCCCAGCCGACCGGCTTCGACCGGTAGCCCAGCATCGAGTCGAGCGTGTTCACCGCCTTCACCCAGACTGCGGCGGCGACCGCGACCGGGAGCGAGAGCTGTGCGCCGAGCGCGAACGCGAACAGCGGCGCGACGAGGCCGTCGACGAGGTTCTCCGCGGCGCTCTCGACGGCCGCGCTCCTGAGCTGGCCGGCCGAGAGCGCCGCGGCGTCCCGCCCGACGAGCGCGCGGACGGCCTCGCGGGCACCATCGAGGTCCCCCTCGGTGTCGTCGATCACGTCCACAGCCACCGCGTACAGCATTCGGAGGCTCGTCGCTCCGAACAGCGCGAGCGCGGCGAGCGCCGCCGCGAACGCGGGGCCGGCGAGCGAAGCGAGCCGGACCGCGCCGCCCGCGACCGCTGCCGCCCCGAGCGGGAGGAACAGCGTCAGGAGCGCGCCGACGAGTTTCGGTCTCGACCAGCGCCGGTCGAACGGCTCGACCAGCCGGCCGAACAGCGCGACCGGGTGGACGCGGGCCGGGAACTCCGCGAACAGCACGTCGAGCGCCAGCGCGAGGCCGACCGTCGACGCGGCAGTCAGCCCCACGGTCCCTCCGCGCCCCTCATGGCTCGACCGCGGGCGCGTCCGCGAGCAGTCGGTCGTACACGGTGACGATCCGCTCGCGGAGGACGGCCATCGGGACCCCCGATTCCGCGACCAGCGCGAGCGCGCCGCCCATCCCGACGCCCTCCTTCGCCTCGCCGGCGACGTAGGCGTCCGTCGCCGGATGCTCCAGACGATCGAATCCGGGGTCCGTGACGGTGACCTCGAGGTCGAGGTCGGCCGCGAGGTCGCGGATCGCCGCCGTCGGGTCGGCGGCGACGAACGAGGTGGTGGCGAGTTCGAGCGGCGCGTCGACGCCCGCGTGCCTGGCGAGCGCGGCGGCGGCCGCCAGTTGCGTCCCCCCGGCGAGCGTCACCGACGTCCCGGATTCCGCCGCGCCGACCGTCAGCCCGGCCACCGCGGCGAGCACCGGGTCGCCGACCTGCCGAACCGCCCCGGCGGGGTCGCCCGCCGCGTCGCCCTCGGCGAAGCCGCTCGATTCGAGCGCGTCCGCGACGACGTCGCGTTTGAGCGCGAGCGGGTTCTCCGGGAGCGACGAGGACACGGTCGCGCGCTCGCCCAGCGCCACGAGCACCCCCATCGCGGTGGTCGTGCCGCCGGGGATCGTCTCGCCGACCGCGAGTTCCTCGTCCGGGAGGCCGCGTCCGAACTTCCGGGCCGCCTCGAACGTCCGCTTCGCGTCGGGGACCGGGTTCGGGTCCCGGATGTCCCCGCCCGGTTCGCCGCCGAACTCGACGGTCGGGGCTCCCGTCGGGCGCGCGAGGCCGGCGTCGACGGCGAGGACGTCGAAGCCCAGCAGGTCGCGCGCGGCGCGGGTGAGGACGGCGGGCGTCGGACAGCCGGAGGGGCTGACGGGCACGACCGGCGACCGGACGGGCCGTCCGTACTCGATGATCTCCAGGTCCGCGCTCGGCGTGTGTGCCATCAGGTCCGGGTCCGCGCCCGCGGCGCTGATTCCGTCGATCCGGGCGGTGGCGGTGCTCCCGCCGACGAGGACGACCCTCATCGGGCGGCTCCCCCGGTCGGGCGCGTGGTAGCGTCGGTGACGGACATGTGCGACTGACTGCGTTCGAATCGAGGGAGAGCGGACGCGGGCGTAAAGCTTGGCATGGGTCTTCGGAGCGGGTGGCTCGCCGATGCACAGTTGTGAGGCGGCCCGGCGGCTCGGTTCGCTCACGTGGGTCGCCGCCGCGGATGGGCGACGCTGACGAGCCGTCCACAAGCGAAACCGGCAAGCGCCCCGCCGCCCCAGATCCGGCAATGCTCACGTTCATCGGCCTCGGCCTGCACGACGAGCGCTCGGTCACCGTCGAGGGACGCGAGGCGCTGCGGGCGGCCGACCGCGTGTTCGCCGAGTTCTACACGAGCCGGCTCGTCGGCGCGACGGTCGCGGACCTGGAGGCCCACCACGGCGTCGAGATCGAGGTACGGGACCGGGCGGGCGTCGAACAGTACCCGGAACCGATGCTCGAGACGGCAGAATCCGAAGACGTCGCGTTTCTCACCGCCGGCGACACGATGATCTCGACGACCCACGTCGATCTGCGGATGCGTGCGGCCGAACGCGGGGTCGACACGCGGGTGATCCACGGCGTCACCGCCCAGTCGGCCGCCTCGTCGCTCACCGGCCTGCAGAACTACCGCTTCGGGAAGGCCGTCACGCTCCCGTTCCCGTACGCCCACGGCGCGGACGGCGTCCCCGCGAGCGTCGTCGATGGCATCGAGGACAACCGCGAGCGGGGGCTCCACACGCTGGTGTATCTCGACATCAAGGTCGCCGGCTCCTCGCCGGCCGGCCCCGCCGAGGGCGAGCCCGACGAGTTCATGACCGCGAGCGAGGCCGCGGGGATGCTCGCGGCGGACTGGGATCCGGACGCGCTCGGCGTCGCGGTGGCGCGGGCCGGCAGTCCCGACCCCGTCGTCGCCGCCGACACGCTCGCCTCGCTTTCCGAGCGGGAGTTCGGCGGCCCGCTCCACATGCTCGTCGTTCCGGGCGAGGTCCACCACCTCGAAGCCGAGGCGGTCGGGACGCTGGCCGGCTGTCCGGACGAGATTCTCCCCGAGCGCTGACGATCGGCCATGGAGGGCGTCTCAAACCGACGAGAGCCAGAGCGGCTCCACGTCGGCCGGGTCGAACGGCATCGCGTCGATACGTGCGATCGCCGCCCGGACGCTTCCCCCCGACATGTCCTGTGGTGCGACGAACACCGGAACACCAGCATCACGGTCGGTAAAATCCTTCACGTCAGTCGAGAGAATCGCCCACCCGTCCGATTCCGCGAACTCGAGTATCGATGCGTCCGTCGCTTCCGGCCCGAGGTCCGAGACCTCACGGGAGAACACGACCGTGTGGTCATCCCCGCGAAGCGCCGAGACGTACTCCTCCGGGACGTTCGTATCGGCGAGAATCCGCATCACTCAGTCGGCCCGTTCGGCGGTGTTCGAATCGTCCCCGCGAACGTCCTCGAGAAGCTGTCGAGTTCGTCGTTCGCCCTCACTGCGCGTTACTTCCGCCTCCTGTTCGCGGTCACGGACGCGGTCCCGGTTGTCGTAGTAGTAGGCGAGCGCCCGGAAGAGATCGCCGATCGAAAGGTCGTGTTCGCCGGCGACGACGTGCGGGTCCTCGTCGTTGTCGATGACGCGCCGCTTGAGATCCAGCACGGTGACACGAGTCCCTTCGATGTGGGGGTCGCCCGAGCGGACCGCATCGTCGCACACGATCCCGGCCATGGCATGGGATAGACCCGGAGCCGTGTTAACAGTTTGGAGCCGTCGGCTCACGAGAGTGCAAGCCCGGAACGCTGCGACTACTCGGAGTCCGACCCGTCGGTCCGCATCGGCCCCCGGGCGGACTCTTCGGGCAGGTCGAGCGAGCCGTGGAGGTCGTACTCCTCGTTAGTGACGAGATACAGCACGTCCTCGATGACCGTCAGGAGTTCGGGGAGTTCGCGGACGACGAGGTAGGTGACGCCCACGAGCGCGACGACCGCGAGCACCTGGCTGATGACCCGATCCGAGAGGAAAAACGAGACCATGTACGGGTCCGAGGAGCCGAACAGGAACAGCACCTCGTCGACGAACACCTGGAGGTACTGGTTGCCGAACGTGACGCCGATGAACGTCGTGCGCACGAGGTTAAGCGACCAGATGACGGGGACGGCGATCGCCAGCCCGCGGAGCTTCCTGCCGAGCGGGGCACGCACCGCGCCGATGAGCCCGACGAAGATGGCGATGCTCCCCAGGCCGGTGCACGCGAGCACGATCTCGAACAGCAGCGTGTGCCCGCCCGCGGTGGTGAACTGGAAGGCGTTCAGGTAGCCGAGCTCGGGGCCGCGGACGAGTTCGGGGTCGTAGCCGAGCAGCCGGATGAGAACGCCGGTCTGGACGGTGACGGTCCGGATGAGGGCCGCCTTCGGGGCGGGGTAGGCCGTGCCGAACAGCGAGACGGAGGGGATCGTCTCGAACGGGAGGTACACCAGGCCCATGCCGGCGACCGCACGCGAGAGGACGAACAGCGAGTCGCGCCCCTCCCAGAGCAGTTTGGCGACGTAGAGACACGCCGGCACGGCGACGATGGCGAGTATCCCCTCGACGTAGCTCTTCTGTGCGAACGCGAAGTGTGGGAACAGCACGAGCCAGAACAGCGCGAACATGGCCCACGCGCCGGCGACGACGCCGCGGGCGGTCCGGACGTATCCGGCGTCGAGCCGGCCCGTCCTGGCGGCCCACTCCATCCCCGCCCCGACGAGGAACGTCAGGACGACGAGCCACGCGAGCGCGTCGGTCGCGGCGTTGGGGGCCGCGAGGAGGACGTCGGTGGCGACGTCGAGGAGGGCGCTCTGCATGGTCGACGCGACGTGTCGGGCTCCTAAAGCCCTTGTCTTGTTCCGTTCGGGTCAGGCGGGTACGCCGTCGCTGGTCGGGGGGTTGGGTCGAAAGAAAGGGTCCGCGTGAAGCGGATGAATGACCGGTAACGCCGGTCAGTCGTGGTTCACGTTAGTCGCGACGGGTCGCGAGGAACGCAGCGCCGATGAGCGCGATCAGAGCGAGCACGGCCGTGAAGCCGGGCGTCGTCGTGGTCGTCGGCGGCTCCGTCGGCGGCTCCGTACCCGGATCCTCCGTCGGCGGTTCCGTCGTCGGCGGCTCCGTCGGCGGTTCCGTCGTCGGCGGCTCCGTCGGCGGCTCCGTCGTCGGCGGTGCCGTCGTGTCGGTGTCGAGCGTCTCGACGACGTTGCCGTCGGCGGTCACGGTGTCGACGTTCGAAGCGTCAGCTTCCACGGTGAAGGTGTCACCGGTGCTCTGCTCGCTGAAGTCGAGTTCGGCACTCCACGTGCCGTCAGGCTGGACCACGGCGGTGGCCGACTTGAAGAACGCCGGCTGGACGCCGTCGTCGGACTCGGCGCGGACCTGAATCTCGCTACCGGGCGCGAGAGACGAGGTGCCGCTGACGGTCTGGTTCGTACCGACGGTGACGTTAACCGGGTCATCGTCGATCGAGACCGTCCGGCTGGCCGTGTCGAACGTGGTGTTGACCGACTGGTGGTCGTCGGAGTCGGTGCTGCCAAGCAGGAAGTCGTCCTCGACCGTGTAGGTCGCTTCGTAGGTCTCGCCGTCAGACGGCGTGACACTCTCGTTGTTCACCGTCCGGTTCCACTGGACCTCGTCGGTCTGGAACGCGATGTAGTAGGAGTCGGAGTCCTGATCGGTGAACAGCGAGATGGATCCCTGGCTTGCGGAAACGTTCAGGGCCTTCGGCTGGAAGTTCCCGATGTTTCCGGTCTGTTCGACCGTGAGGTCACCGCCGAATTCTTCATCGCCGGTGAAGTTCGCAGCACTGAGCTGGGCCGTACCGTTGAGACCCGTGGCGGAGACCTGCACGACGACGTAGTCGCCGAGCGCGATCTCGTCGCTCTCGGTGAGCGAGCCGCCCTCCATCCGTGCCTCGAGGTCGTCGATGCCCACAGCGTCGTCCTCGTCGTCGTCGGTGTCGAGGTCGGTGCTGGGAGCGGTCCAGATGGTGGCGCTATTCGTCGACCGTTCGCGGATGACGAGCGTCCCGACGTCGTCGGGATCGTCCATCGCGCTCACGTACTGGTTCGCGTTCGCGGCGGTCCCGAGCCGGTAGTTACCGGTCGCGAGAACCGAGCCGAGTTCGCCCGTACCGGCCTCGTCGCGGTTGGTGACCGAGTCGTCCTCGGAGGTCGCGTACACGACCTCGTCGATGGTCGAATCGGGGTTACCCGCCGCGTACGTGTTGATGGCGACCGTAACCTGACCGTCACCGCTGCCGTCCTCCGCGGTGAAGTTCAGCTGGTAGCCGATCGAACTGTAGTCACCGAAGGTGACCGACGCCGTGTCGGCCGCACCGGAGATGGAGACGTTGAACGTCGCAATGTCACCCTGCTCCTCTTCGATGGTGCTGGTCTCGAACGACGTCGCGCCGCCGCTGACGTCGTTCACCGTGATGTTGGCCGTGTCGGAGGCCGTCGTGTCGGTGGCATCGACGGTGAACGTGTAGTTCCCGGCGTCGATGTCGGTGAAGTTGGCGGTGTAGTCGCCGTCGTCAATGTTGCTGAGCTGGACGGCGTCGTCGTCACCGTCGGTACCGGTGTCGACGGTCATGCTCGCCGCAGCCGAGTCGTTGAAGATCTCGTGAAGTTCGTCAGCATCGAGATCCTCGGACGAGATGGTCACGTTGTAGCTACCGCGGTTGGACGAGATCGAGAGCTCCGTGGAGTTCGACGGGCCGGCGTTGCCGGCCTCATCGTCGGCGAACTCCGTGGTCAGCGACATCGGAGCAACCTCGAAGGACGCGTCGTTAGCGTCAGTCTCGTGCCCGTCGGCATCGCCGTCGGTGAACGTAATCGGGTCACCGGTCGAGTTGACGACGACGTAGGTACCGTCGAGGTCACTCGTGTCGATGACGGCCGTTCCGTTCTCGTCGAGGGTGAACTCCTCTTCGAGTCCACCAATGTTGTTCGGCGCGTCCGTGTCGACCGAACGGACCTGCCACGATTCGCTGGCGTTGTCGTCACCAGTGTCAATCAGGACCTGCTGTCCTGCCCAATACGTCGATCCCGTGTTCATCTCCGCATCGCGTGTGAGGTCGGACTGATTGCCGACCGCCGCCGCGGCGGAGCCACCGAAGGCTACCGTCATGGCGAACACGGAGAAGACCATCAGCGCTGTCAGGAACAGCGCGCGGATCTTATTGTTTGTTTCTGTCATGATTGTGTCTGTCATCCGGCGACAACAGCTTTCGTCCCACCTTCACCGAAGCGCCCGCGAAGCGGACTCGGCCGGGGGTACTTTCTGCTGCCACCATGGGTAGGGGTACATCTCAACGACATGCGCTCGTTATAAATGTCTTGTGGTGAGGCGAGGGGCGAGTGAACGCTTCACACACCCGATTTCGAGCGCGAGAGCGGTTCTGGGTGGGTAGCGGTACAAGTACTTTGTGTCGCGCTTCGCTCGTCGGGGACTCGCATGCGAGTGGTAACCATGGGCCAGTGGCCGGTCCGAGTCCGGTCCGTCGTCGAGAAACGACCGCATTCGAACGGACTGCGGGGAGGAGAGCCGGTCGTCGTCGCGCTCGGGGGACTCCCTGTCAGGCTTCCCGTCGTCAGTGCACTCCTTCGTGCGGGCGCGCGTGGCCGCCGGCCAAGCACGAGGAAACGACGGGCGTTCACCAGTCGGGTGCGGCGACGGGACGGGTCGCTGTCCGCACTGAACCCCCGCACGGCCCCAACTGTCGACACCGATCCGCTGGCCGCCGCGAACCGACACGCAGCCTACTACTTCCTGACTCACTCTTCGCCCGGCCAGTTCCGCCGCCGTCGAACTCGATGACGCCGACGTCCTCGAGTCAGAGAGGTTCCGATGGGCCTGCTTGTCGTCTCGATCCACCAGTTCCGCGGACTCCCGAATGCTCTCGGGATCGTGCCCAGCAAACAGCACCTGCTGACAGCTTACTCGTTTACGTCGTCCCTGTCGTCTTCCAGCGCTGTGAGTTCTGCATCGAGTTCCTCGTCAGTGCGACCGTCACCGATCTGTTTCTCAGGTTCTTCAGATGTCGCTCCCTCGTCGCGGTGGCGACCGAACATCCGGTTTACCGAGGTGAGGCTAGAGACGTATCGTCGGACGTCCTCCCGTTCGCCGAGGACGTGGTAGTAGCCGTCGTCCGTTTTTCCGATGTAGTCAGTCAGTTGTATCAGGAAGACGTTTCGGTCAGCTCGCAGCACTACTGAGCGGACGATTCGACCACGTCCGACCCGAGATCGGCCTCGCGAATCGGTCTACGGCATCGATCGGTCCGCCGCTTCGATGCTATCCCTGACTCCGGCGAGGTGTTCGCTTCCCCGGAGAGCGGTGGACTTGGGAGTGATAGAGCGCCTCACCGGTTTCGACGTCGAAGAGGTGGAGCCGATCGGGATCGTACGCAACCGAAACCGTCTCACCGGCTCGGATCTCCGCGCGCGGCTCGGCACCGATTTTGCATGACGTGTCCCCGATGGAGCAGTGTAACAGGAGGCTATCACCGAGCGGCTCCGTCACGTTCACCTCGGCGTCGATGGTCCCGGCGTCGCTGCTGGGACGCTCATCGTCGAGGGAGAGGTCCTCGGGCCGGACGCCCAGGACGGCACGGTGACGGTCGCCGATTCGAGTGTCACGCTCGCCGTTCCGATCCGGTCGATACCCCTCCTCGTCGACCGGGAGCGAAAGGGTGAACGCGTCGTGGACGACGGTCCGGTCCTCGAGCGCCACTGGAATCATGTTCATCGCCGGATCGCCGATGAACTCGGCGACGAACCGGTTGGCGGGGAAGTCGTACAGCGTCTGGGGCTCGTCGACCTGCATGATCCGTCCGTCGTTCATCACGACGACCCGTTCGCCGAGCGTCATCGCTTCCGTCTGGTCGTGGGTGACGTAGACGGTCGTCGTCCCGAGCGACGAGTGGAGTCGGGCGAGTTCGGCGCGCATCTGAATCCTGAGTTTCGCGTCGAGGTTGCTGAGCGGCTCGTCCATCAGGAACGCGTCGGGGTCGCGGACGATCGCCCGCCCCAGCGCGACACGCTGGCGTTCGCCGCCGGACATCGCCTCCGGCTTGCGATCCAACAGGTCGGTGATGTCGAGCGTCGCCGCCGCGTCCTCGACCCGTCGATCGATCTCCTCGTCGGTGAAGTCGCCGCTCGATTTCATGCCGAAGGTGATGTTCCGCCGTCCGGTCATGTGCGGGTACAGCGCGTAGTTCTGGAACACCATCGCCATGTTTCGATCCTTCGGCTTCACGGCGGTGACGTCCCGATCACCCATCTCGATCCGGCCGTCGGTCGCCGACTCGAGGCCCGCGAGCAGTCGGAGAGTCGTACTTTTCCCGCAGCCGCTCGGGCCGACGATGACGAGGAACTCGCCATCCCGGACGGCGAGGTCGATCCCGTCGACCGCGAGCACGTCGTCGAACTCCTTCCGGAGGTTTGCTACTGTGACAGTTGTCATTGTTACGTTTGCTGGATGCTAATCGTCTCTAGCAGCGGTTTTCGGAACACGATCATCAACAGAAGCGGCGGCAGTAGCGTCAGCGTCGACCCGGCCATCACGAGCGACCACGAGAGCTGGCCGCCCTGGACGTCACCCTGGAGTAGCTGGAGCCCGACCTGGGCGACCTGATTGGCCTCCGCGTCGATGATGATCAGCGGCCAGAGGTACTGGTTCCAGGCGTACACGAACATGATGATCGAGACCCCGACGAGGACGCCCCGCGACATCGGCAGGAGCACGAACAACATGAATCGTCCCGGCCCGACGCCGTCCATTCTGGCGGTCTCGACGATCGACGTCGGGATCGACATGAAGTGCTGGCGCAGGATGAACACCGTCGTCGCGCTGGCGACGTAGGGGACGGTGATGGCGAGGATCGTGTTGCTCCATCCGAGATCGTTCATCAGCTGGAACAGCGGGACGAACCGAACGGGGACGGGCAACAGCAGCGTGAACAGGATGAACAGGAAGACGAGGTCCTTGTACGGGACCCGGTAGTAGACGATCGCCATCGCCGCGAACACGGAGACGACCAGTTTCCCGACGACGACGACGAGGGCCATCACCAGCGAGTTCCACATGAATCGGCCGAACCGGTAGTCGACCAGCGCCTCCCGGTAGTTCTCGACGGCGTAGCCGCCGGGGACGAGATCGCCGAGGCCCGTGACGACGCCCGTCTCCTTCGTGCTGACGAGCACCGCGACCACGATCGGGAACACCACGGCGAGCACGAGGACCCACAACTGGAGGTGCGTCCCGGGGGGATCGCCGCGGATCGTCCTCCTCGCCGGGTCCCCTCCCAGCGCGTCGACCTGCCGTCTCGCGTATTCGACGATGCCGATCATGTCAGGCACCGTAGTACGAGTAACTGTCAGTCACTCTGAACTGGACGTACATCAGCACGCCGACGATGAGGAACAACACGACGGATTTCGTGGAGGCGACCCCGAAGTTGAAAAAGGAGAACGCCTCCTGATACAGGTCGAAGATCAGGACGTTCGTCGCGTTCGAGGGGCCCCCGCTCGTCAGGAGATCGACGAAGGCGAACGTGCTGAAGAAGGCGTAGATCGTGTTGATGATGACGAGGAAGAACAGCGTCGGCGTCATGATCGGCACGTAGACGAACACGAGCCGACTCAGTCCGCCCACGCCGTCGAGCGCCGCGGTTTCGGTGAGCGTGTCGGGGACGTTGTTCATCGCCGCGATCATGAAGATCACGTTGTAGCCGATCTGCTTCCAGATGGCCGCGAGCGCGACGACGACGAACGCCTGGGGTCCGTCGTTGAACCAGTCGACGTCGACGCCGAGCGCCTCCACCGGACCGGTCAGGACGCCCAGCGTCGGGTGGGCGATGAAGAGGAACACGAGCGCGCCGACCGCGGGGGGGAGCGCGTACGGCCAGATCACCGAGAGCAGATAGACGCCCTGTCCGGTGTCGACCTCGTGGATGAGAAACGTCAGATACAGCGAGACGGCGATGACGCCGACGACGACGACGGCAGCGAACACGATCGACACGAACAGGCTCGAGTGATACCCCGAGTCCGTCAACAGGGAGAGGTAGTTCTCGAGGCCCACGAACTCGTCCTCCTGACCGAACCCGGAGTTGAAGAAACTGGTTCGCACGGCGAGTGCCGTCGGGTAGTACAGGAACACGACCGAGACGAGCAGCGTCGGCAACAGCAGCAGCCCGGACTCGAGCCGACCGGTGAAAATTTCGCGTGTGGACATGCGTGTGGCTCCCGGTAGTCAGTCGTAGTACTCGCTCAACACGGCGTCGACCTCCGTTTTGAGCGCCTCGATTTCGGCGTCGACGTCGGCGGCGTTCAGGATGTCGACCGACTTGTCCTGGATGACCGTCTGCACGTTGCGTGCCGGTCCGAGGAGCGCGCGTTTCGTCGCGGGATCGCTCGCGTCGCCGCTCTGGAGCTGTTCGAGCGCGACCCCGTACATCGGGTTCTCCTCGAACCACCCGTCCTCCCGGAGCGAGTCGACCGACGGTTGCGTGATCGGGTAGTAGCCCGATCCCTTGTGCCACTCGGTCTGGACCGCCGGCTGTGACATGTACTCGAGGAGCCGGCCGATCTCCCCGTACCGCTCCTCGGGCAACCCATCGGGGACGTAGAAGGAGGCGCCGCCGATCACCGGGCCGACGCGGGTCTCGCTGATGCTCGGGTACTGTGCCGCGCCGACCTCGAAGTCTTCCGAGTCGGCGATCAGCCCGGCGACCGAGGCCGTGCTGGTGAGCACCATCCCGACCTCCTGCTCGATGAACAGGGAGGTCGCCTCGCCCCAGGCCTCGATTCCCGGGTTCGTGTAGAGGTCGTCGTCGGACATGCCTTTCCACCACTCGTAGAGGTCGTAGGTCGCCTGGGGGGTCCGGAACTCCGACGGCGTCCCGCCGTGGCCGTTCTCGCCGTCGGTCAGCAGTTCGCCCTCGAAGCCGTACCACGTCTCGACGAACCACACGTGGTTCGGCCAGGTGATGCCGTACTGGGTGACGCCCTGGTCGACCAGCGACCGGGACGCGCTCCGGACCTCGGCCAGCGTTCGCGGCGGGTCGTCGGGGTCGAGACCGGCTTGCTCGAACGCGTCCCGGTTGATGTACATGATCGCGTTCGAGTTGTTGAACGGCAGGGAGGCGAGTTCGCCGTCAACGGTGAAGAACTCCGCGACGTTGTCGAGGAACACGTCGGCGTCGAAGTCGTCCGGAAGGATCTCCTCGACGCGACGCACCTGTCCGGTGTCGAGCACCTGTTGGGCGAAGAGGCTGTCGACCTGAAGCATGTCCGAGACGTTCCCGGAGTCGAACGCGGACAGCGTGTTCGTCAGGACGTTCTCGTAGGAGTCCTGAAACTCCATGTTCACGCCGATTCCGGACTGATCCTCGAAGTCCGTGGCGATCCGATCGAGGGTCTCGCCGTTCGTCCCGCCCATCGCGTGCCAGACCGTGAGGTCCTCCGCGATCGGGGAGAACTGTGAACTGCTGCCGCTGCTACCGCCGATACACCCCGCGAGTCCGGTCGCGGCGGCGAGCGCGGCTCCGGTCGTCGTGAGCGTGTTTCGCCGTGAGAGTCCAGCCGCCTGCTCGGAAGTTGGCGCCATACGTGTTCGACCATCCGGACGCCCAGGATAACTGTTGATAATAGCATTGCCGTGCAGTAGCGATCCCTCGGTGGGTATCCATACGGCTCTACGGGGTCCAGTGACGGTCACGAGTGCTGGGGCGATCACGGTGACCCGGACCCGTGCCGATGGGACTGGAACGTGGCGCGTCCAGTGATGGAGGAACCGGACCCACACGACGGTCGCCGACTCGCTCGGAAGCGTCGAGTCGTCGCGGATGAGTCGCTCAACGCGGCTCTCAACGGGACAGTCCGCCCGATACAGGTGTCCTCAGTCCCGGAGGTAGCCGTCCCAAAGCACCCGCCGAGGGACCCAACGAGGTTATCGGCGTAGAACGCGAATCGGCAGGACCATGAGTCTCATCGCCGAGTTCACCGTCGCAGCCGACAATTTTGCCCTCCGTGATGCACTGACCGCTGCCCCGGAGATGCTCATCGAGATCGAGGAGGTCGTGGCGACGATGGAGGACCGGGTCATGCCGTACTTCTGGGTCAGCAACGGCGACCGAGCGGAGTTCGAATCGGCGCTCCGGGACGACGCGTCCGTCCAGAACATCACGCAGGTGGACGAACTGGAGAACGCCGTCCTCTATCGCGCCGAGTGGACGAGCAACGTCGAATCCGTCGTGTACGCCTACACCGAGGTCGGCGCGACGATCCTCCAGGCGACCGGGCAGGGTGACCAGTGGGAGCTGACGATGCGCTTCGACGACAACGACAGTCTCTCCCAGTTTCAGACGTATTGCCGTGACCACGAGATCGACTTCGACCTCACGCGCCTGACCGAACAGGACCAGCCGATGGCGAGTACCCAGTTCGGGCTCACCGCGACCCAGCGCGAAACGCTCGTGGCCGCACGCGACGCCGGCTACTACAGCGTCCCCCAGGAGGTGACCATGGACGACCTCGCGGCCGAACTCGGAATCTCCCGACAGGCGCTCTCGAAGCGATTACACTACGGCCATCACAATCTCATCACGAGCACGCTCACCGTCGGGCAGCCGGACGAATAAGTTCACGTTGACACCCGTGGCGTCCGGCCGAACGAGTCCGTCGACTGCGAGCGGTCACCGAACCAGGTCCGGTCGTTGGTTTAATCGAGTGGAATATTCACCCGTACGTTCCAACCACGTGAGGACACTACCGGGAAATGATGACATGCCAGACGAGGTTCCCCGGAGACGCTGACCGGATATACACGGCGCTTGGGAAGCAGCGGCGTCGGTCCGTCCTCTATACGCTCGTTCAGCAAGGCGGACGGGCGGAGATATCTCCCCCGGCACGGCGACTCGCAGCGGCGGAACAGCGGACGAGCGTCGCGGACGCGACCGAGGAGATGGTCACGCAGGTGGAACGCCAGCCGTATCACGTCCACCTCCCGAAACTGGACGACAATGGGTTCATTGGCTTCGATACGGACACGGGCGCGGTGACGCTCACCGAGAACGCCGGCCGGATTGCCGAACCGGTAGCGCTGGTGAGCGAACTGGAGGACACCGCCGAGCGCCTGGAGGGCTCGACCGAACAATCCCGGAAACGGGTGGGAACGGGAGCGGTGGAATCGAGCGATGAGTGAGCGAGTGCTGGCACGGTGTGGGGACTGTGGGCGAGGGTACGCGGCGCGAATCCTCGACGACGGGACGCTCCACGTGATGGGCGGGATAAGCGACTGCCGCTGTGGGTCCGACGCGTTCACGCAGGCGACGGTGAGTTTGGAGCGGCGCGACCCAGCCTAGCGGGCGATACGCAGTTCCCCCGAACGGCTGTTTCATGGCCCGTCATAGATCAAGAAGAGGAGCTCACCAGGGCGACTACTCCGCTCGTTCGGCCGAGCGGGACGGGTCAGTCGGTGGGACCGACGAGCACCGCCCGCTCTAGCTTGCATCGGTAGAACGTTCGAGTCGGGGAGTTACCGATGCACCGGTACGGTATCGAAGAAAGAGCGGCTCTGTTGAAACCCGATCGGTCAGACGCTATTTGCGGTGAAACAACCGTAGATAGGGTTGCGAGTTGACCGATGGCCTCGTCCAATCGGGCGGGGACACACTACCGTTGTCCGGGATTCGGCCGACAGCGGTTACGTGACCTGGACGAACTCCGCGGTGCCGCTCTGCTCGACGGTAATACGGTAGCCGCTGTACGTGAATTCGACCGTCATCTGTGCCTCCGGTGACGGCGGATTCGAATACAGCGCCGAGATCATCCCGTCGATGCAGTCGTAGGTCGGTGTCAATTCGTCTGTTTGCGTTCCCTCAAGGTCGGCGATTACTTCCGCTATCGCAACAGCCGGGTCCTCCCTGTCGGTGTTCAGTTTCCGGTGAACGATCTCGTCGTCGTGGGTTTCTGTCATAGTATCTCTATAGTTCGGCCTCGTGGACGGAGTTGATGTGGTCGAAGCGCTGTTCTCAATCGCCCGCGGCGGGCGGTGCATAGCCGTCAATACGTGCCGCTTGGTCGATGAACTGGCCGTGCCCATTTACCCCGCCGAGTTCGATCGATTGCCTATCCTGGGCAACCGTAATGAGGCCAGCATCGGCAAGTTTCGGGAGGTGCATATGACGAAGTTGTACCTCGATGGTAGCACTACTGGTGTTCTGGCTCGCTTCGGGTTGGCCGGGATCCCAGTTGGCGAGTGAAGCCGCCAGCGTGTCGAAATCCACGGCCTCGGACTCCCGGGTCAGGTGATACAGGACGTAGCGTCGATACGGATGCGTCAAGAGGTCGAACATCTCGTTCAGCCCCGTTTTGGGTTGTGCTTCCACACCGATCTTCTGGTCCAGACCACCGTTACATCTTTTTTAGATAATTCTAAGTATTTGATAATCCAGGCAGGAGCGGCTGTTTGCTTTACTTTCCCAAGCACAACAGAGCGGACAGTCGGGCCACCTCCAGTATGAATACAGTACTCCAACTATTGCTGTCCTTCCCGCCGGTGGCTACCCCTCGGCCGAACCGATTTCCTCGGGCGCATCGGCGTCCTCTCCGGCGAACTCCTGATGGAAGTGATTCCACGGTTGGATGTGTTCTTCTGCCAGAATGTTGCTACTCACGATTCGCAGGCCGAGGTCGTCTAACTGGTCGGTACTTTCCTCGATCTCGGAGGTCGATTCGGCGACGACCTCGACGTGGATGTTCTCCTCGCCGGACAGCATCTCCCGGGCGTTGACGACACCCCGAACGTCGAGGGCTTCCTCCGCCATCTCCGACCGACGGGAGAGTTCCGGATTGTATCCAAGGATGATCCCGTCCTCCTCCAGTTGCGTGATTCGGTTGTGGATGGTCGTTCCGGTTACTCTGTTTCCTCCGCAATGTCCGTGTCGGAGGCCCCCCGGGCGTCCACCTGCAACAGGTGCAGGATGCGGCGATCGAGGTTGTTGATGGGGGTATCGCTCATGACGGTCTTTTCGTTGCCGAGTCAGTTGAATCGCTCGCCCGGACGGGACGCGCGTGGAGTCCCCCCTCTGGACGAATCACACACTCGTTGGACTGTATCACTGGTTGGGGATTTCAACAGAGCCGGTGAGGGTACCCGTCGGCGACGGTGAATGAGACAATACATCTTTTCAGCGGCCGCTCGTATCGTGGCCATGGCAATTGAGGCGACGTTCACTGCGACTGACGGTGAGTTTCCACTGGCTGCGGTCTTCTCGGAGTTTCCCGCCGCCGAAATCGAACTGGACCGCGTCGTTCCGACGGATGAGTTTCTCATCCCGTATTTCTGGGTTCGAGATATCGAAATCGAGAACATCTCGATGGAGAACGTCGCGCACCCGGGCATCCACGATATTCGGGTGGTCGATACCGTGGATGGAGCGGCGTTTCTTCGTATCGACTGGGACTTGGCGTACGAGAGCGTCTTAACCGCAATCATCGAAACCAACGTAACGCTCATCTCCGCGCTCGGGAGCCAAACCCAGTGGTCGTTCGAATTTCGGGCTGAATCACAACAGGATCTCGCCGACTTCCAGTCGTACTGCCGAGACCACGACATTCCTCTTGAGCTTACGAAGCTTCACGCGCTCTCGCCGTTAGCATCGGGCCAGGAGTACGATCTGACCGATGCACAACGAGAAGCAATGACGGTCGCGTACACGCTGGGCTATTTTGAGTCTCCGCGAGAGGCGACTCGGCAGGACGTAGCGAACGAACTGGGGATTTCACCGCAGGCTGTTGGGTCTCGGCTTCAGAGAGGGACTCGACGATTAATCGCAAGCACGCTCATGCGACTTAAATAGTAATATATAAATATATTTCTAATGAAAAGGTTAGAAACATCCTACTGGCTCTCGTAGTTGGAGTATGGAACGCGGTCTCAGAGGTAGACCTCAAGCGATGACTATGGAGCCACCCTTGTCATCCCAGCAATCCGAGGCAGGTCCGTTACGCGTCCTTCACGTCGATGACGAGCCTGATCTCTCGGAGCTAGTCGGTATTTTCCTGGAGCGTGAAGACGAACGATTCGCTGTCCAGACGGCGACCAGCGCCAGTGAGGGCTTGGACCGACTTTCCCAGCAGGCGTTCGACTGCGTTGTCTCCGATTACGACATGCCCGGCTGTAATGGCATCGAGTTCCTTGCGGAGGTTCGAGAAGAGTATCCCGATCTCCCGTTCATACTATTCACTGGGAAAGGCACCGAGGAAGTTGCGAGCGACGCGATTTCAGCAGGCGTTACCGAATACCTTCAAAAGGAAATGGGCACGGATCAATATACCGTGCTGGCCAATACCGTTTCGAACGCGATCGACCATTACCGGTCCCTCCAGATGGTCGGACAACGCGAGCAACAGTTCCGGGAAGTCATCGAACGCGTAACGGATGCCATCGTCGAGGTGGATTCGAATTGGTGTTTCACTCTCGTCAATCAGCAGGCTGAGGACCTCTACGAGATGGACGAGGAGTACCTTCTCGGTCGGGACTTCTGGGAGGTCTTCAACGAGGCGCTCGACACTCGATTCGAAGCGGAGTATCGACAGGTCATGGAATCACGAGAACCCGCCTCGTCCGTCGAATACTTCTCCCAGCTCGACGGTTGGTTCGACATCGAGGCGTATCCAGCGCACAACGGCGGCATCACGTTCTATTTCGTCAACGTCCCGAAACCGCGAGACCATCCACCAGCGGCTGAGTGATGTACCGGAACCGGTGCTTTGGGGTTCGACCGCGCCGCCGGACACGGGGCTGGAACCACTCTCGTTACGCGAGAGACTCCCGAGTCGCAACCGAGAGATACGTTCCCCCGAAACGTCCCCCAAACCTGACGATGGCGACCGGGAACACCCCGAGGATGCCGAGCGTCCGACAGCCGAGGAGTCCCCCGCGGGGGACCCATCCGCAGCGGAGTTGTTTTTCCTCCACGAACGAGGGAGGCGACGTTCCGGATACGTTCATCGTCGAAAGTACGTTCGGTGACTCCACAACGTTCTTCATCGTGGCCCGAGGGGTCCCGCTATGGCAGTCATCAAGGCCCTCCGACGGTCCCCCGGCGCGCTCCTCGGGACGCCCGGACTCGTCGTCCCGGCGATCGTGCTGTTCCTGTTTCAGGTCCCCCAGCTCGTCCTGCAGTCGAGTCACCCCTTGCTCGCCTCCCTCGTGTCGCTCGGGGGATCGCTCCTCCTCCTCGTGTTCGTCCCGTTCTTCCAGGGCGGGATGGTCGGCATGGCCGACGAGGCGCTCGACGGGCGGAGTTCGCTCGGCACGTTTCTCGCGGCCGGGAAGGCCAACTACCTCCAGATCCTCATCGCGTACGTCCTGATCCTGGTGGTGAACGCCGTCCTCGGCGGCATCCTGTTCGTCGCCGGGTTCGGGGCGCTGCTCTCGGGAGTGCTCGAACTCGGGACGGCGGCGCTCGCCGTGCTCGGGATCGTCGCCGCGGTCGTGGCCCTCGTCTACCTGCTGATCGCCTTCTTCATCCAGTTTTACGCCCAGGCGATCGTCCTCGAGGGCGACTCGGCGATCGAGGGGCTCAAGCGGAGCTACGGCGTCGTGCGGTCGAACCTGCTCGCCACGGCCGGCTACATGGTCGTGGCGTTCCTCGTCAGCGGGGTGCTCGGCGTCGTGTTCGGCGGGCTGTCGCTACTGACCACGCCCGAAACGGCCACGACGCTCGGACTCCCCGCGCTCTCGACGGGCGCGATACTCGCCGTGGCGCTGGCGATGACGGTCGTCGGGGCCGCCATCTCCGCGTTCCTCCTCGTCTACTCGGTCGCCTTCTACCGGCTCATCGCCCGCTGAGCGGCGGCGGGGTCGAGACGGCGTGTTTCCGACGCGCTGGGTTCGGTGGTCGCCAGCCGTCTGAACAGCCATGCTGGCGCTCATGGTGATGTTCTGACTCCGAGGGCGATGGGTTGTCACGATACCAGCCGCGTTATCGACTGGCGGACGATGATCGGATCGGCATCGATGAGGCGAGCAGTCCGGTCGTGAATCGCCTCGAGGTCAAGCCCCGAGGCACTCGCCTTGCTTATCCGTAGAGTCTCTTTTACGAAGACATTCATTGGACGCACCTCCATCAAAACATTTGATTTTTGACTTGATTTAGTTTCTCTGTTCGCTGAGCGGTTTACACCGCGACTTTCACCGAACTAGTTCTCAGCGAACACCTTTATCACTGCTGGATTTAGACTCTATGTACGCTGAGCGGCTATGGAGTCAACAAACGAAGAAGAGACTCTACGAAAGGGCCTGTCGACGCGTGAGTCGCAGGCACTGTCACGGCTCGCAAGCGAGGATCGGCGGGTCATCAGCAGTAGTGACATCGCGGACGTCCTCGACATCCCTCGGAAGTCGGCCACGGACATGGCGTATGCCCTCAAGGAGAAAGGCTGGCTTGAGCGGATCGTGCACGGGACGTACCTCATTCTGCCGCTCGCTGCCGGCGAGAACCCCGTGTATACCGAACACGAGTTCGTGATCGCGTCTGCACTCGTGGAGCCGATGTACATCGGGTACTGGAGTGCGATGAATCATCACGAACTGACGGAGCAGCTGTCCCGGACGGTGTACGTCGTGACGACAGCGCGCGCCCGAGAGCGTGACATCCACGGGGTCACGTATCGTCCGGTGTCGGTCACGGAGCAGAAGTTCTTCGGCTATCAACCGACGGCGGTCGGGTCGAACCAGGTGAACATTTCGAGTGTCGAAAAGACGCTGGTCGATTGCGCCGATCATCCGGAGTTCTGCGGGGGTATCAGCGAGCTTGCGAAGGCGATGCAGAACGCTGGCAACATGCGATGTTCGTGGGAACGCGTCGTCGAGTATCTGCGGCGAGTTGGAAACGGTGCCGCAACGAAACGACTCGTGTATCTCGCCGACCAGTTGGACATCTACCTTCCGGAGTACCGGGACCTCGTCGAGAACTTCACGACGGGATACCCGCTGCTCGATCCGACGAGGGAAGCGACGGGGACCCGCGACAGCACGTATCAACTCCGTCTGAACGTTGCCCCCGAATCGTTCCTCCCTGGTGACTTCTCATGATTTCCGACGCGCAATTACGACGGCTGGCCAGAGAACTGGATGTTCGCCTCGGCTACGCGGAGAAGAACTACGTCAATTCGTGGATCCTCTGGGCGATCTACACGAGTCCCTCCGGTGACAACCTGCTCTTCAAGGGTGGAACTGCGCTCAGCAAGTTGTACTTCCCGGAGACGTGGCGCTACTCGGAAGACCTTGATTTCGGTGTCGAGGGAGCGTACCACGGGAGCGAAGTGGAGTTGCAAAGCACATTGGAAGACGCGACGAGCGCATCCGGTATCGACTTCGAGGTGACCAAACACCGCGAACTGCAGAAAGAGGAGTATCCGACGCACTACGTCGATATCGATATCCAGTACACCGCCGTTCTCGGCCACAAGAACACGACGAGTCTTGACGTTATGATCGATGAACACGTTGCGTTCGCTTCGGTAGACCATCGCCACAGCTACGAGGATGTCCCGGAATTCGAGGTGACCGCGTACAGCCGTGAGGAAATTTTCGCGGAGAAGTTGCGAGCGCTCTATCAACGGTCACAGGCTCGTGACTACTTCGACCTGTATCGGATGATTACCGAGGCCGACGTTGATGAGTCGGATGTACTTCCGGCATTCACGCGGAAGTGTGAACACGACGGTCTTGACATCGACCTTCGGGACGGGCTTCCCGGAGAGAAACGGAATGAGATCCGTGACGGTTGGCAAAATACGCTCCCCGATTTGGTTGCAGACCTCCCCGAGTTCGGCCCCGTGTATGACACACTCGAAGACTACGTCCATTCGCTGGTCGACGAACAGCAACGCTAGTCCTGGAGGTGGGCAACGGCACGACCCTGGAGTTCACGGGGCTTCCCGACCTGGTCGACCAGTTCCAAACCGAGGTGAACGAATTCCATGAGCGACGAACCAACTGACACCGAGCCCGCGCAGGACGAATCCATCCCCGAGCCCGACGATATCGATCTCGTCACCGCCGAACCACCACCGACCGACCGCCGAGTACGGGTCGAACTCACTCTGTCGAACCGCCTCCCACACCTCCTCAGTACAGACATCCGCGGACGTCGTCGCGACGTAATCGTAGCGAACCAATCGCGTAGTGGACCTATGGATTCGAACGGATGCTCTCGGGGAGATCCGGGGTACGGTCTCGAAGCTCACTGAGACAGGTTTCGAGGATTGCCATCGGATTCGAATCCGTGAAGGATGCGGATTCACGGTGCGGTGCTGCCCACGCGTCGTGATCAACCTGGAAGTGGCTCGGGCCCAAGTTCTCGTGCGTTCCGTCCTGATGCCAGCCGCATGACCACGGTGTCCCCGGTTCGTTGTACTGGATACGGAACTCATCACGCTCGGAACGTGGACGCCACTCGAATTCAAGCGTCGCTTCGTCCGCGTCCAGATCCAGATCAAACAGGATCGCGCGATCGAGTGTCGCCACGAGACGGGCTGGACGCATCGGACTTGGATCAGCGGTCACGGCCGTGACGCCAGCTTCTCGTCGAAGGCGCGTGGTGACACGTTTGTGGACCTCATAGCGGTGGAGATGCGTGTCTCCAGGAATCGGTGAGTTTTCCATTCGCTGTGATCGAGTCAGTTGGCGGATGCGAGCCGAGTATCGCGAGTCGCCTCGATCGTGTCGTAGAGCTGAATTGCCTGCTTGATGAGCGTAGCCTGGTGCTCGTAGTACTCCCAATCCTCCGCGTCGTGCCGCCGCTGTCGGCGTTCGGCTGCCGGAATATCAGCACCGACGGTCGCCCGGAGCTCGTCAGCAGACGCCACAACGTATGCATCCTTCCACTCATCGATATCGTCCCTGATGGCCGCCAATTCAGCCGTGAGTTCGTCCTTCTGGTGCTCAGTGATGAGGTCACGGATCTGATCGAAATACTGGGTGACTGGATCTGGATAGTAGCAGGTCTCGCGGCCACGCTGGATCGTTTCGAGTGTATTCGCCTCGACGAGTTGGGTGAGGTACTTTTCGGCCGTGTTCCGGGCAACACCAGCAGCATCGGCTATCTCTCCCGCGTTTTTTGGGTCGCGAACCGTCATCGCGACCTCGCGAATCCGGGCGACCTTTGCCGTGTGGTCCATGGGCCCCGTGTCGTTCATACACCTGCTCGTCTCTCCAACAGTATTAGCGTTTTGAAACCTGATTCAACATATTGAATTAGAGCTGGGTTTCATCCGCAGACCGATGAACGGGTCTCGTGCCGGCGCAGCCGTGGTCCATCGAACGATCTCACGATGTCGACCTGTCGGTCGAAGATCCCGCATGCTCGATAGGCCGCCCCATCGATCCGAGCCGCGGGCCGAGTACTCACCCCCGAGTAAGACGGAGACTTTAACCCGAACCGTCTCCGGTGACGTAGGTAATGAACGGCGGTTGGCGGTACCGACTGCTGGGCGTCCTCGGCGTCGCGGTGCTCTCGGCAGTCGCCGTCTCGCTCGTCAACAACGCCAGCGTCCAGCTGCTCGTGGGCGGGCTGCCGGTCCTCTCGCGGCTCCCGACCGACCCGCCCGGGACCGCGGAGCTCGGGTACGAGGTGCTGACGACGGTGGTGGTGTGTCTCGCGGCGTTCCTCCCGCTGTACAAGCCGCGCCCGCGGCGGATCCTCGACGTGGTGGCGCTGGCCCAAAAGCGCGTGCTGGTGGCGCTGTTCGCGCTGGCGGCGATCGGCTACTTCGATTACACCTACCGGCTGCCGCGCCAGACGGTGCTGCTCCTGGCGCCGCTGCTGCTGGTGCTGCTGCCGGCGTGGTTCGCGTGGATCCGCCGCCGTCCCGCCGCCGGCCAGGAGCGGGCGATCGTCGTCGGCGACGACCCCGAGTTGATTCAGGAGGTCGCACGCGAGGTGGAGATTCCCCTGCTGGGGTATCTATGTCCGACGAGTTCGTTCGTCGAGGTCGGCGACGGCGGGCGGGTGCCGACGATGGCCGACGGCGGCGAGCGGTTCGTCGGGCTGGATCGACTGGGTGGGCTCTCCAGGATCGAGGACGTGCTCGTGGAGTACGACGTGAATACGGTGGTGCTGGCGTTCGAACACGCGGACCGGGCGGAGTTCTTCGGGGCGCTGGACGCGTGTTACGAGCACGGCGTCGCCGCGAAGGTGCATCGGGATCACGCGGATTCGGTGTTGACCTCGGAGGATGTTGGTGTCGGGCAGTTAGTGGACGTGGAGGTCGAGCCCTGGGACGTCCAGGACTACATCGTGAAGCGTGGGTTCGACGTCGTGTTTTCCGTCGTGGGGTTGGTGGTGCTGGCTCCCGTTGTTGTGGGAATCGCGTTGGCAATCAAACTGGACGACGGTGGATCCGTGCTGTATCGGCAGGAACGGACCGCCGTGTTCGGTGAGACGTTCGACGTGTACAAGTTCCGGTCGATGGTGGAGGATGCCGAGTCTGAGACCGGGGCAACGATCAGCGAGGAGGATGACGGAGGTGTGGATCCACGCGTAACTGACGTGGGGCGGGTGTTACGGCAGACGCATCTGGACGAGATCCCACAACTATGGTCGGTATTGAAAGGTGATATGAGTGTGGTTGGACCTCGGCCGGAGCGGCCCGAGCTGGATTCGGATATTCAAGTGGGGACCGTGGACTGGCAGAAGCGGTGGTTCGTGAAGCCTGGGTTGACTGGACCGGCTCAGGTGAGCGGGGTGACCGGGACCGAGCCGGAGGAAAAAATTCGGTACGACCTGGAATACGTTCGTGACCAGTCGTTCGGGCTTGACCTGAAGTTAGTTACACGGCAGGTATGGCGTGTGGCCATCGACGCAG
This sequence comes from Halobaculum sp. XH14, assembly GCF_032116555.1. NCBI lineage: Archaea > Methanobacteriati > Methanobacteriota > Halobacteria > Halobacteriales > Haloferacaceae > Halorarum > Halorarum halobium. The sequence goes on from NZ_CP134949.1 coordinate 2,876,377, forward strand.
TTGGAATAGATCGAGGATGAGAAGCATATTTACGATCAAATAGGATACTGTATTGCCTTACACTGCATATTATTACAGAAACTTCAAAATAGACCCCGTCATGGTAAATTTGGTTCCCATAGAAAACCTCAGACACTAAATGGTGGCTTGTTAACGGAGACAGTATGTCGAACTCGCCTGGTGTTGTCACGGTTTCACTGGACACCGAACTCGCGTGGGGGTGTTTCGATACCGTCGGCGTTGCAGCACACGAATTGGCCTACGCTGAAACAAGATCAGTAATTGAACGTCTTTGTCAGTTATTTACGGACTACGATGTGTCGGCAACGTGGGCACTCGTGGCACATCTCATAGATGACTGTAGTTTGAGATCAAACAGGCATAATGAGATGATTGATCCAGGTTTCGAGTGGATTGACAATTGGGCAGACTCCCTACCCTGTCAAAGTGGCGTCGACGAGGCTCTCTGGTACGCACCGGAGATTCTGGAGACTATTCAGGACTGTCCCACCAACCAGGAGATTGGACTACATGGCTACTCGCATATGATACTCGATGAGAAGAGCTGTCAGCCAGATGCTGCAAGACAGGAGTTAAACAGTGCCGTCTCGGTCGCCGAGGAAGTCGGTATTGTCCCCGAAAGCTTTGTCTATCCCCGCAACCGGATTGGATTTCGTTCGATCTTAGCAGATCGCGGCTTTGGAGTCTATCGAAGCCCGGACGCAAACTGGTACGAGCAAATGGAGCTTCCGGAACCCGTCAAGAAGGGACTTCGGTTCGCCACGGAATGCCTTATGACCACCCCACCGCCCGTGACGCCTACTACGGTCGACGACCTGATTGCAGTTCCCGGTTCTCAGGTGTTTCGACCGTCCCACAGCGGGTGGCAGTACACGCCAAGCAACTCACAAAGAGTCAGGGCAAAAAAGGGGATTGAACGGGCCGCCAAAACTGGGGAGATATTCCACCTCTGGTTTCACCCGTTCAATCTCGCACGAGAACCCGACAAGTTGCTATCAGCGCTCGAAGATGTGCTCCAGCACGTGGCAAACCAGCGTGCTGCTGGGCGAATTGAGGTGCTGAGCATGGCCGAGATCGCGCAGCAATTCCGGGATGGTCGCTGGCAAGAAGAGGAAATGCAATGACCGAACCCCACGTTTTACATCTAATCACCAGATTTCACCACGGCGGGGCCGAGGAGACAACAATCAATACACTCGAAGCACTTGCGACCGATTCACGGGCGTATAACCTCCAACTTGGCGTTGGTGCGAGTTACGATTCCGACCGACTCGCGTCAATCGAGGAATGGGGGATCAATACTGTCGTATTCGACTCAATTCGCCACTATAACCCAGTAGCGGCCGTCATTGCGGTGGTAGCCGTCGCCCGGTACCTCAGGCGTGAGGAAATAAGAATTGTCCACACCCACAGTACAGAAGCGGGAATCATTGGACGGTTCGCCGCGCGACTGGCAGACGTTCCGATTGTGATACACGAGATTCACGGTGATCCGGTCACTTCGGATCGGAACCAGTTACTCAATGCTACTATCTGCCGTCTAGAACGACTCGCGACCAACTCTGAGACAATTCTTCTCGTGAAATCAGAACATATCAAACAGGCATATCTGGACCGGGGAATCGGCACATCGTCTCAGTATCGGACCATCTATCACGGCGTTGACTTGGAGCTGTTCCAGACAGCGACACCAGTCCGCGACGACGGTGTCCCGATAGTCTTGTTCATAGGCCGGCTCGCGGACGGCAAAGGCTTATACGACCTTCTCAATGCCGTTCAGCGTCTTCAAGGAAAGGTTTCGTTCAAATTACTTGTCGCCGGTGACGGTCCTTTAGCGAAGGATTTAACGAATCAAGTAGAAACTAGAGGGCTCTCAGGGGTCGTCGAACTCTTGGGATACCGGGATGATGTACCTGGATTGATGGCTAGTGCGGACGTACTGGTCCTCCCATCGTATCGCGAGGGAACGCCAAGAGTGATCACCGAAGCACTCGCAGCCGGGACTCCCGTCGTGTCCACGCAGATCGCCGGTATCCCAGAACAGGTTGAGGAGGGTGTGACTGGTTTTCTGGTCGAACCAGGAGATGTCAATAATCTAATTAATCGTCTGCATCGACTGTTGGCTGACAGAGAGATGCGGATCACAATGGGTGAGCGTGCAATGGAGTCCGTGACGAAATTCGACGTAGCAGAAGCCAAGGAAGCCTACCGAAAGCTATATGCCGAACTCCTGACTGTCAATTCGTGATTTAGTGAGGGGAAACCAACAATCTTGACCCCTCTCACCAAATAGAAGAAATACTACGAATACGATGCCAGGGTTGTCAGCCACCGTTTACGAATCTATTGATGCAGTCGCGGCCAACCAGTGGAACCACATAGTCGAACAGTCTGACCGTGGTAGTATCTATCAGCGTACGGAGTGGCTAGCTGCACTCGAACAAGGGTTAGACCTCAACGGGAAACACGTCGTCATCGAAAAAAACGCCGAACCGGTAGGTGTGTTCCCGAATCTCGTTGTACCGCTCCGGCTCCCAGACACAGTACGTGAGCAGGTTCCCGATTTGATTATAGAGCGAGCCAAAGAACTTGCTTCAACGCGTCCTGGATTTGGCGGACCAGTCCTCGCTAGCAATGAGAGAAAAGCGCTTGAACTGGCACTTAGCCGGCTTGATGCGGCCTGTGGACCCAAGATCCTCTCTCACTACGTTCGTTCACCAGACGTTGACTATATCCGTTATGCAGAACAGTTCGAGGCACAAGGGTACACTCCAAACGTCTCACGTTGTCGTCCCGTTATTGATCTAAATCGAGAGTATGACGATATTCTCGCAAATATGCACAAGGATCGGCGATATAACATCCGAAAAGCTAGGGAGAACAACGCTGAAATCGTCATCCAACCGCCGACGATCGATGTTCTTCGAAGGTTCCACGCCATCTATAAGGAAACTCTGGATCGTGTAGGGGCGGAACCACAGCCCTTCGCCGTGTTCCGCGAGATCGCAGAACAGTTGGACACAGCAGTTCAGATCGTAACCGCCAAACTTGACGGTAAGCCCGTCGGCCAGCACTTCTATCTCTTGGATGAAATTCAGTCAGCTATACGACACGAATTCTCCGCCGTCACTGCCGACAACTTTCAGTATTACCCTTCAGAACTCATCCACGAGCATATGATGCAATGGGGACAGGTGGAAGGATATCGAACCTACGACTTCGGCCCGACTCCTTCAAATCACGAAGATGGGCTGTTCTCGTACAAAAATCAGTACGGTGGAACAATGCTGCCGATTCTGACTTGGGAACAGAAACAGTCACCGCTCTGGGGACTCTACGCAAAAACTCGAACGCTCTACAAACGGTATAGTCAGGAGCAATGATTGCAGGAGATTATAAACGCGTGGTTCGAAAGGCTCTGATATGACTGACGGTGATGTCCTAGCGATTGCGATCGATGGAGCTTGCTGGCCACTGGTTAATCAGTGGATTGACGACGGCGAGTTGCCGAACATCGCCCGTCTTCGGGAGGAGGGAACCTGGGGTAATCTCGAATCTTGCGTCCCGCCGGTTACCTGTCCTGCATGGAAGTGTTACTCTACAGGCAAAAATCCAGGTAAACTTGGTGTTTTCTGGTGGGAGAACCTTGACCTACACGAACAGACGTCGACGATTCCAACTGCCAACGACTTCACCGAACCTGAACTGTGGGATCTGTTGAACGAAAATGGCATCTCGACCGGTGTCGTCGGGATGCCGCTGACCTATCCCCCAAAATCCTTAGACGGGTTCATGGTCGCAGGAGGCCCTGGTGTTCCCGACACAGGTTTCGCACAACCCCGTTCAGTCGAGGACGAACTGAGAGAGAAATTCGATTATACGCCACGCCCTACCTACCCCAGTAGTGTTGAAGAGGGATCTACAGAGGTGTTCGTTGAAGAGAGCATCGAACAGATTGATCAAGATTTCACAATCGCTGAATATCTTTTCGATGCGTATGAGGTCGACTTTCTCCAAATTTGTTCGTTCGAGATCAACGGCCCACTTCAACATCTCTTTTACGATGGTGAACCGACTAGGCGAGCTTGGCAGGTCATCGACAAACATGTGGGGAGCCTCGCCGATAGGTTCGAGACCGTAGTAATTCACTCTGATCACGGGACAAGCGAGATGGACAAACAGTTCTACATAAACAGTTGGTTGGACCAAGAGGGCTTTCTCACCCGCAAGCAGTCTCATTTCGAGCGGCTAGCATCATACGGACTCACTCGTGACAATATCCGCGGTGCTCTCGAACGTGTGGGGCTCCGCAGGCCACTAAGTAACATCCAGTTCCTGCGGTCACTGGCCCAACACATACCCGACTCAACGGGACAGTTCGGCGAAACAGAGGGGAAAGCGATTTTCGATAAGATCGAATGGGACTCGACCAAGGTCGTCGGGCTTGCACAGGGACCGATCTACATCCATGACACAGAAATGGATGCCGGCACTTACGAAGAACTCCGAGCGGAATTGATCCGAGAACTAGAAACACTCGAAGACGACGAGACCGGCCAGCATCCGATCCAATCAGTATTCAGCCGCGAAGAGATTTATTCTGGACCGTATCTTGAGGATGCACCCGATCTCGTTGCGCTAGATACACCTCGATATCACAACAAGGGTGGCATCGGAAAACAGACGCTTTTCGGAGAGTCTGAGTGGCGCGGAAATAATGCCCGACAAGGACTGTACATCCTCAACGATGGGGCTGAATGCGGAACACGAATCGACGCAGAGATCTACGACCTTGCCCCGACGATTCTCGAACTCTTCGATGTCTCGATACCGGAAGAAATGGACGGGGAGGTGCTTGACGTCGTCGATTAAACGTAACCGAGGTCCTCTAGATGTTCCCGCACCGCATTAGCATTTCCACCGCGGCTTTCCACTGATTCGACGATTTCGTAGTCGCGAAACTCTATCTCTCGATTTTCCTTGTGCGCGGGCGTGAACGCATCCTCGATGACAGATCCATCCATGTCTGAAGATATTGGAACCCCCTGATTGTACAGTATCGTCGGGGCAATATCCAGCAACGACGCGTTGGCACCGGTTCCCGTTGCTGCCCCTTCGCCACTGACGATAAATATTCCATTCCGCTTGTGACCTCCGCTCCGCGATGGTGATGGCGGACGCTCTACTAAGACTTCCGAACCAGGTGACCGACCGGCTTCGAGGGCGTATTCGAAATCCTCGATGGTATAGAGAATATCCGGAGCACGGTCTATCGCTGGTCCTGCATAGAGGTCATCGGGCGAGTAAATTTCGTATGCTAAGCCGTTTTGCTCGAATAGATTAGTTAACTTTTCAACAACTCGCCCCCGGTCTGTTGGATTATCTGAGAGCATATGGATAAATCCCTTGTCACTTGCACAGGCGATGCTACGTTCCGTATCGACAGTTTCTACCGGCGACGGTTTGATCGATCTACCAATGGATTTCGCAAAGTCGTTGAGTATTGGTACGTTACTGACAAGTGGCTCTGCAATCCGACGTAAGTGGGGGAAAAACGTATCTCGGGCACGCTGAAGTGATGATTGGTCGGCTGGGATACGGAGTCCCTCTGATTCAAGCCAATCATTCACATAGAAAGTCCCATTGAATGGTCCAAAGCCGTGGTCGGAAATGAGAATTAGAGTTGCGTCGCGTTTCTGGGCAATCCTGTGGACGGCACCGACAGTCTCGTCAACTTTCTTCCATATATCCTGATAACACAATACACCATCTGTAGCAGTTGAATCGTACAAAACATGTTGCTCATCAATATACTTCCAGTAATAGTGTTGCATCCAGTCAGTAACACTAATGACACCACAAAATACATCAGTGGATCGTTTAGTCAATAGATGTTTAATCATCTCCTTGCGGTTATCGAGATGGTCAAGGAGCGCCATCGAAAGTTCTCCAGGACGTCCAATGTACTTGGGATCAGAAAATGGAACCGTAATCTCGAACTCTCCAGCAACGTCTTCAAGTTCCGATTGGAGTTCCGACGGGTAAGCAAACTTGTCGTCCTCAGGGGCACCAAAGCCACTCACCATGTACCCGTCCACTTCGTAAGGCGGGTGAAGCATAGGGAAGTTGAACACCCCAGTTGATTGTCCTTCCTGGGAAAGTAGATCCCAGAAGCTTCGCCCCTTGAAGTCACGGCTACTCATCGGTTCGAATTCGAATGTGTCAGAGTTTACACGGTTGAGAAAATAGTAGATGCCAGTCTTGCCAGGGTTCTTCCCAGTGGCCATCGATGCCCAGGCAGGGCCACTAGTGGGCGGATACACGCTCTCTAATGAGCCAGAATAGCCGTTATCCTTGAGAGCCGCCAGATTAGGGAGGAGATCTTCCTGAATGAGCTGATCTAGTACACTCCAAGTAGCTCCATCCAATCCCAAGACGATTGTGTCTGTCACTCAATTACTACAGTGGATTTTGTCCGTATATCGTTATTGGTTTTGTGCTACTGAGAAGTGTCAGTCTGCCACATAGTGGATAAGACTAAATCTGATTTCGACAGGGTCAGTCATGATATAGAGCCGACTACATCACAGTTTACTAAATTCAGGACAGACAGGGCATGAGAATACGATCTAAAGACTGAATCGCTCATCAATAGAAAAGTTGATTTGGTCTGTAGAGAGCACTAATTTACATGCCCTCAGTTGCGCTAGGTGTGAAGGTGTTCTCTAGAGTTTCGAAGCTTTCTGAATTGCTAAATTCAATTCCAAAAGGCATATTTGATACCGTCTATGTTGCCGATGATGGGGAAAGTGACCCCCAAAAGAAAGAGTTATATTCAAATAACCATGATTATGATTTAATAATATTAGATTTGGAATATGACTCAGGATTGGGTTTCGGTCGGCGTCGTATTATCGAGGAGATGGATGAGGAATACTTACTCATCGTAGATAGCGACCATGAAGTCCCAGATAATGTTGACGTTCTCATCAATCAGATGGAATCATCTCCAGAGTTTGGAGGCATTGCGGGCCTGTGGCTGGAGGATGGAAGTTTGGTTGGGGGATGCCATGATCTTTTTGAGGAGGGTAAAGTACTAATCCGAGATATTCGAGACGGCAAGGAAGCCTCAATAATTGAAGGCCATCCGATTATTCCGTTTGAATTTGTACCCAACACCGCAATTTTTCGGAGTGCTTGTTTAGATAGCTATGCATGGGATGAGGAATACATCATTGGTTCTGAACATCTCGATTTTTATGTTGGCCACAAACGGCATACAGATTGGAAGTTTGGAGTTTGTCCAAGCGTCCTTTTTCCCCACAAACCGGGAGGAGATAGTAGTTATCTACAGAATCGGCAGAGTGCGGCAAAGAATATGGATAGTAAATCTTATTTTTTAGAAAAGTGGGGATATGAGCAAGTTGTTTGGAATGATGTGTTCCCACCACAATATCAACATCGACAGGTACTTTTGAACCAATATTTACTATCCTCGACCAAGTCAAAAGCTCTCGTTCAATCCTTTCTCGATGCAGTACAAAATATTCGTGGTTTCTTTGCATAATTATTATGTGCCAGATGGGTGTGATTCTCTACAACTTCAGTTCGGTCAGTCTGCTTCTCGTTAAAACTAACTGAGTTCATCCCAACAGTACGAGACTATAGAATACGAATATTTTCAAGCGAATATAAGAGACACTATGGATTGTCTAAAATTATTGTAGTGAATTTATGAGAAGTGTATCATTCTCATCCAGTTGTAAGATGGACATAGTTATACAAAATACGAAAAAGGAAATTGTACCAATCAATAGAACACGCAAGATCGGGAATACCGGGAGTAACTGGCCAAACCACATCACAGTAGAGGCGAATAGAATAGCTAGAAGTCCTTTCCAGTAATTTCTACCAAAAGGATTCTGATTCAGTGACCACCAGACTTCTCCCAATCGTAGTAAATTAAGCAAAGCAAGGGCACTACTTGTTGCAAGTGCGGCTCCGACGACACCAAATTGTCGGATTAAGAAGTAATTTAATATAACGTTTGTAAACGCAACAATAACAGTGTTTGCTGCGTCTAATCGTTCGTATCCCGTCATTAGCAACAGAAACCCAACTGGTCCAGTAACTGCAACAATAGCCTGCCCAATAGCGAGTATTCGTAGCGAAATTCGTGCTTCAGGAGTTGATGCTCCGAAGAGTGTGAGAATATCCCCCGCATAGAAAAGAATGAATACAGCCCCTAGTACCGTGAGGTATGTTACCCACTTCGTTACAACATCATGGATCCGTCGCAGACGTTCGTGCTGGCCTCTAGAATGTAAGTCTGATGTGAGCGCTGGGAAAATCGAATTTGCCGCGTTTAGAACAATAGTAAGCATTACTGAGGTTTGAAAAGCTGCTTGGTACCATCCAAGCTCGGAGGCCGGAACCAGAAATCCAAGCATCAGGATGTCCGTCCATGAGATAAAATACTGTGTGATTGCGACGATCGTAAGCGGTGTTGCATACATAATTAATCGCCGCCCCTCAAACTCGGGGCGAATCCACTGAATCCCCCCTTGGCGCCACAATGAAAGTACAACTAACAGAATACCAAATAATAGTGAGCCCAAGTATCCCAATACTATGACCCGAATGTCTGCAAAAACATAACCACCGATAACGGCCATAAGGACGGCTAAGCCAGATTGTCCGAGGTCGCGGATGAGAACGGCGTATTTCGTCTCTTGGAATCCTTTTGTTGCGGACATTCCCACGGTCATCACTGCAAACATTGGGATCCCCAGAAGAAACACCTGTGTAACCGAAGTGAAGGATTCCCCCGTGATTCGATTCACATAACCCTCTGCTACATAAATAATAATCGCGAGAATAACCCCAAGTATGAGTGGGATGATGAGACAAAGGATAACTGTTCCAAGGAGCTTTGAATCGTCATCTTCCATTAGGTAAATCGGTATAAATTTTTGGGCCGCGTTATTTAATCCAACGCGGGCAGCTACCGCACTAGCTTTCATCACAACTATACCGAAGGCAAATACTCCTAGTGCCTCAGGCCCAAGACTACGAGCAATTATAACATTGAGGAAATAGCGTAACCCTCGACCTACCAATCCACCTATAAAAGCAATCGATGCAACCTGGAGAAACGACTTTCGCATTAGACGAAAGTAAGTCAACAGGAGATGGGAAAACTTCTCCGTTCTCATTTTGACCAGTGATCCTAATCATTTTTAGTTCGTCTCATAGAACTATATAATTAGTATCCGTTGAGCATTATAATCCATGAAAACAGGATAACCTCCGTGCATCGGAGAGGCCATCAAACTGCAAACTCCAATTGTTGCTAACTATGTGGGACGTTAATACGATTCTGGCAAGCATATTAAATCTGGAGATTGTGGAGTGGATTGGCTTCATTGACAATTGTTCGTTCTAGCCCACGCCGTCAGAGTAAGTTTCACCCGCCAGGCCGCAGCGTATAGCGCCGGCGAACTCCCCACTCAGAACGACATTCTGTGCACACCGAGTGGATATAGGATCCAATGTATGAGAGTTGCTAGATTATTGAGACTGAACACAATCGTCAGAACAACAACGGATCCATCAAGTATGCATTGGCCTTACAGAGATGTAATGGCTATCCTGTTCTACATCCTAGATCTTCCTGGACGGCCGTAATGGAGACCTCCAGCAGAAAATGACAGTGAAGCATGCTTCGTCGACTTGATGACTGCTGCTGGTCGTCTGTACTTACATTTCTCTCGTGAGCTAATACTCCCAAGCAAACCATCATTCCTAGGGCGATCCAGAGCATGATAGTGAGAAAGTGGATACTACTATCACGAACGAAAACTATGGGGAGTTGACTATGTTCAGTACTCATCGTTTCCTTCTACGTATAGCTTAAATATCTCCGCCGAAGAGACGGCTGATATGAGCAATGAACAGTATCAGTTTACTACTTGGTTTCATCGAATTCGCCGTAATTCATTCTTACAACTTCGATACTTTCCTGTTCTTACTCTTCTACCGCTCCTAACTTCAAGTGTCCCATCATCATACCTGCCAAGCAGGGAGATTGCCCATTATTTCCAAGCACTCGCTTTTGCCCGAGACGGGCTCAATTCCTATGGATATCTCACTGTCCGGGAAAGTGGTGCCGCACTACATCTCTACTCGCTTATTCTTGCTCCTTTCATCAAACTTGGATTCGTTACCTCAGGGCGATTCGTGAGTGCTGTGGCTGCTCTCGGGACTACAATCCTTATCGCGTATCTTGCACGCATTTGGTTTGATTCAAACGTTGCATTTCTAGCCCCGATCATTCTCTGGGTAAATCCGTTTTTCTATCGGTTTGCATGGGCCTATATGCCCGATTCCCTTTCAATATTCTTGACCGTAAGTGCTGTAGGGACGATGGTTCGGTACACTGAAACTGACGCCATTAAATGGTATCTTGTCTCAGTCGCAGCGATTGTACTCGCCATCGCAAATCACGGATGGGAGGCAACGATTCTTCTTCCTGTGGCAACTCTACTCTGGGTATATCAAAAGCGTCGAGGTGCTATTATCTATGCAATTCTTACAGTGGCCTCAGTCGGTACGGTCAAATACCTCGTTGGACTTCAACCACTGCCAACGACGGGATCTGGTTACCTAATTACTGATGTTGGACTATCATTTTATTTTACATCCGACTTTTGGATGGGGGTCGTCACGCGCCCTTACTCACCGTTTTACCTTGGTCACAGTCTCCACTTTTACCCGGGATTAGTAGCAGTTCTCTATTGGCTTCGGAATGCCTACCTCGGAGTCCGAAAAGACACATCCCTCATAATGGCTGCATGGTTGTCTAGTGGGCTGTCTATCCCGTTTATACTTCCAGGGGGATTGAACCATCACTACTATTTATGGGCACTTGTTGCTCCAGTCACGCTTACAGTTGCTGCCGTCATTCCTAAGATAGTAAATTCGCTCGGAGTTGGGATAACTAGTCATCAAGAGAGTCGAATTAAACAAGCAGCAACCGTCATACTTATCATATTAGTTTCAGTAAACGGTCTGGTATTCGAAGCAGGGCTGTTTATCGGAGACGCAGGATCTCCACCAGCAGTAGGTGACCGCCATGAGAATCCTGAAATAATGCCATCAGAAGCAGTCTCGACAGGCGAGCAATTAGCAAAAATGGACGTTTCTGATCCGAATAGGATCGTGTTCCTTACAGAGGAGGCCAATGAGCTTCATCGTCAAACGATATTCCGCGTCCTCGTGCATGGGGATGTCTTACTTCGGGATACATGGAATCCCTCATTTACTCCCAGCTCGAATACAGTACCTCGGTACGTTACTGATCAAGATGATGTACTTAATTGTGATGTAGTTATTAAAAAGGTTGATCAAAAACTACTTGTTAAGAGATGTCTGGGGAATGTGTGAATAGCGTTCTGAAAAATAACACCCATCAAGATACAGTGGTCAAAGGCGACAGAATTCTGTTCAATATGGGAGGAATTCCTAGAATAAAATGGCTCTGGTGAATCCTAGACTGCGCCGAGTTACACCGTTAGAATTTGGGAGATGAAATGAGAAATCACCGATGCTCTATGTCGAAGATCTCCTGCTTCACGAAGGAAGCGGTCACGTTAGCTAAAAATGCTGTTGGGGGGCGAGACGAAGTCGCCGCCCCCGAAGGAGTGGCGACTTCGATGACACGCCCTCATGTCGCTGCTCTGTCTGTGGGTTTACCTCGATGAATCGTACCGCAACACACTCGATCTGCGAGCGAAATGCCGCATATTCTCGGTGAAATCGGCCTTGAAGAGGGCGATCTCCCTGAATCACTCCACGCTAGTGAAGGTGTTTGATAGGTTCGAGATGAAGGTCTGGCAAGTGCTGCTCCGACTCTCGTCGGAACTGCACGACTCCTCGGGTCACGCCGCCATCAACGCGACGTTCTTCGACCGCGAAAACGACAGCAAGCACTACTGTCGCAGGACGAATTGTCGCGTTCAAACGCTCAAAGCGACAGATCTAGTTGACATAGAAAGCAAGCCATCCTCGACGTACACAGTACGACCGAGAAAACGCAAGACACACAGCTCCGCTTGCAGGTCGCCTCCGCAATGCAGGCAATCTGACCAGCCTCGCCGCCGACAAGGGCTACGACTGGATGGACTTACGCGAGAAACTCCGGGAAGACTGCGTGAGACCGCTATTTAAACATCGTCTCTTCTGACCCATCAACCACGCGCATTACGCGCGGGTCGGTGAGCTTCGATATCGCCAACGATCGATGTGCGAGACCGTCTTCTCGTCGATTAAGCGCGCGCACGGCGACGCCGTGCATGCGCGAACCTGGTACCGAGAACTTCGCGAACTAGTTTTGAAGTGTGTCGTTCACAACATCAAGCGTGCCGCGATACGGTGGAATCAACCCCTGTATAGTGATTCACCAGAGCAAATAAAGTTGTATTCCGGATTGTTTTTTAGAACAGCGTTGGTGATATTCTTCCTCCATCGATCTTATCAGATGTCAGCGACTCTATTTCGTTCTGAAACTCATCTGGCAATTGTCCGATTGTTAACCCCGAGCAGTGCATACCCACTGATAGCTGCTGATAGGACTGAAATTGCACCCAAGCCAAGAATGCTGAATCCTCCAAACGATTGTAGAATGACGACTGCAACGACTGGTGGCAACAAACGCTCTTGGCTACTTTGGTGGTAGACTAAGGGGAAGATAATCGTCATTAAAGTGAATATGATGTAGAGTACCCCTCCCACAATACCAGACGTGAGGAAAAACCGGAGGAAAGAGTTGTGTGGAGTATTCGGCGTAGCACCGGACGGTAAATATGGACGAATGAGTTCAGCTCGGTCTCCTGGCCCCCATCCGACAAGAGGCCTTTGTAGTGTAGCGTTAATAGTGGCTGGCCAAAGATATTCTCTACCGGTTACATCAATAGGGATGTTTCGATTACTTACGACACTGGCTTGGAACACTGCAAGACCAAATATACCCGAAAATGTCGAAATAGCTGCTGTAATAATGTATTGGCGATTGAGTAACCAGAAGACAGCGATACCACCCAATGCCGCAATATAACCCGCTCTGGAGTATGTAAAATTCAGGGCAACAAGATTCAATCCTGCGAACACGTATCCGGCGTGATTGTCATATGATCTCCCTTCAATTAGGCCCAGAATGGCGGCAACAGATAGGAACTCCCCTGCAAAGTTAGAGTCGTTGAATATACTAGTGAGTACCTGTATATCTGGGCCGAATATTGCCAAGAACATCGGTCTACCGAACAGTTCCTCCGATTGGAAAGGGGGCACAACTCCAAAGCTAACGAGTAATCCAAGAATAGATAGACCGCCCCCAATCCGGGTCACAGCGAAGACAAACTGTTCATGCGGTAGCGTTGACGGAATCCAAAATACTGTGATCAAAAATACAGGAACGAAGATAATTACCCTGACGCTGGCTGAGGTGACTATATTGGCCCCGCTAGGGTTAGTTACAGCATGCCACCCAAATATAAGGAAGATCCCAACCATAGAAAGGATAGAATATTTTTCGGCCTGAAATGTGCGACTTTTTTTGAGGAAATAAAGTGACGCTATTCCGAATGTCACCAAGGCGATTATGTATGAATAAAATACGGGGAATAGCGTAGTTAGTGAGAACAAACTTCCAAAGAGGAGAAGGACGAACGCCACAGTCGCTCCATATTTCACGGGCCAAATGTGTTGGGGCCAGGTAATAAATACCTCGTTTTACCATCCTTAGTTTGCCATTCAGCCAATGGATCGGAATGTTCAAAAACAGAAGGAGATGGACATTTTGATTCTATCGGCGCTTGGAATTGGCAGGGACACTTACCGAAGCCCAGACGGTGATTACTGGTCGACCCATACTGACGACCATGCAGACGACTAAACGAAGAATCAACCGACGAGCGCCAAGGAATCGACGTCGTGACGACTCTTACATCCCCGTCGTAAGACGTTGGGATCAATCGGCGCGACCCTGTCGATCGTGAGAACCACGTTCTTCCGTAAATTCAAAGGTCAGTTCGTCTCTATCGCCGAAATCCGCGTCTCAGTGACCCCCTCCAAAACCGGGGTTGGACATCTCAAACGGGGGAAACCGCTGAGCCACCCGATTTCGGCCGTTTCAGCTCGAAAAAGGTCCAACCCCACTCAGAGACCGAGAGAACGGGCAGAAATCGGGGCTGGACATCTCACCCCGCGCTCACGCCTCATCGAGCGGTGTTCGTGCAGTCGAAACGGGCCCCTGAATCAGTCGTCGGTAACTCCATCCAGGGACCCCGAATCTGCAGAATTCGTCCGATACAGCCGCCATATCGGGTGCCCGACGCTGTAGGCGTGTCGCCGTTAACGTATCACTCTATCCGTCCGGAAAACGGTCAGAATCCGTTCAGTCATGCTGTTTCATCCTCCCGGAGTGTCGATATGAAATCGGGGGCGTGTCCCGAGCCGATCGGGCGTGACGGCTGCTCGAGTTCCATGTGAAGCGGTGGGATTCGTCGTGTATGACCGCCCGTTTTATCGAATCGTCCCGGTTTCGAATGTGAAGGGAGAGGCCCCTTAGCTGGCGTCAGCAGCAAATTTAGTGACGAGTGGTCCCCGCACCCAGCGGTTCAGACCTGATCACTATCGCGGCCGAGTTCCACCACCCCTTCATCTCGAACGAAATCTCCGAAATTTCACCGGCGACGACCGCTTCAACTCCGCCGGAATCGCCGATGCCCCGAAATCGGTCAGACCCCAAATCTGGCCTATCCCTCGGTCTCTGAGAGGGGTTGGACATCTCAACCAGGGTCGGTACTGGGTCGAATTTCGACGAGAGAGCCATTCTGGCCCGTGAGATCGGCCGAAACGACTTCGGTGATTTTGGATCGAATCGGGCCAGAATCGGCCGAAAATGTCCAGCCCCGATCGTGAAATCGACGCTGCCGGCGATTTAACGGTGGAGATCCGCTCTCCCCAGCGATCTCGAAATGGGAGGAGTCCGGGTGGGTTGCGGTTGAGATTCACGAGTGGACCCTCGTGACCAGTGCTACCGGGGTAGAGTCGTGACCGATGGGTGCCGAGGACCTCCCACCTGACCGGGCGAACCGGATCGCGGACGCCGTGGAGGACGTCGAACGCAACGTCACGAGCCGTCGTGGATTCCAGCACGTCTCTCGGGATGCGTACACCGATCCGGACGAACAGGACCGACGGGACGTCATCGAACGGAAGTTCGAGAAGCTGACCGAGGCGACGCTCGAGCAGTATCGCCTGTATACGGGGAAGTCACGTTCGAGCCAGTCGACACCCCGAGCAAGGAGATGAATGACGTTTTATTAGCTCACGTACATCGTACATGAAACATGGACGGCTGTCCCGAAAAACAGTTAGAAATTTGCAAGAACACATGCGAAACTCAAAAAAAAATTTCGGCCGCCGATCAGGGGCTTCTGATCGACTTCAGCGACCGGATGGCTCTCCTCAAATCCGAGTACACTGACTACCGCCACGACAAGCTCCTTCGCCACTGCACGATCATAGCCGAGGAGGTCGGTGGGCTGGCCGGGGCATTCGAGGAACGCGACGCTGCCGAGGACGTTGTTCGGTGGATCAACCGGAACTGCTCTACGACGTTTAGCAAACCCCCGACCTCTCAGAACGCGTGGGGGAAGACCCGGAACTGTTCGGGGAAGCCCAAGAGTTCTTCGCGCCGAACTCTGGGGAGTGATGCGACTGTGCCGGCCGGTGCATAGCAGGTGACTAACTGAGCGTGAGTAGCTGACGGACACAGTGCCGACAACCACAATTATATTCTTGGAGAAACTATATGGTTCCCAAGGTCGAATACACCAGTGAACGAAAGGTGAGTCCATGTCAGACAGTTCAGATTTGACGGAGCCGTGGAAAGGTAACGTAAACGAGGCGGTCATCAGGGAGTGGAAAGAAGAGACCACCGCGTTCGATCGCATCACGACCGTCATCGACGCGACGTCGAAGCCAGCGTTTGCGAGAGAGATCGCCGAACGTGCCGTCGTCGCCGAACCGACAGCCCGACGCCACCTGAAGTCACTGGCCGAGGTGGGCCGAGTAACGGCCGTCTCGGCGGACGGCGGGACCAAATATAAACGGTCCCCGAGCACGCTCGCGATGCGACGGATTGCAGGACTCCACGCCCACTACTCGAAAGAGGAACTTCAGGATGCAATTGCAGACCTCCGCGAGAAGTTAGCAGCCCTCCGTGACAAACACGGCGTTAGTGATGCGGACGATCTCGCAACGGAACTGGAACTCGGTGACGATAGTTGGACCGACGTCTCCCGGTGGCGAGACCTCGAGGAGAATCTTGACATCGCAAAGGCGGCGCTGAACCTCTACGACTTTGACCCTGATGGAGGCGGACAGGCCGCGATAAGAGCCGTCGAGGAGGCAGACGAGTCAACTTCCCAATCTGTTGTGGGATCCCTCGCTGGATTCGGTAGTCAAAGTGCTGCCTGAGAGCCGTCTCGATGTTACCAACTGATGATCTCGACGGAGAACTGGGTACACTCGACGTCGTCTCCATGGACGAGATCCGAGCCGCGTTTACGGGCCTTGATGGTCTCATTGACGCGGCCGGGTTCCAGAACCCTGCCGACCCGGAGATCATACAGGTGTATGTTTCCGATGGCATCGGCGAAGCCACTGATTGTCGATTCGATATCCGATGGTATCGAAACGGATACTACAGCGTTCACCACACCGATTCGATCAGTCGGAACTTCCGCTGGGATTACCATCCAAAAATGGGTGCCCCGGACAAACACTTCCACCCGCCACCAGATGCTCCATCTGACAACCCAGAACCGTCATGTCTTAGCGCAGAAGAGCCACCCGTCGTTGCCCGTGCGGTCCACAAGTTGTGGCGCCGTGCCTACGATACTGGACGGACGACTGCGCTGAATTCGGCCACAGGTAATCTATAGTACAACTAGTAGAAACACGTTCCGTCCGTTCTCGTCCGATCGTAAGGATCAGTGAGTCTGAGTGGTGGTTTATGACTCCATCCCGGAGCGTATTTCCTCCAGTTCATCCTGCATCTCGTCAACTAGATCAGACTCCCCGAAATTGGCGACCAGAGCTAGCACGGACGCTCGGGCTTCGTCGTTTCCGCAGGCGAGGACGTGACCGAGCAGTTCCGTATTCTCGCTCACGAACTCGCCGACGTCGTCGAAGTTACTCATCGATCTCCCTCGTCGAACGTAGTCCGTTATCCCCGAACGGACCGACACGAGCCACCGTGGATTCCACGGTGACGGTCTACAGGGAAAGAGCCAAGCAAAAGCGGCTTGTCACATCCCTTGTGAATCAGAGGCGAATCGGGGACGTTCTTCTCGGGGTGACGATGATCCTGATCGGTGGTGTCCCGCTGGGACTCACCCTGACTGGACGGGGACACCTGATGGCAGGCGACGGATTCGGTGCTCTCTCAGGGACCCTCAATACGCTTCTCGTAGTGGGTTTCGTGGTCTGTGGGTTGGTGGTAGCCGCCGCGGGGGTCATCGTCGTGAGAAATGGCCGTTCCGGATCTGAGACGACTTCCCTCCACTAATACGGAGGATGTTCTCGCGATCCAGTCGAGAATCGTGTATACGCACACCTGCCCACCGTGTGGGTCACCGAGAGGACCGGACTACCAGGTATCCAACGGAGCACGAGCGCCCTGACGGACACAGTGCTTGTTCGGAGCCCGCCTGTTCCGAGCGTGCCCAGGTACGACTGAACCCGGGGAACGACGCGGGAAACCACGCCCGGCACCCGGTCGGACATCAATCCTGTCGGTTCGAGGCCGCGAAATCAATCCGACGACTTAACCATCCCCTCGCCCTTGCCCGATCCACCGTGGCCGCCCTCCCGGACTGGATCGACGAGCGAATCGATCGCAACCTCAACAACTCGCTGACACAGCAGCACGTGGTCGAGACGATGCTGGAATCGAAGCGCCCGTTCTTCTCCATCCGGCAGCTCCAGTCCCGGGTACGTCCGGACGTGAGCGACGCGACGGTGCGGAATCGGCTCGACGAACTCCAAGAGATCGACGTCGTGGCGACCGAAGCGTACCCCGACTCGGTCACCCTGTACTACGTCGAGTACCCGGAATCGGATTGGCCGGTTCCCCCCGAAGGACGGGATGCAGTCGCCCAGTCCTCCCCGCTCGATCGGCTCTCCATCCGCGGGTTCCTGACGATGCGAGAGACGGCCGGCATCCGGACGCTCGTCCTCGCCGGCTTCCAGTTCACGCTCGTCCTGGTGGCACTCGGCGCCGTCCTCGCCGCGGTCGGGCTCGACGGAGGCCCCGGTCGCGGAATCGCCCTCTGGGGGACTCAGCGTCACGGTCGTCGTGATCGTGTCGGTGAGTGACTGTACGGGCGATCTCGCCGGTGGCTCTCTCAGCGAGGTCTTCACTACTCTCTCGAACCGGCTCCGTCGAAATCGTCGGGAGATCAGGGGTGGAACAAGCATAACCGTCCAGCGCCCCTCCCTGTAGAGAGTAACACATGGATATCTCTCAGATCCTCTCCTCACATTTTACGGAGTTCGACATCGGCACACCGCTCTCGAAGGTTGCCGGGGCGTTTGACAATCAGGAACTCGATGCGATCATCGTAACTGACGGCGACCAGTATCGCGGCGTCGTTAGCCGCCGACAGCTGGCGTCCTCGTCCACCCAGCCATCTGCAAAGGTGGACTCACGGGTACAGCACGTCCCGACTGTCGATCGCACCGAGGACGTCCGCGAGGTCGCGCGACTCATGATCGGCAGCGACGCCAAAACGCTCCCCGTACTCGACGATGACCGTGTTGTCGGCGTGGTGACTGGTGATGCGGTCCTCGAAGCAGTGCGTCCGTTTCTCGACGCAGTGACCGTCGAGGATGCCTATACGACGGAGTTGATCAGTGCGACGCCCGATACCACGGTCGGGAAAGCACTCAATCTGCTTCGAGAAGCCGGGATCGCTCATCTTCCGGTCGTCGACGGGGATGACCTCGCGGGAATGGTGAGCCTGTACGACGTCATCGAGTTCACGACGCGGGCCAGCAGTAAGAGCCAGGGCGGTTCGTCGAGCGGCTTCGGTGGCCGCGGCGGTGGCGGGCAGACTCGTGGTGGATTCGGCGCGCGCGAGGGCGATACCGACCGAATGCTCGACCTGCCAGTGCGGAACCTGATGTCCGACGTAGTCATCACGGTCGAGCGGAGCGCACCGCTCGACGAGGTCGTCGAGACGATGTTCGAGCGAGAGATTTCCTCGCTCGTTGTCACGACCGACGACACCTCCGAGCCGACCGGTATCATCACGAAAACGGACGTCATCGAGGCGCTCACCTGGGAACGCGATGACCAGAACGCCGTGCAGGTGTTCGGACTCGACGTACTGGACGGGATGGACTACGACGACGTCTCCGCACTGATCGAGCGCATGACCTCGAAGTACGGGGAGATGAGCGTGATCAAGGCCAGCATCGAACTGCAGGAGCACAAAGAACAACGCCGGGGTGTGCCGCTGGTGCTCGCACGAATTCGACTGGTCACCGACCGTGGCTACTTCACGGCAGATGGAGAGGGATACGGCGCCTCTCACGCCCTTCGACTTGCCGCAAACGCAGTCGAACGCCAGCTCCTCAAGGGGAAGACCTACGGCCAGTCGAAGAAGCGTTCGGACACTGACGAGCAGGCACCGCTCTATGGCTGGTGGCTTGGCGGGTGATCGGATCGAGGTCTCCGATCGGATGAGCACCCGTTGCTGGCTAGCACACTCGATCCCTGTCAACGCGAGTCCGAATCTTGTGGTCTGTACTGAGGAAGAACGAGCGGGTGGACCACGCTGATGCGTGCGCTTCCCGGACGGCCGACCAATGGGGCCGCACCGTCATGGGGCGCAGTCGTTCATCGACGTCATGCAAACGTACCGTTAGATCATCCAAAACGTTGTCCGGCATGTGGGAACGTCGCCCTCGCCCGCTCGGAGTAGTGAATGAAAAGCGCGATGAGGACGCCCTCCCCGTCGTGCATACCTGCCCACGGTGTGATGGTAGGACGACGTGTTTCTCGTTCGCGCTCCAGCACACGACCGAACTCGTCGCACAACGACGTCGTCCGCCCTCGTCGGGGAGGACGTCGCGATAGCCGGGACCGCCTCGCAGGCCGATCACGCAAGCGCAGTCGAATTACGGCGGGGGATCGGTGCGGTGAGTGAGCGCGATCCGTCCATGCCGATGACCGGGGCCGGTGACGTATCTGCCTCCGGGCGTTAGTGTCGATACGAGTTTGAGCTTCTCAGAACTCGCCACACCAGATCAACTCCCGGGATTCATGCGACCCGAGTGCGGTAAACAGAGAGGGGACGGGCACTAGTGGATACCGAGACGACGGCGGTTATCGATGTATCAGTCCCAGTATCCGGCTTCTCACGTCGTCAGCGGAATCGTACGATTGATTATCGGTTGGGGCAAGGACTTCTTCGAGCGATTCTGTCCCGCCCTGCGTTTCGATCTCGTAATCGCCATAGGCCTCGACCAGGTCATCCGTCGTAGTTGGATAGTCCTGGGCTTCGAGTGCCCCATCGAGATCACCAAGCCGTTCACTAGGGTCACCGCTCATCGCCCGGTCTTCATGGGCGCGGTCGCGGACGTCCTCTTGCTTCCGCTCTGACTGTTGTCGCCGTTCGTCGTCCGGACTCTCGTCTCGGCCCCGGTTGTCGTCTGACATCCTTCGAAATAGGTGCCCGATTCGGATAACTGTGTGGGCGCTCGTCGGTGTGAACTCCTCGGGGACATGGGGAGGAGTGGCCGCTTCGTCGGACCTACGCAATATCCTCCACCGTTCGAGACGAACGACGATTCATCAGTCGGTGAGAGCAGTTCTCCTGTCCGATCGTACCCGTCAGGGTCGTTCGATGTCCCTCACTGCCACGCTGGCCGTGAGTGGTGAGTAGAGTACCCTGTGCAGTAGATGTTTTTCCGTCCGCGCCAGGAGATACTGCTCGTCCGACTCCCCGACACGGACCCGACGTTGGTCCGGAAAGCGCTCGACCTCGGGGTCAGGAACGTCTTTCTGCCCCGCGTGGAGACGGCGACAGAGGTCCGTGAGGCGGTCAAATCCGCTCGATTCAGCTACGAAAGAAGGCCGGGCGATCGGGGTCTCGGGTCGCCCCGAGCCCGGCGCTGGGGGCTCGCCGATGACTACGTTGCCTCCGAGGACCGGGAGACGATCGTCGGCGTGACCATTGAAACCGAGGCGTCCGTTGAGAAGCTCGACGCGATCCTGAACGTCCCGGAACTGGGATTCGTCTTCATCGCCCCGCTCGACCGCTCCGTCTCGCTCGGCTGTCCCGGCGAAGTCGACCATCCGGACGTGCGGGAAGCCGTCGAGACGGTTCGTTCGACCGCCGTCGATGCGGGCGTTCCTGTTGGCGGCCTCGGCTTCGGGATGGACGATGTCAACGAAAAAGGTGACGAACGGGTATCAGCTGCTGAACCTCGGGAGTACGACCGGCGCGCTCAAGCAATCCGTCGCTGGTTGGTTCGACGCCTACGAGGGGGAACGATCACCGAACGAGTAGGTACACCGTTCGAATGGCAACTCACCTGTGTCGAATCACTGAGAGACGTGGAGAGATCGCCCGATTTGCCACGCAGTGTTCGGCGCGCCGCTATCGAAATTAGAAGAGGATAGATTGATCTGACTATGACGGATAGACGGTGCGTACGTAGCACTCAGTGATGCATTCACGGAAACGTACAGCGAACGATCAGCTCTCATGACCGACAAAACTGATATCCAAATTGAACTCGCTCGGGAGAGAACCCCGTTAGCACGCGAACGTACCATCCTCGCCCATATCAGAACTGGCTTCGCGTCCTTTCTCTTTGGAGCAGTACTACTCGGGTTGTTTGGAGCCACAGTCTCCTTTGTCGGGGGCGGATTTATCCTCATTGGTGTCGTATTATTTTTGCGAGTGGGATCTCGCATGTGCGTAGTAACCAACGGGTTAGCCATCTGCGGGGAGGTCTCGACCGTCCGTTCCACTGGAACGGGTAGTACGGCTCTTTACCTTGACGAGCGACTCGATTCGAGAACACGGAACCGAGCGTCACCACCCTCAATTCTACTGCGGTACAAGTAACTGTGAGAACGTTCAGACCAGTGCAACGTCTGATCTCAGCATAGCTGCCGTTCTCTATCAGTTCGGAGCATCCTCCGTTACCTCCGCTTCTGGTGCATTCTTCAGCACACTCTGGAGTCCGTTCCATGCGTTATGTTTGCGTGTGTACCCCTCGCCACTGGTTGCGATGATGTTCCCATTGTGGTGACGGAGTCGCCATCGCCATTCCTCGCCCTGGTCACGGAAGACTTCAAATCGGGCCAGTGCCTGTGAAGCGTCGGCGGCACCGACGGGTACTGATAGTTTGTCGTCTTCCTCTTCAGGGACATCTTCGATGGGAGTGGTCCCGGATTCCTTGCCTTTTGGAGAGGGCCATGTTAGTTCGAGCTCCAGACTCAACTCGTCATCTTCAGCCTCCAGTTCGATCTCAAGAGCGATTTCCTCAGGAGTCACAACAGTGACAGCGTCCTTGCCTTCACCCACCCGAATTGAGCCAGCGAGTATCCCATCTACTACGCTACTCAATACGGCTGCGATCTCTTCACGATTGGCCGTCAGTTCGGACTCATAGTCGTTTGCTTCGCCCATACTCAAGAGTATGGGAACAACAATGGTAAACCATCGCAAAGTCGTCTCTCGTTCGATAGGATGGATCCGCACGACGATTCTGAACCGACGGTCGATTCGGAGTGTGAGACGCCAGCTGACTCGCTGATACCAACTATTTAGAGATCAACTTCGGAGGCCTATTCCATGGTTCAGTCGGTAGAGCTCTTCTCGATTCCGCTGGTGAACCTGTGATTGCTCCTCGGTGGCGCTGAGATCGTCACAAACTCGGTTGCGTGGTTCGATCACCACCCTGGCGTGAGCGAGAGCACGACGGGAAGCATCTTGTCGCCGTCGGGACGGCGTTACCCGAAACGATGATCCCCGTTATTGCCATGTCTCGGTGACCAATTTTGATTATCCGGGTGAAAAGCGCACGACGTTTTAGTCGGCCAGCCCTACTGGGGTTGTGGAGTACGAAATTGATCCGACTGAATCAGTGAGTACGGCTGTCGTGCGCGCGGTGAGCGCCGTGGAAGGACGGGAACCCTGTTCCCTTCGACCGCTGGCGTTCGTCCTCAACCCGAACGCGCTTGATGCGCTATTCGAGTCCCGGTCGAACGGTCAACCACGGACGGGTGGCTGTCTCTCGTTCGTCTATAGCGGCTGTCGCGTCTCCATCGACAACGGCGAATATCTCTCCATTGAACCGCTCGAAAGCGTTCGTCGAGTCCCTACTGATGGAGGATCGGACGGGAACGCAATGTGTTGACGAGTGGACCGATAGTCGCGGCCAGGCAGGTCACTGCTTGGGGTCGCGAACGGTCAGCAGTCCCTGTGCCATGAGGCGGCGCGCGATCACGACGAGACCGTTCCCCAATCCCTCACCGAAGATCGCCTGTTCCTCCTTCGTCCCGGGCATGATGGAACTAACAAGGAGTGCCGATCGATCGACCAGCAGCAACCGGCCGATCGCCGTATCGTTCCTCGCGGCGTTCTCCCCGTGTAACCACTCCAGCCCCGAGATGAACGTCGTGGCGTCCGGTACGGTCGTTTGAATCCGGTCCTGAAGGGTCTCGGTCAACGCGCCGATGAGCAGATCGACCCCGTTCCCGACCCCGTTGAGGGTATCGATGAGGTCCTCGGTCAACAGTGACTCGTTGCCCACCACGAGCACGATCTCGTCGGTCGCCTCCCCGACGAGGTCGTTCGTCCGATTCTCGATCGCGTCACGGCCGGTCATCGCCCACACCTGTTGGACGGGGGATTCGTCATCCGCATCGACGACTTCGACCGTCTCGAGCGCGTCGTGGAGTCGCTCGACGCGAGCCTCGTATTGATCCCGGAGCGTTTCGGTCGCCTCCTCAAGGGGAACCGCGCGGAACTGTTGCGGGCTCGAATGCTGAATCTCGACGAGGCCCTGTGCCTCCAGCATCCGGATCGCACTGTAGACTCGCGTCCGGGGCACTTCAGTTGTCTCGCTCAGTTGCTTTGCCGTCCCTGAGCGTAGGCGCGACAACCCAACGAAACATCGCGCCTCGTACTCCTTCAAACCGAGTTGCTGGAGGACTTCAACGGCTTCCTCCAAATTCTGATTCGCATCCATGTGTCCCAACTCCCCGGTTAGCCCGGGACTTGGTTGAGGTTGGTCACCGGAACAGATAGGTATTGTCACTGAACCCATAACGCCGCGCGACGATGAAAGGCGTGAAGCTGGCCCAACTAGTTGATTTCGCCGATCCGAAAAGGAAGCCAAATGTGTTGTGACTTTCAAAGTGACTACGGATTCGATAGGCTATTCAGGCAATACAGCCCCATGAATCAGGGGTGGAATAGTATTCACCCGTTTAATCACAAAAGGTATAACTCTCCTGGACTCTATCTCTCCACACGCACGCAGGTGAGTACTGTGTCCCAACCACCTTACTTCTGCGTGCCGACCTGCAACCTCGCGTGGCAGGTTCGAGACGGCGAGATAGTTCAGGAACCTGATGAGTAGTGATCCCACCGGAGACCCGGAGTCCACCGCCGTCGAGCAGCTCGAACACTTCGGGTTGAGCACCTATGCGGCCCGGACGTTCGTGGCGCTCGCCAGCCTCGGCACGGGAACGGCAAGGGACGTGAGCCAGGTGTCGGAGGTACCCCGCACGAGGGTGTACGACGCCATCGACGAGTTACACGACCGGGGGCTCGTGGATGTTCTGCAGTCGTCACCCAAGCAGTTCTGGGCCATCTCGGCCGAAACCGCCAGTCGCACGTTCGAACACGATCTACAATCTCGAACGGAGTTATTGCGAACCGCCCTCAGTGAACTCGAACCCGTCGAGCGGCGAGCGGAACAGCGCGGTGTCTGGACCGTCGACGGACAGTCCGCGGTCACGGAGCGTGTACGCGAGTTCTTCGCCAGCGCGGAGGAGGAAATCATCTACATGACCGTCGAGGACCTCCTCATCGAGGATCTGATCGAGGGATTAGGCGAGGCGGCGGATCGGGGGGTTTCGATCAAGCTCGCGGGCGTTTCACCGGAGGTGCAGGATCGAATTCAGGATGCCATCCCCGGCGTGACGATGTTCGAGTCGTTGTGGATCTGGTCGGATACCTCGGCCGGCCGGCTCATGATGGTGGACGGGCGGAAAACACTCGTGAGTGCCATGGTCAACGGCGAGGACGCGAGCCCGACTGATCCCCGGTCGGAGACCGCCATCTGGGGTGAGGGCGAGGCGAATAGTCTGGTCGTGGTTCTGAATGCGATCTTCACGTGGCGACTCGAGACGGCTGAATCGGATACCTGAAGTGCCAAATCACCCGAAACGCGTTCAGAGAACCTCATGATCCAAAACATTCAGGACGAGCACGGTGGTATCTTGTATGACTGAGTCAGAGGACTCAGACGGTGACGTGCCTGCCTCAGATTCATGCGGAGCGATTCAGGCCGAATTTGATTGGTCAGTAGTGACCCCGAGCACGGCGGTTGTCGAGACGGTTGCCATCGCTGCAGCGTGTGAGCCTACCGTACTCGAACCGCTGTACGAAACGGTCGATCCGGATGCCCTCGATACGCTCATTCGTTCGATTGGGACCGATTCAAAAGATGGCGACGCGACTGTTACGTTCGCGCTCGATGGCTACCAGGTGACGGTTGAACGTGACGGTCGGGTCGACGTTCGACCACATGAGGCACGCGCGGAGTCGGAGTAACGGAACTTGGTCCCCAACGATCCAGTTCGCCGCTTCCGGACGATACTTCGACGGTTTGGTCTGAACGTTCAGAGGCTGGCGAGGGGCAGTTCGTCGGGTAGTGAATCCAGTATCGTCTCGAACTGGTCGTCAGACCGATATCGGATGGTGCTGTTTTCGGGATCGAATTCAACGATACCGTGGTCGGCTAACTTCGGCAGGTCGGCGTGTCGCAGTCGGACGGCAATCTGGTCCCGGTCGGTAGTTTGGCCGTCGGCACCCAGTTCACCGTTGTGCAATCGATCGACGAGGCCGTCCACCGTCGTTTCGCCGTTAGCTTCGTGCCGTAAATGGTGGAGTGTCTGCCGTCGGCGTCGATCAGCCACGAGCAGGAGAAGCGCGTCGAGATCCTGTTCGGTCATAGTATCTAGTAACGCACCCCTATATTCTTCAAGCGGCGACATCTTCACACACACTGGAATTGTGATAAAGTGAGTCAAAATCGTTGGAGACGTTGCATGGAGTATCAAGCAGTTCGCGTTACTGCGCTCCACAATGGCTCCGCGCTCGTTCTGGAAAACGGTTAGAAGCCGGACGATTCCGTTTGCTCCCGGGCGAACAGGTCGAGGACGACCTTCGCTCCACCGAGCACGACAGGCCCGACGAACAGGCCCATCGCCCCGAACAGGACGATGCCGCCGAAGATTCCGACGACGATGATCGCGACGTTGAGCGCTCCGCTCCGGTTGATGATGGCCGGACGAAGGTAGAAATCCGAGACACTAACCACGGATCCGAAAACGAACAGGAGTACCGCCGCGGTGGGACGACCGACAGCGAACAGGTAGAGTGAGACCGGTATCCAGACGCCGAACGCTCCGACGAGGGGGAGTAACGTGAGGATGAACGTCGATACGGTCAAGAATACGACCCCCGGCATTCCAAGGAGCGCCAAGCCGATGCCGAGGAGTATCGCCTGGATTCCCGCGACGGCGACGTTCCCAATAACGGACGCCCACATGAGGGTGTCGAGTTCTCTGAACAGTTCCTGCTGGACGTGCTCCGAGACGGGAAGGACTGCTCGCAGCCAGCCAAGGAACTGTTCGCCGTCTCGCAACAGGGTAAAGAGCACAAACATCGTCACGGTGAGTCCGATGAACAGACCGGGGAGGCCACTGATGACGGTTAGCGCGCCGGTAGCGAGACGTTGCAATCCCGCCGTGATTGGCTCTCGATATGTAGCATACACGAGGTCTAAATCGATCACGTACCCGATGGTTTCGATCCGGTTCTCAATGTTGTCTAGACTGAGTTCCCCGTCTTGGATGACCGTCAGGAACCCCAGTCCTTGCTGAATTGCGATCGTGAGGATGTAGGCGACCGGAATGAAAATCACGAAGACCGAGATCACGATGAGCGTAATGGCAGCCATCGTTGAACTCAGATGTCGCTCCAGACGCTGTTGTACGGGTGCAATGACGTACGCCAGTACGATAGCGAGGAGAACGTATTGAAGCTGTGTGAGAACGATGAGACCAGCGAGAGTTCCACTGACAATCGCCAACATCGATATCCCAATACGATCCGGAGACCACGGTCGCTGCGTCCCTTTTTCAGTCATTGCTTCGTGAGATACCCTTTTCACAATGCTGCTTTTCGTACGATCGTTATACGTGCCCGCTCTATTTGGCTATCTCCCTCCTAATGCCGGTTGTAACCAAGGTAATTGTGTGTTCTCAAGATAGTTGACTGTCTCTTCATGGAGCTGCATGATTGCACGGGCATACGCGGTTCCGGGCGCTGACGACGGTGGGATTCTCTCGAGGAGTTGTGATGGATACGTGTGAACACCAGTAAGTGGATCCGATCGGACTTACTGTCGGGTTTGACGGACGAACTCGTCGAGTTTTGCTTCGATGAGTGTTGCGACGCGCTCGCTGTATTTCCAGAGTGCTGCGTTGAGTCGCTCTTCGGTCTCGTCGTCGAGGTCGTCGCCGCCACGGAGGACGGAGTCCCTGGTAATCTGTGGATGGTAGACACAGACGACGCCGAGAGAAGTGGCCGAGCTTGAGGTCCCCGCCGTGTGGATTCCGTACTGATCGGTCCCCCAGACACCATCGCCGCCCTGTCGCTCCAGTTCCGAGTCGAGTGCATCAAGCAGTTGTACCTCTTCGGGGGAGAGGATTGGATCGTCACCTTCGAATAGTTCAGCGTACGCCGCTCTCCGGGCACTATTCGTCCACTGGGCCAACTGGGAGCGCGCCCGGAGTACGAGCTGTCGTTCGTCTGGAAACTCGACCATGCTTCTATGAGGGTGGCCAGGTCAATGAACGTTGTACTCTCATACGGTGCCGAACCCGTCAAGTACGTCGACGACTGGGTGTTCGGCTATGAGCCTGTGGCTGCTGTCATCTGTACTGTATGGCAAGAGATGAGACGGACGTCCGTCCGAAGTGTGGTGAACCGATGATCGGCGCTACCTGCGCTCAAGAGATGCTATGACAAATCACCTGAAATTGATGCTGCACACGCGCCCCGTATTCAGCATCACTCGGGAAGCATCATCTTCGAGTACTGCGATCTCGCAGGGGGGGAAGTTCTCCACTTGCACTGAACGGATCCTCGCCGCTCACAACATTCGGGGCGGCTCTGACTGTCCCAAGTGCAGGTGGAGCCTGGAGAATCGACCACCACATACTCGAACAGGTCACCGGGTAAACGGCCTGAGAGTCAATCGTCGAGAGTGTACGGTAACGAGCTGTAACGGCTGGATCGGCCGACCATAAGAGACAAACACGCAACCATTGCTGCCTCGGATCCAATTCGCCACGTAACACCGCGTTACACCTCACACAGACACTCGTAGCTCACACGACTTCCGTCCACGGGATGCTGGTGCAACACAGTCGCGAGCTCCAGCATCGCCTCTGCCTGGCCCTTAGTCGCGATCCCCAGCCGGTAGTACGTTTTCGTCCGGTTCTGCGTCCAGAGCTCCGCGAGTTCGTCGCCGAACGTCCCGTCGTCCAGTCCGACCTCAGCCCCGCGCTGGTAGAGCACTCGGTGGCTGCTGATGACTTCGCTGGGACCCATCGCCCCGTCGTGGAGCAGCCGGAACTGGATGGTCCGCTCGATGGCGACGAACGCCGACTCGATGCCGACCGTGTAGTACCCGCGATCTAAGAGTAACGACCCGGCTGCAAGGAGTCGGCACGCGCGACGAAGCTGCACCAGCTCCGCGTCGTCGACATCGAGTCCCTCCTCGATCGTCTCCGGCATGCGCTCAAAGGAATGTTCTGCTTCTCGTAACACCTCTCGAACGTCCTCATTCTCCATCGGCGTACACCTCCCGACGAAGGTCGGCAAGCTCGTCGGACCCGACCAGCGTGAGTCCCTTATCAAACTGTTCCTGCAACCGTTCGCCGATCCGCTGCGCGCTCTCGACCGACTCGACTAGGCACTCGAACGTGTACCGGTTCCCCTCGAACGGTCTCTCTTCGAGGTCGCGAACGATCGACTGCACCGCACGCCGGGCGGGCGTTTTCTCACCTCGAACGATTACCAGCAGGTCGATGTCGCTCGCCCGGTCCGCCTCCCCCCGGGCTACACTGCCGAACAACACGATTCCGACCAGGTCCTCGACCTCTACCTGGAGGACAAGGCCCGGGCGTTCCAGCAGTCGACCGTCGGATCCCACCGCTCCCGGCTCGGCTCCTCATTCGATGGTGCGACGACCAGGGTATCGACAACCTGAACGAGCTGACCGCCCGCGACCTCCACGAGTTCCGAGTCTGGCGCCGCCAGGACCTCAACGTCGTCAGCGAGAAAACGCAGATGGACACGCTCCGCGTGTTCATCCAGTGGTGCGAAACCATCGACGCTGTCCAGCCTGGTCTATTCCGCAAGGTCGACTCCCCGGCCATCCCCGATGGGGGCAACGCCAAGGAGACAGTGTTACACGCCGATCAGGCCCTACGAGTACGCTACCGCCCAGCACGTCTGCTGGCTCATCCTCGCCGAGACCGGGATGCGCATGGGCGCAGCCAGGGCGCTGGACGTCGAGGACTACCAGCCCGACGCCGACACGCCACACCTCCGCATCCGTCACCGTCCGGATACAGACACCCCGATCAAGAACGGCCAGAGCGGTGAGCGCAAGGTGGCCATCTCCCCGGAGGCGACGGACGTGGTCGACGACTATCTCGAAACCGCCGACCGGACATGACGGACGACTACGACCGAAAGCCGCTACTGGCGACCCAGCATGGGCGGATCGGATAGTCGACACTCCGGTCGTACATCTACGACTGGTCCCGCCTGCACGACCTCGGACACGTGCCCCCACGGCCGGGACATCGGCGACTGTGAGGCCGTGCAGACGCTCGACAACGCGCCGGGCTGCCCGTCCAGCGATCCGCCGGTGAATACACACCTACCTGCTCCAGACCGGTGTGCCCGTCCAGACCGTCAGCGACCGCCGTAACGTCTCACCGGTGGTTATCGACGAGCACTACGATGTCCGGTCCGATGACGAGAAGATGCAGCAGCGCGAAGAAGCGCTCCGTAAGGCGCTAGACGAAGCCGATAGCTGACTCCGTTGGAATTCGGTTCTCGTGGCTCTGTGAAACTCTCAAAATCTGAAACAGAAGAGGCGCTGCATACAGAGCGTCTCTTCAGCAGGACCCGATGCTGATGCGTCTACTAAATGTTGGAGCCCATGTTCGCAGGCAGTCGGCAGAACGAGGAGGACAGTTGATGGCCTCTAGATCCACGGAACCAGTTCACTACTGACAGCAGTCAGTCACCCGCGAATTCATTAGATGGTTTTAGTTGATGGAACGAGATGCATGAATATGGACACGCTACAACCGAACGGCAGTACGTTCCAGGGGTACCGATGGTAAACGTCGTGCTCTCAGCGGCACAAATCGTCTTAGCGCTGTTTCTCGTGGTGCTCAACGGCTTTTTTGTCGCAGCAGAGTTCGCCTTCGTTCGGATTCGGGGAACGTCGGTTGAGCAACTCGTCGAGGAGGGGCGGCCCGGCTCGGGAACGCTCCAAGAAGTGATGACGAACCTCGACAACTACCTCGCCACGACGCAACTCGGCATCACCATCGCCTCGCTCGGGTTGGGATGGGTCGGCGAACCCGCCGTGGCGGCGCTCATCGAACCCGTACTGGAACCGGTTCTCCCCGCAAATCTCATCCATCTCGTCGCGTTCGCAATCGGCTTTAGTATCATCACGTTTCTCCACGTCGTCTTCGGTGAACTCGCGCCGAAGACGCTCGCAATCGCCCAGACCGAGCGACTCTCGCTGTTCCTCGCCCCGCCGATGAAGTTCTTCTATTACATACTCTATCCGGGAATTGTCGTCTTCAACGGGGCAGCCAATGCGTTCACGCGGTCGCTCGGTGTGCCGCCCGCGTCCGAAACGGATGAGACACTCGGCGAGCGGGAGCTCCTTCGGGTACTAACACGATCCGGCGAGGGCGGGGACATCGACGTGACGGAAGTGACGATGATCGAGCGGGTCTTCGATCTCGACGACACCATGGTGCGGGAGGTCATGGTCCCACGACCAGACGTGGTGAGTGTTCCGGCGGATGCCACGCTATCCGAACTACATTCGACCGTCTTAGAGGCCGGTCACACGCGCTATCCGGTTCTTGACGCCGACGACGGTGACCAGGTGGTTGGATTCGTCGATGTCAAGGACGTATTGCGAGCAGAGGTAGACGATGGGGATGCCGAGGTAGTCGATGACATCGCCCGCGATATTCTCATCGTCCCGGAAACGATGGCAATCAGCGATCTCCTGATACAGTTCAGAGAGGATCGCCAGCAGATGGCCGCAGTCATCGACGAGTGGGGAGCGTTCGAGGGGATTGCGACGGTCGAAGACATCGTCGAGGCCCTCGTCGGAGACCTTCGGGACGGGTTCGATCTCGATGAGCGCGAACATTCGATACGCCAGCGTGACGATGAGGGGTACGACGTTGACGGCGGAGTCCCATTATCGAAAGTTTCCGATGCCCTCGATGGCGACTTCGATAGCGAAGCGGTCGAAACGATCGGTGGGCTGGTGCTGGGACGACTCAACCGCGCGCCAGAACCTGGCGACCGCGTCGAGATCGACGATCACGTCGTTGAGGTAACGAGCGTTGAGGGGACTCGAATTTCGACGGTATGGGTCCACGAAAGAGATATCGACGATCCAGCAGTGGACTGATCGGGATTTGCGTTGATCCTTATACTTTCCAGTGTAGCAGATCACAAATCTGTTGAAATCGGCGTGCAAGACTTAGAGGGTGTATTCAGCAACCACGATACGCACCACGGTGATGAATTGGATCGCCGCGGGTACCCGCTTGCCAGGCGTCACACTATACGTGGCCCTCCTGACCGGATACGTCGGGTCACAGAAGCTCCTCCGGCATCCACGACGAGTTCCTCGTTCAACCTCCGCTTCCCGGGCATTCCCTCCGGACGCTGTCCCAGTCGCCCCCAGCGTACACCTCGCAGAGTGGCTCCCCAGGTTCGAGACACGTGACTCGATCGGAGACACGCTGACCGACAGCGGACCCAACGGCATGCTCCAGCTGACGCTCGTCGGAGCGACCGATCTGCTCGTCGAGGGTTTCCTCGCCGGACGCGGGCCACTCCTGCTCGCCCAGGTCCTCGGCTTTCCTGCTCCGTGGTTCGTCGACGACCCAACCGTCTACTGGGCACTCCTCCCGACGAGCACCCTGTGTCCGACCGGTGGCAGGAGCGTCTCCGTCGATACGAGCACAGGGAAGCTCACAGTGTACACACGGCAAGGGCTAAGTGTGCTGGCTCACAGCGTACACATGATGAGTAGCGAGAAGAAGCGTGTCCAGTTCCGAGCACCGCACCGGCTCATCGATCGGACCGATGCCCTCGCGGACGTCCTCGGGGAAGACCGAACCGACATCCTCGTGACCGCACTCCGAGAGTACCTCCAGGAGGCGGCCCATGACGACGCGCTCACACAGGAGATCGCGGCCGCATTCTACGACGATGAGATCTCCGTCGACCAGCTCAACGCGCTCGTCGGCGCCGAAGAGGCGGCAAACCTCCGTGTGTTGAAACAGCAGCTGGACGATGACTTCATCGACGAGGTTGCCGACGCATAGATGTCCCGGCTCGTCGCAGACGCCTCCACCCTCGTCAGGATCGGGGTCGCCGCTGACAGCGACCCCGATCCGCTCTCGATGTGTCTGGCCCGGTACGAGGTCGTCGTCCCAACGGTGGTCATCGAGGAACTCCGGGAGATCGCTTCCTACGAGGATCACCACGGTCGTGCCGCAACAACCGTCCTCGACAGAACTGATGCACTCACCACTCGGACGGTCGACCTCGACGCCGAGTTTCCGCTTGATGACGGCGAGAACGCCGCGGTCACCCTCGCGAACGAACTCGAAGCTGCCCTGCTGTGCTGTGACGAGTTCACCCAGCTTGGCTTGATCCACGCGTCACTTGCTGATACCAGGCTCGTCACGACGCCGACACTGCTGTCGATTCTCGTTCGAACCGAGCAGCTGACGGTCGCCGATGCTCGCACTCTCCTCGACGAGATCAGCGACGCCCGCAGCTGGGACGCGAACAGCTACGTGCAACGGGCCCGCTCGGTGCTCGAAGAGACCGACCACTGACGTCGAGCGAACCGCCTAGACACCCAGCCGTGACCTGCATCGTCACTTCCAGGGGGCCGTCCCCACGGACGGTTCCGAACGTTGACTCGCTCGCTCGTCCCCATCCATCGAGATCTCACCCTGTCGTGCAACGACTGGTGAGACACAGCGAGCGGAAGGATGCAGCCACCGAAGCATCGAACCCCACAACCCATGCGTTCCGGTCCCTCCATCCGAGATCGAATTCGCCCAAGAGTGGTGCTCGTGTTGCTGGTGGTTGTCGGCGCAGCCACCTACTTCGAGTTCATCTACACTGAGTTCACCGTGTATGCGGTCCTTCTCCGACTCCTGGTCGTCCCACTGTTGTTTGCAAGCACGGTGACGGGAGTTCGAGACCAGCCCTTGTACAAGTCGCTCGCGTACGTGGGCTTCATCGCGGTTGGCGTCCTTCAGTACCTCGACGGTGAGTGGGTCCTGCTTGCCGGGGTGTTCATTCTCGCTGGCCGCGCGGGACTGGTCGCTGACCGTCTCAGGCAGGCGTCTCCTGCAGTTTCGTGACTCAACGGCCGCCGGTGTGCTATGCTGCTTTGATACGCCGTCTCGAACTCTGTCGGATGCCGTGGTGACCATCCCTCCTGACGGCGTCCGCTCTTCCAGTGGTCACGACCGATGGATGCGCCGGACGACGGCACCACCGCCTGGAATACGTCTCCATGT
This sequence comes from Halobaculum sp. XH14, assembly GCF_032116555.1. Lineage (NCBI taxonomy): Archaea > Methanobacteriati > Methanobacteriota > Halobacteria > Halobacteriales > Haloferacaceae > Halorarum > Halorarum halobium. The sequence goes on from NZ_CP134949.1 coordinate 2,910,674, forward strand.
CAATAGAGTCCAAGCATAAATAATTTCTTATTAAATATATCTGTTTCCCATATTGTATTCTCTATACTTCATTATAAATTATATTGTGCCAGCGGGAACTGGGAAGGACTGATGGGGGGAGGAACGCGCGGGGTGCTCGCACCGGCGGGAGTGACGACTCACGCAACGGGCGAGCCACCTCGCGTCCGCCATCGCCATGGAGACGCTCGTCGACGATCCCGAATCGTACGTCGTCCGAACGACGGAGGAAGCGAGCAAACTCCGTGCCGACGCGACGTGGCTCATCGACCAACTGCGGCCGTTCGCGGAGGGCGGCCGGTTCGCAAACCTCGGCCGACCGACCGAGTTCGACATTCGGGACGAGAGCCTCATCTGTCTCGATCTCGGCCAACAGGAGGGGAACGTCGGCGGGAGCACAAGCCTGCTGATGCAGTTGCTCATCTCGTTGGTGTACGAACGAGTAAAAGAGACACCGCAGGAGGCCGCCTTCGTAATCGACGAAGCGCGCTACGTGATGCAGGATACTGCCAGTCTCTCGTTCCTCGAGACAGTGTTTCGCCACCACCGGCACCACGACCTCTCGATTCGACTCGTCACCCAGACCGTCGACGAGTTCTTCCAGCACCTGAATCGGAGGCGATCCTCGACCAGTGTGCGATCAAGCAGTTCCATCGATTAGATGGGATGGACGAAGAGTGGGCCAACGAGTTCGGGCTGAACTACGCACAGATGCGCTTCGTGCAGGACGCCGTCCCCGGCAATGACCAGACGGGCTACTCGGAGGCGCTGCTCGGCGTGGACGGAGAGTGGCGCGGGATGGAGCTCCGAGCCCTGCCCCGAGAGGCTGAGGTGATCGACTTCGATCCGACGAGTGGTGGTGTCGATGTCGATTCGAATTGAAGGAGACCCCGAGCAGTGTACGCTGAACTGCTCGAGATCTTCGTTCCGAACTCCATGTTCCGGGCGGTATAGTATCGGGTGCCCACCGACCCTCGCACATGCGGTACGGTCTCGAGCAACGGCGCGAGCAAATAATACCTGATTTCAGTGTATGACATATAAAATATGTTTTGCGAAGCCAGTCATGAGGAACGTTTCGAACCTCGGGGGAGCGCGCAGTCGCCATCCTCGGTCATCGCGCCCAGTATGCGTATCGAGCCGCGTTGCCTGGTGCTGCACCGATTGGGTTTGGCCTCACACGAAGATCGCGGACCAGGCGAAGCGATCTGCACATTTTCGCTGTTTTACGCTACGGGCGTCCGTGGCGTTCACCTCTCGCCAGGGGTGCACTTTCCCGAAATTCGAATTGGCCGGATCGGTTAGTTAACGCCGCCGATGGCTTGGTTCCAGATATCTCCACCGCGCTCCTCTGGAGTAGCCGCCGGCAGGTCGGGATCACCAGTCGACACCCCACGTGTTCGCACTTTCTCAATCGATGATTGCTGACTCATCGGCTCCACCTTCCTCGACCGATCCGTAGACTGTACTTTCAACATCTATGTAATATTATAGTTACCTTCTTTGTTGTATAATTCTAAATACTGTTATGAGCGATCCGGGTGAATGACTCGTCAGTGAACGCCACCCGACGACGTTCCGGGGCCGTCAGCGGCGTCTCATCGGTCGTGGCCACAGTCTCACGGGACGGGAACCGCACGAGGAATCGGAATCCGTTCGGGGCCGAACCGCTCGACCTACTGCTGGGGAGGTTTCCATAGCGAAACACAGTTGCTGAACGCCGCCGGACGGGAGAGCACGGAATTTATATCCACCCGAAATATCCCGGAACTATTTGGAGATAAACCCACTATTCGGGTTATCTTGAGTATTCTCGTCATGATATACGAATAATCTACATGATCTCGGGGGAGTGGAGGGTGAGCCAGCCACGACATCGGCCACGCTTCCATTACGTCACTATGATCGTAATTGCAATGGATGTTGGCACAGTATATCGCCGAACACCGGGTTCGAAAGAGTTTCTCTCGGGAAACATTCTTCTCAGATATCCTAGTTGTAGTCCAAGTTCGATCGGCACCGATTAACTGAGACGCCGCGACCAGTTCTAATATGAACAAAGAGGCGAGAATCGTTTTCCAGAAGAAACTATTATGAGTCTCCCGGTTGATCCACTTCCCATGCCACCGACCGAGACGGGCACTCCGACGATACAGGCCGTCGAGACCTCACACGAGATCATCGAAGCGCTTCGCGAACTTGATCAGCCCACCGTCACGGACGTCGCAACGCACATCGAATCCTCAAAAGGTGGCGTGTTCAAACACCTGAAGACGCTCCAGAAGAGCGGCTTCGTCATCCGTGAAGGGAACCAGTATCGACTCGGACTAAGGTTCCTCGACATCGGCGGAGAGCTCCGATACTCCCATCCTCGCTCCCAGACGATCAAAGAGAAAATGAAAGAGCTGGCGGAGGAAACCGACGAGACCAGCATCTACACCGTGTTGGATGATACGAAGACGACCACACTGTACCGGGAGACCGGAAGTCGTGGGGTATCCACGAGAACACGAATCGGGAAGCGGCTGTATCCACACGAAACCGCGGCAGGAAAATCAATCCTCTCACAGCTTCCCAGAGGAGAGGTGGAGGACATTATCGACGACGTGGGGCTTCCACCCATCACGGAGAACACGATCACCGAGAAGGAGCGGTTCATCGAGGAGCTCGATACAGTTCGTGAGAGGGGGTACGCCTACAATCTGGGCGAGAGCGTGGAAGGGTTAGTCGCTATGGCTGTTCCACTCGTCCCCAACGGGGAGGTCATGGGTGCCTGCTCCGTTACGGGACCGTATCACCGAATGAAGGAGGATCCGATCAACGAGGAAATCACCGACACGCTGTTGAGCTTCGTGAACGAACTCGAACTGAACATTGCACATTCCTAGTCGGGATGCCGTTCACCGTGTCACCGGAGCCCTGTGGAGAGTGCTGTTGAACGAGCGGCTGGCTCAACGGTTGTCATATGCGAAAAGTATATTGCACCCTGCGGAAAACGGCTGAGATGGGATGGAAGGAACGATCGACCATATCGAGATAGAAGCTAGCGACGCGGACGAAATGGCAGAATTCTTACAAACACTCGGATTCGAGATTCACCGTGAAACCGAGCACCACGGGAAGTCATACGAACTCAAACCCCCGAACTCGGACCAACCGCTCTTCGAAATCCACACGGTTGAGGGTGAGGAGGTACCGGGAATCAACCACATCGCGTTCGAATCGGACCAGGTCGAATCCCTCGCGGAAGAACTCCGGGAGGACGATGTCGACCAGGTCAGCGATCCGTACTACGTCGAGGCCACCGGGCGTACGATCGTGAATTTCAGGGATCCCGACGGCCGTCGGTTCCAGGTCGTCTCCTCCGAAGAGTAACAGCATCGACGAGAGCGGAGTCGAACCGACAGGAACGAGTCTCGTGGTGGAAGAGTAACCGCCCCTCCCACGGGCCTATCGTCGCTTACTCCGGATCGACTGCGAGGTACTCGTCGTTGATCGATTCACCACGAAGGAGTGCGAGCGTGTTACCTGCGAGCATGTTGATCCCTCGCTTCCGGTAGTCCTCGGTCATGGCTGCGACGTGTGGCGTGGTGATGACGGTATCCAGTTCGTGGAGGCGGGAGTGAGACGGCAGCGGTTCCGTCTCGAAGACGTCGAGACCGGCTCCAGCAAGCCGTCCATTGCAGATCGCCTCGATCAACGCGTCCGTATCGACGATGGGTCCCCGTGCGGTGTTGACGAGGATTGCGTCGTCCTGCATCGCATCGAACGCACCTTCATCGAACGTCCCACGCGTCTCGTCGGTGAGTTCCGCGTTTACAGAGATGAACTCGCTCTCGGAGAGGAGGCGCTCGAACGTGACGAGTTCCGTATCGGTGAGCTCCGACTCGATTTCCTGCACGTACGGATCATACGCGATCGTGTGGACACCGAACCCCGAGAGGAGCTTTCCGACTCGGCGTCCGATGTTCCCGTAACCGTAGATGCCAACCGTCTTTCCGGATACCATCGTTCCCAGTGGAGCCGTATCCCGCCAGTTCCCATCCCGAAGAAGCGCCTGTGTCGGTCCGACCTTTCGCGCGACGGCGAGGAGGAGGGCAACGGTGTGTTCAGCGACCGAAAGTGCGTTCATTCCGGGCGTATGCGTAACGACGACTCCCCGTTCACTGGCCGCCTCAAGGTCGACGTTGTCGATGCCCGTACCCAGTTTTGCGACGACACCGAGATCGGTCTCTGCGAGGACCGATTCCGTGACCGACAGCCGGGAAGTGGTGAACAGGACGTCCAGACCGTCTAGTGCGTCGATCAGCGCCCCTTCGCTCGCGTCGATTCCAATCTCGAGATCGATCTCCGGTGTGACTGCGTCCCGCAGGATTTCGTTGGGCTGAACGTCCTGATCGGCGATCGCGTGCCACGAACTCATGCTCGGTTCTCACAGGCCAAGGATAGTATATATTCCCCTTCGTTCGTTTCTCCTCTACTGGATCCGCCTCAGCCGATCTCGAACCGCCCGCTGAACGGCCCCGAATTCGCTCGCGATGCGGACGATCTGATACCCATCCTCAATCGCGCGAGCAGCAGCGTCGGGGTCGCCTTCGATACATCCGACGGGGACGCCGGCGTCGAGGCTTCGGGACCGTACCTCCGCGATCCGCCGCTGGAACTCGGGGTCGTCCTTCTCGAAACCCATCTGCACGGACAGATCCGACGGGCCGACGAAGGTGAACCCGAGTTCGGGCACCGATAGGATCTCGTCGAGGGTATCGATTGCACTCGCCTTCTCGATCATGACGCCGACACACACCTGCTCGTCTTCGGTTTGCAGGTATCGGTCGGTGTTACGCCACGTGTTCGTGCGAGCAGTGGAGTTACCTCGCTCGCCCGGCCCGTCCTCGTACGTATACCGCGCAGCCTCCACACACCGACGAACTTCAGCGGCGGTGTCGATCCGCGGGACGAGAACGTTCCGGACGCCGGTGTCCAGTACTTTGCGCACGAGTGCCGGATTCGGTTCCGGAATACGGACTAACAACTCCGTGTCGACGAGTTCGGCGGCACGTGACAGGTTCTCGAGAGCGTGGCTGTCCCATGGGGTAGCGCCGTGATGCTCGTAATCGAGCCACACGAAGTCGAGCCCGAGTTCGCCGTAGAGTTCGACCAGGCTCGGAGCGAACGTGTCCGCGCTCGCGCCCAGAACGACGGTACCCTCTTCTAGCTTGGTCCGGAATGAGTTCGTCTGATCCATTTACGTAGCCTCCTCGTTATCGGATTAGTATAGGTATTTGGGAAGAGCCAGCAACCACCGGATAGGCTCTCGTTCGATGGGAATGCCCGGCTGAGGTCCCACGAACGTCCCTGGTCCACACGACGGCGTGTATCGGGAGTGGAGAGGGCGTTGGACCAATGGAAGCACGTCGTCCGCTCGGGAGGAGCGCTTCGAGGGAACCCCCCACTGAGACACGGTGGACTCGAGGTTGAACGGAGCTCGGGCTAAATCCATCGAATGTATTTGAGTACATCAACCAGTACAGTTATAGTGACTCATCATAGAGGCTGAATCGCAATACCATGGCAGAGAATGACGGTTCACAGGGGCAGGTGCACGATTCGCCCAGTCGTCGGTCGGTCCTTGCCGGCGGTGCGACGCTCGCAGCAAGCGGGATCGCTGGCTGTATGGGTGGCTCAGGTAGTACGGACGGAGGCGGTTCCAGTGACCTCACCGAGATCCACATGTTGAACCTAGAGGGGTCGATGTTCGTCCCGGTGTTCTTCTACGGACGGGAACAGAACCTCTGGGAAGATCGCGGGATCGACCTCTCGATCGAGGTCGCAGGGTTCGGGAAGTTCTCACGAACCTTCTCGGAGGGGCTCGCGACCGGGCTCTCCCCGCTGTCATCGCTTCCGATGGCGGGGAACCTGGCGGGCGATACGTCCGTCAAGTGTTTCGGCCAGACGATGAACTTCATCAACCAGTGCTTCGTTCAGGCCGATTCCGACATCCAGGAGCCCGGTGACCTCGAAGGAATGACAGTCGGCGTTCCCGGTCGGGGCTCGTCAACGACCCGATACTACATCGCGCAGTGGGCGGAACTGTACGATTTCGACCTGCTCGAAGCGCCGGCCGAGATCGTCGATTCGCCGACGTCGACGCTGTACAACTTCCTCGAAAACGACGAGGAGATCGACGCCGGGATCCTCTTCACTGGAGACACGATCAAGGCACTCGCGAACGACGACCTACGCTCCATCTACAATCCGGTTCCCGCGTGGAAGGAGGACCACGGATACCCGCCCTCGGTCACGATGTTCGGGGTGTACGACGAGTTCCTCGAGACGAACCCGGGCGTCGTGATGGACTTCTGGAACGGCTGGGTCGAAGCGGTGGAACTGTTCCGAGACGAGTTCGACCAGGCGATGAACCAGTATGGGGCAGTCGGGGGAATCGACCTCTCCTCGGACGGGGAAGTCGAACAGGTTCGCAGCCTGGTCGAGAACGGGCAGCTGTTCCCGACCGAGTGGAACGAGGACTGGATCGAAATGAACGCGAACCTCTTCGAACTCGTCGCACAGCACGGGGGGCTGGAGGCCGCTCCGGGAACGGACCAGTTCCGGACACACGAACAGATTCAGGAAACCTCATGAACCGCCGTCGGGAAGCAGGAGCTAACGCAACCAGATGACAACAAACGCTCGCTCAACGCGGTCGACGGTGACCGAGAGACTTCGTGACTCGCGGCTGTACCAGCCGAGTTTGATCGCGATCGCGCTGTTTCTTGGGGGGTGGCAGCTCGTCTCCCAATCGTTCGACCCATCCGTGTTCCCCGGGTTAGCACTGCTCGCGGATAACATATGGATGGTCCTGACGGAGGAGACCCAGTTCGGGTTCATCGAGAATCTGCGTCCCTCAGTTATCCGGATCGCGGTCGGGTTCAGTCTCTCTATGATCATCGGAGTCGTTCTAGGGACGAGCATGGGGATTTATCCCGTGTTCGAGGAGTACGTCACCGCCCCCGTGATGGCGGTAATGACGTTCCCCGCGGTCGTGTGGGCGTTCCTTGGTGTTCTCTGGTTCGGAATCACCGACTACGTCGTGTCGATATTCGTGATCACGCTCGCGGTGGCCCCGTACGTGGCAGTGAACATCTGGAAAGGGGCGGAAGCCGTAGACCACGAGATCGTCGAGATGGCGGAGACCTTTGAAGCGTCCCGCATCAGCAAGTGGCGGCACATCCACATACCGCACCTGCAGCCGTTCACGTTCTCATCGGCACGGCTCGCGTTCGCGCTCTCGTGGAAGATCTCGCTGATCGCGGAGGTGTTCGGCGCGACCTCCGGAGTGGGATACGTCGTCGACTACTACTTCCAGACGCTCCGGGCCGATATGGTCATCGCGTGGGCACTCCCGGTCATGATCGGGATGTTCCTCGTCGAGCGGATGTTCAAACGCCTGGAAGAGCGGTCGTTCGAATGGCGTCCCGAACTCGAGGAAAGCGCCGGACAGAGGCGATAACTATGGAACTCAAGATACGCAATCTCACGAAAACGTTTGAAGAGCCCAGCGGGGACCGACTTGTCGTCCTCGACGACATCAGCTTCCCCGTCGAAGTAGGTTCCTTCACGAGCATCATGGGCCCGTCCGGATGTGGCAAGTCGACGCTACTGAACATCCTCGCTGGGCTCCATACGTACGATGACGGGAAGATCGAGTGGGAGGGGAGTGTCGTTGATCCGGGGGATCTCCCGGTCGGGTACGTCTTTCAGGAGCCCCGTCTCCTGAACTGGCGCACCGTCGAGGACAACATCAAATTCGCACTCAACGCCCAGGGGGTTCCCGAGAAAGAACACGAGGATCGGATTCACGACGTCCTCACGACCGTCGGACTCGCGGACGAAAAGCAGTCATACCCACTCCGTCTCTCGGGTGGGATGCGACAGCGCGTCGGCATCGCCCGCGCGCTAGCCGTCGATCCGGATATCCTCCTGATGGACGAACCGTTTAGCGATCTCGACGAACTCACCGCACGAAATCTTCGCGACGACCTCATCGAACTCTGGCAGGAGACAGGAAAGACCATCGTCTTCGTGACCCACGACATCAGCGAAGCCGTCTACCTCTCCGATGAGATCAAGTTCCTGGACACGATGGGACTCCTGTTCAACGAGGTCAGCATCGACCAGCCCCGTCCACGGAAGCCGAACGACTCCGAGCTGCTCCAGATCGAGTCCGACCTCATGGACACGTTCTTCGCTCGGATGGAGGAGATCGACGCCAACGAGGCGATGACGCGGGACGACGAAGACGCCGAACGGACCTCACAGGCCGCCAGTTCGGGGGGCCCCGATGTCGTCTGAGACCGAACCAGGGGCAACGGCCCGGGGGAGCGCGCTCGGCCGGTCGCTTCCCGAAAACATCCACGGGAAGGCTCTCGCCCGCGGCAAGCAGATCCTCGTCCCGTTGTTCGTACTGGTCATCATGTGGCACGTCGGGGCGGTCCTGCTCAGAGACCCGACCCAGCTTCCCACTCCGGCCGCGACGTTCGCCCAGACGTACGAGGTCTTTACCACGACAGACTTTCGCGGGCTGACCGTCGTCCATCACCTCCAGCTGACGCTCCAACGGGCACTCCTGTCGAGCACCGTTGCGATCGTCCTTGCGATGGCCGGCGGTATCCTGATGTCGACCAACGAACTCTTCGAGGACTCCGTGGGCAGCTGGTTGCCGTTCTGGATGACGACGCCGACGGTTGTCATCATCCTGCTCGCGATGGTCTGGTTCAGTTTCAGCGAAACGGCAGTCTACTTCGCGGTCATCGTCGCGTCAACGCCGTTCGGCACGGTGAACATGTGGGAGGGTGCAAAGGACGTCGACACGAAACTGCTGACGATGGCTGATACTTTCGATGCGAGTTCGGCGAGTGTCTGGCGGCACATTTACCTGCCGCACCTCCTCCCGTATTTCTTCGGAAGTTACCGATACGTCCTCGGGATGGTATGGAAAGTCGTCGTGCTCGCCGAGGTGTTTGGGCTTTCCTCCGGGATCGGGGCGATGTTCCGGTACTACTTCCAGCAGGGGGAGATCATCATGGTCTTCGCCTACCTGATCCCGTTCATCGTGATCGTCCTCACGATCGAATACGGCGTGTTGAAGCCGCTCGAAACGTATCTGTTCCGCTGGCGGGACTAGCGCTACCGTTCCATCGAAGGCAGGTTGCGGTTCGACCTTTCCCTGTGGACCCGTTCAGATGTCGCTTCCGAACTCGTGGTACACCCGAAGGATGTCCGCGTTGGTCACGTCCGCGGGCCCGCCGTGATGACAGAGGACCGTATCGATCGCCAGGTCCGTTAGCCGTCCGATGGATTCGTGTGCCGTCTCGAGGTTCGGCGTCATTTCGAGGTTCGGCCCCCCGAATCCACCCTCGTTGTACAGCAAGTCCCCCGCGATGAGAACGTTCTCCTCCTCGAAGTAGAAGACGAGATGCCCCGGTGCGTGGCCCGGCGTGAAGATGGCCCGAAGCGGGCCTGCGTGGGTCCGGAACCGAGCGCCATCCGTGAGTTCGAGGTCGACGGAGACTCCCGGATACGGCTCCTCAGGGCGCTTCAACATTTTCACCTCACCACTAACGTACGGGGCGGCATACTCGTGTGTGACGATTTCTGCCTCCGTTCGTTCGGCGACGGGGGCGAGACATCCCAGGTGGTCGTAGTCCTGGTGAGTCAGGACGATCGTATGGACGTCCTCGTATGAGAATCCGTGCTCGGCAAGTGCATCAGCGAGGATGTCCTCGTCGCTGGGGCCGCCGACGTCGAACAGGAGGAGGCCACGGCGCGTCTCGACGCCGGTAATGTAGAACGTCCGTTCGTTTCCGAAGTACGTTGTTTCGACTGGGAAAACGTATACGTGGTCGCGTATCTCCATATCCAGACCTCTACAGCGAACTCCTTAACGGTTCTGTCATCAGTAATCTTCGGCCGTTCCGTGATCGTGTCCAAAAAATCAGTGTGTCCGGACGGACTGCCGAACACTCCCGCAAAAACAGAATGTCCACTGCTTGCGGGCGAGGACGGCAGTGATCTCCCGGGTCGCCCGACTGACGACGTTCTAACGTTGCTCGCACGCCGAACTGAGTCCGCTTTCGAGTAGTGTTCAAATAATCTGATTCCACGCGAAGACGAACGCTTACTGACCAGTTCTCGACGACCTGGTTTCGGCATGGATGGAAATATTTGAGAACCGTCTTGTTCGACGTTTTGGTTTTCAGAGAACACGTTTCCGCCGTCCCGATTCCCGCGGAATTCGTGCTGGAACGGAAGCCCGTACCAGTGTCAGGCTGCCTGCAACGACGACGTGCCGTCGACGAGAAAGACCGCGTCGTTGACGGGATATCTCGCGAAGTTCGGTCCGGACAGTTCGGTCGGGGGCTGTTTTTAGTCATGACTATTCGGCGTGGGACAACCGAATGGTGGTGGATTGACAGCGGCGTGCGGCCAGTATCGCTCGTCGTCGAGCGGGACCACGGTCTCGTCGACTGGGACGTGATCCGGATCAGTACCACCATTCGACCGTCGATCGGCGTACCGAATCCGGTTGTAAACGGGCGAGCGACGACGATCCACACTATACCTATCAAATATATGCTATATATGAATGGGATAGTTCTGCCGGAGATGGGACTCGGTGTCACGGCGACCTTCCACGATATGAAGAATATGATTACTGCATGGATTCAGTATATGTGGGCATCATTCGGTGGCAGTTCCTCGTCGATCACCGGATACAACAGGCGAACTATGGAAGGTGGAACCGATTTATGCAGCGGTCGATGAGTCGATCGATTCGTGATCCGACGGACTGTTCTCACACTCGGGACACCGCGTCGTGATGATCGGCACCCGGATCCGGGAGCGGACCCGCCGTCCTGCACCTACCGGTCGAACTCAATCTGCAGGGTTCGATACCCAGCGACCCTGGTCGCTGCTGGACACTGGAGTGCAATGAGCAGCGTATTTCGATGTGAGTAGTCGTGAACGCGGCTCTGGACGGCGAGCCACCGCTCGAACTGCTCGCTCGCTCTCGCATCAGAGATTCCGTCCACGAGTTCGTGTGCCCATGTTTCGATCGTGCTGTGCATCTCGTCGTCACGGTCGTCCGAGTCGGTGAACGAAACCGGTGCCTCCGGCTCGTCCAGTGTGGCGTCAGTGAATTTTGCAGGCATTTCTTTCTCGCTCCGCACCCATCGGGAGCGGATAAACTGGCTGTGCTACCTCACGGATACTGGCCTGTGATACGTCAGACACTCCTCCCCGTACTCTTCCATCTCGAGTGCTCGTAGCGTCAGGACGCAGGAACGTGTTGATCGAAACACAAGACATACTCAAAATACGATAATTCTCGGTTTATAATTTTTTGTGGGTATATAAAACAGCATATTCGCTTGTAGGTTCATTCTCGGATTAGCGTCCGTGGAGAGACTGTCTTCCGGAGGGAGCAACCGTCAATCGGCGAAGAATGATCGAAGAGACCGTCGAACTGCACCACAGCGACGAGTGAGTATTCACTCGAGGAGAGCAGGTGTGTTCCCCAGGCCTTTGACAGAGTTGTCATCAAGACTGTTCCCCCTGTTGTATCGGAGTACTGCGTTTTCCTAACGAAAGCTCAGTTCAGGTAGTGCCGTAGCATGACGAGAAGTGATTCGTTCTACTCGATCCCGAATGCTCTGCCACCATACATAATCCAAAATTCATAATAGTATAATGTATAACTAAATTTTTATGCTTCTGTGGATCCAGCGTCACCATGGCTCGACAATCGGCTGCTCCACACACAGCGCAAGCACTGGTAGTGCCTCGTGACTCGACGAGACGAACCATGGGGCAGCGATGAGCCACCCAAATCCTGATTGGAGGGGACGCCATACGGATTCGTATGAGATCCAGCCGAGGTCGGAGACGCGGTCGAGCCAAGATCGCGCTCGGACTCTCGATCCTGTTCGCTGTCGGCCTCGTCGGCTATTTCGCCCTCGCCGGGACGCCGGTCACTGGTATGCTCCTCGGAATCCTCGTGGTTGGGGCTGGTGGCTGGGAGTACCGCCGAACACTCCAGGACGTTCGAACCGCAGAGCGCTACGAAGCAGAGGCCGAAGCGAGCGCCCGAGAGGGTCGGCGCTAAGCGGCTGTCCAGAAAAGACGCGTATCGCGATGAACCCATTCTGGGGTGAGTGACACGCGCTTTTTATGACGGGGATCTATCGGAATCGAGCGTGGCCTCGATCGGGTCCCCCTCCTCATAGAGGTGACACGCCACACGTCGATCATCGGCAACGTCCCGCTTTTCCGTGAGCGGAGGGACCACCTGATCACAGACATCGCCGATGTACTCCGAGCAGCGATTCTTGAATCGGCAGCCGGTCGGAACGTCGATCGCGTCACCGACTTCGCCCTCGAGCTCGACACGTTCTCGGTCCGCACGCGGGTCAGGGACCGGGACGGCATCGATGAGCGAGCGCGTATACGGATGTTTCGGGTCAGTGATGATCTGTTCTGTTGGCCCCTGCTCGACGATCTTCCCCATGTACATGATCGCCAGTCGATCGCACATGTGCCGGAGGAGCGAGAGGTCGTGACTGATGTAGACGACGGAGACGTTGAACTCGTCAGTGAGCCGTTCCAGCAGCGAGAGGACGCCCGCCCGCAGGCTGACGTCGAGCATCGACACCGGTTCGTCGGCGACGATGAAGTCCGGATCGATGACGAGCGCCCGTGCGATGGCGAGCCGCTGTCGTTGGCCACCGGAGAGCTCGTGAGGGTACTGGTCGAAGAACTTTCGCGCCGGCGTCAGTTCAGCGAACTCGAGCGCCCGCTCGACCCGCGCCTGCTGGTTCGGAACGTCGTGGATTCGGAGCGGCTCGACGACGGTGTCATAGACCGTTCTGAGCGGATTGAGACTTTCGAACGGGTCCTGGAAGATCATCTGGGCGTTCTGCCGGAAGTCTGCTAGTTCCGACCCACTCTTCTGTGCGATGTCTTCGCCGTCATACGTGATCGAGCCGTCTGTCGGGTCGTAGAGCTTCACGAGCGACATCCCTGTCGTCGTCTTCCCACACCCGGACTCGCCTGCAATCCCGAACGTCTCCCCTCGGCGTAGTTCGAACGACACGCCGTCGACGGCGTGAACACGCCGAGGCTCACGGCCACGAACCCGGTTCATGACGTCCGTGAGGAGGCCACTCTCGACGTCGAAGTGTTTCTGGAGCTCCTCGACCTCGACGAGCGTCTCATCACTCATGGGAGATCCCTCCCAGCGAGCCGCCGTCATCCTGCCACGTCTCGGCTTGGTTTGCGACCGGCCGCAGCGCCGAATCAACGTCATCCGTGTGATGACAGTATGTTCGGAGCGACTCTCGCTTCTCCTCCGGTGGAGCGACCTCGGTGCACTCACTCGTGGCCATCGGACAGCGCTCCGCAAACCGGCATCCCATCGGTGGGTCATGGAGATCAGGTGGATGTCCGCCGATCGTCACGAGATCTTGATCCGCCATCTGAATGTTGGGGAACGCACTCTTCAGGCCGATCGTGTACGGATGATATGGCTGTTCGAATATCCGCTCTGCAGGGCCTTCCTCTGCGACTTTACCGGCGTACATGACGACGACGCGATCACACGTCTCGGCGACGACCGCGACGTCGTGTGTGATCACCATCATCGACGCGTTCGTCTCCAGCTGGATCTCGTTGATCCGTTTCAGGATCTGATCCTGCATGATGACGTCGAGCGCCGTCGTCGGTTCGTCTGCCAGGATGAGCGACGGTTCGAGGACCAGTGCCATCGCAATCATCGCTCGCTGGCGCATCCCACCCGAGAACTGGTGTGGATAGTCGGTCTGGCGGTCGCGGTCCAGCCCGACGAGGTCGAACATTTCGTCGATTCGATCCTGGGCATCAGTTTGGCCCATCGCCGGATGGTGGGTATCGATCGCTTCCATGATCTGTTCACGGATGGTGTAGACGGGGTCGAGCGCGTTCATCGCCGACTGAGCGATCATGGAAATTTCGTCCCACCTGAGTTCGCGTCGACGACGATCGGGCATGTCGGTAAGATCCTCGCCATCGAATCGGATTTCCCCGCCGTTGATGTAGCCGTTCGGGGGGAGGATGCCGATGATTGCCTTCGCCAGCGTGCTCTTTCCACAGCCGCTTTCACCAACGATCCCGAGATTCTCGCCGGCCTCGATATCGAAGCTGACGCCGTCGACTGCTTGTACTGTTCCCTCGTCCGTCTCGTAGTAGACTTCCAGATCCCGTACCTCGAGCATCGTCACTGTCGTTCACCTCCACACGGTGCCGTCACTTGATTCATTGTTCCACCTGGAGTTCAGGATTCACGATCTCCTCGTAGCCACGACCGATGAGGAACCCACTGATCACGACCAGTGCGATACAGATCCCGGGCGGCACGAACCACCACCACGTGCCTTCGGCCATCGCGCTGTACGAACGAGCACTCTGGAGCATCACACCCCAGGACACCGTTTCCGGGTCACCCAGACCGAGGAACGAGACGCCTGCTTCCGTGATGATGGCCCAGGCGATTGCAAACGAGCCGTAGAGGAACGACATCGGCAACACGTTCGGTGCGATGTGCCGGGAGATGATCCGCCAGTTGCTTGCACCGGACACCCGTGCCGCTTTCACGAAGGACCGCTCCCGAAGCGACAGGACGAGCGAGCGAATGACTCGGGCTGACGTCCGCCACTGGAGCAGGACGAACGCGAAGATGATGCTGTCGAGCCCGGGCCCGAGAACGGTGACGAGAACGATCACGGTCGGGAGCAGCGGAAGTCCGTAGACGAAGTCGACGAGCCGCATCAGCACGTCGTCGACGTACCCGCCGTAGTAGCCCGCAGTGAGCCCGACCATCGTCCCGATTCCCACCGTCATCAACGCGGCGATGAAACCGACGATGAGCGCCGGTCTGGCCCCGTAGATGAGCTGGCTGAAGATGTCGTATCCCTCAGCCGTCGTGCCGAGCAGGAATCCGCCCTCTCCTCCGAGGAGCGACGGTTCCATCCACTTTGCGATCAGGACCCCATCCGACTGGTACAGTCGTGCCGTCGGTTCATGGGGTGCGAGCAGAGGTGCGAATAGTGCAATGAGGATGAACGACGCGAGGACGCCCATCGCAGTGACGACGAGCGGGTCGTCAGTCAGGACCGCCCATTGTTGGCGAATCGTCTCCTTCCAGAGCCGGAGATTCCGACGCCACATGCTGACCGTTTCATCCGGATCGTATTCGTCGATGTCGTCGAAGATCGTTCGATCGTGTTGTTGGCTCATTGTGTTTAGTCGTACGTGACGCGCGGGTCGAGGATCCCGTACAGGAGGTCCGCGACGAAGTTCATGACTACTACTGACAGTGCAAGTACGAGGAACGTCCCCTGGGCGACGGGATAGTCCCGACGGAGGACTGCACGGATCATTTCCCGTCCGATGCCTGGCCAGCCGAACACCGTTTCGATCAGCACGCTCCCACCGATAGCGAATCCAATGGCGATCGCTGCTGCCGTCAGCACCGGGAGCATCGCGTTCCGTGCCGCGTGTTTGAACATGATCGTGCGATCCGACAGTCCCTTCGCGCGGCAAATCTCGATGAAGTCCTCTGAAAGCGTCTCGAGCATGCTGTTGCGCATGATCAACAGGGGGTATCCCAGATAGTAGAACGAGAGGACCAGCATCGGAGCGATGAGATGGTGGAGGAAGTCGGCCGAGAACACCATCTCGAGAAATCCTTCAGGCTCGGTGCCGATGCTCGTCATCCCACTCATTGGGATGACACCGAACTTCGCTCCGAACACCCAGAGGACGAGGATACCGACCCAGAAGCTCGGGATGCTTCGACCGACGAGTGCCGTCACCACGGTCGTCTTCTCGAACTGGGAGCCACGATACCAACCGGCGAGCACGCCCAGCGTCACGCCCATGCCGTACGCCACTATGAACGCAGAAAGCATGAGCACGAGCGTGTTCGGAAGATAGTTCACGAGGATGTCCGTGACGGGCACGTTGGTCGTGAATGAGCGGCCAAGGTTCAGCGTCGCTAGATTCTCCAGATAGCGGAGGTACTGCACCCAGAGCGGATCGTTCAGCCCGTAACTCTCGATGATGCTCTGTCTGACCTCCGGCGTCAGCTGGGGCGAAATGATGTAGGACGTCGGATCCCCGGGCATCAACCGGAAGAGCGCGAACAGAGCGGTCGCGATCGCCCAGATGGTGACGAAGAGCTGGATCGTCCGACGGACGACGAAGTTTGCTTTGCCCATCGATACGTATTACCTCCGGATTCGGTCCCGTGGTGCTGCATTGGGATCTGTCGAACACTCACCGAGACGGCTGGGCCGATCACGGATCGAACCGGGCGGTCTGATCGAGTCTGTGGAGAGCAAGGAACCCCTCACCATGTAACAGGGTACCGTAGCGCAAAATTGTACATAAATCCTTTGGTGTCAGCAACCCACTGCTGCGACGGCCCCGAGCGGGCACTCGTCGGTCAATCCGTCACACAGAGTGTCGCGGATATGCTGATTGCGGGTGTCGTAACGGCGTATGGGATCGTCGATCGATGTTTCTCACACGTTCCGGTCAGGGTTTCGCGAGCCGATCCGATTGCGGAGATCGTCTGAAGATCGGGAAGAGACACCTCAAGCAGCCCGTTTGTGACAAGCCTGTCACTGCCCTCGTGTCGGAGACGGTATCCCTCTTCGATCGGGAATCGGACCGTCTGTGAGGTACTCTCATCGTCGTACTCCGCAGGCGTCGTCTCCTCGATATCTTTGGCATACAGCGAACTCGGGGGAAGGCCACTCGCTCGCTTCGTCCGCGTGGCTTCGTTCCCGAATCGAGGCGTCCCGAATCGAGTCACACGCAGATCCATCCCATCCTGGAGTTCATCGAGAGACGCACCTCCGGGGTGGACGCTGAGATGGCGTGCATGGATCCGAGGCGGCTGGTCTAACCCGAGACTCGGAATGAAGTTTCCGGCAGGGTGAGCGTTTTCTTCGATCGCGGACGAGGTATCGTACATCCGATTGCGGACGACGCCGTTTTGAATCAACGAGACTGGGTGACACGGTCGTCCCTCCGCATCGTATGCCCGAGCCGCCCAGGACCCCGGTTCGACGGTATCGTCGACCGAGAGCAGAGCAGACGCGACCTGCTCTCCAGGTTCGATCGAGCTTGCACCGATGTATGCTGTATCGATCTCCAGATAGTGAGCAAGCTGATGGATGAGCTCACCCGCCGCGAGTGGATCGAGGATCACATCCACCGACTCGGTTCGGTCGACCGTGGTCGAGGGGGTGTCGGCGACCCGGCGTGCGCGTGCAGCGAGTCGGTCGAATCTGGGTGCAAGCGTCTCCAGAAACGAGCTGCCGCTCGTCGACCCGAAGTGGTCGCGAACGGGTTGACCGTCCGTCGGGACGATGACCGTGTCAGCAGACGCCCGTTCGGTGGTCGTACTGACGGCCGTTCCGTTGGTCGTCATCAGTACGGACTCAGCCAGTTCGTCGCGGTAGGTACTCCGAGTTCGTTCGACAGACAGGCCGTCTATCGCCGTCTGGATCGCGCGCTGGATGCGATCGACCTTCTCCTCGGTATCCACATCAGCAAGCGATGTGCTATCAGGTCCCCATCCAGGATGGCTAGCACACACGGTCGTTCCGGCGTCGACGGATGCGGGTCGTGACTGTGCCAGAAGCCTCGCTGATCGAATTGACCGTTCGATTTCGGTGTCGAGCTGTGATTCGTCCACCATCGTCGTATACCGATAATCGGCCGTACCGTCGGTGAACTGGCGCCACCATACGCCCGAATGAACTGTGTCAGTTTGCGTTCGAACACCAGCGTCCGTGATGACAGCGTCGGTCACCTCACGTGTGATCCCACCGACTTCGGCATATGACACGGCGTCATTCGATTCGAACCGGGACTGAACCCAGTCGACCGCGTCGATCACCGATTCATCCATTGGCGATGCTCGTAAGGCCACGCCGATATAGCTGTCCCCTTCTGCGTCTCGGCCCGATGACAGTTCATTCTCCGAACGAGCTCCCCGTGTGCTGGCCGGGCGACTCGAGATTGAGACGAAGCTCACCAAAAAACCTGGGAAACACTTATGCGGTCCCCAGCGACTTTTTCGGTCAGCCTCATGAGTAGAGACTACGTCGTCATCGGTGGCGGTATCTATGGCGCATACGTCGCGTGGGAACTGGCGAAACGAGATGAGGACGTATTGTTGCTGGAGAAACGGCAACTCGCGAACGAAGCCTCCGGTGGGCCGGGAAAACGTGGTGTCAGAGCGAACGGGCGAGACCCGCGTGAACTCCCGCTCATGCAGACCGCCTACGACATCTGGCCACGGCTTTCCGACGAGATCGGCGAATCGATCGGGTACGAACGGGTCGGCGGTCTCGAACTCATCGAGCGTTCCGTCCCGGAGCTTCACGCGTCATCGCTGCAAAGTGCCCCCGCACAAGTGTGGCTGCAACGCCAGTATGAGATTTCTTCGAAGATCTTGAGCAGAGAGGAAGTCATTCAGAAGGAGCCGCACGTAAGTGATGCAGTACAGGGGGCGATCTACTGTGAGAACGATGGCGTCGTCGATCAGACCGCGGTGACACGGGCAGTCGGTGCGGCTGCTGCCCGCGAGGGCGCAGAGATTCGAGAAGGTGTCGCAGTCGCTGGACTCGACGTGAACGAGCAGCAGGTGACGGCGGTGCGAACTGATGACGGAGAGACGATCGAAGTCGGCGATACAGCACTGCTTCTTTCGAATAGCCACGCACCGGAGTTCCTGAAGCGAGAACTCGACATCTCCCTTCCCGTGTGGAACTTCCTCCCACAGGTTCTGCTCACCGAACCGGTCGAAGAGATGCCCATCTCACACCTGATCGGCCATTCGCACCGGTTGCTCGCAATGAAGGGACTACCCGATGACAGGCTCATGATCACCGGCGGCTGGCCTGCAGAAGTCACTCACGGTGGCGACGGGGTCGGTCGGCCCATCCCCGAACAGGTAGAACAGAACTTCGCCCAGGCCGAGGCGGTCTTCCCCGATATTTCAACTCTCGAAATCGACGAGATCGCGACCGATCATCTGGAATCCTGCACGCTCGATTCGCTTCCGATCATCGACCAGTATCCCGCCGCGAAGAACCTGATTGTGGCCACCGGCTGGACCGGACACGGATTCGCGATTTCGCCGGCGGTCAGCGAACTGCTCGCACAGTGGGCAGCGGAGCATCAGCGACCATCGTTGCTGCGTCCGTTTTCGCTGCAACGGTTCACCGGACGCCGCCAAGGCGCTCCAGAACCGACTGAACCGACGGCCGAGAGTTCAGTCTGAGCAACGAGCCGAGCCCGCAATTCTCCCAGGTCCGTTCCGGAGTCGTGAATAGTCGTTGGCAAACAGGCCGCTCATTCCAGCCAAGACTGTCCCCGCCTGGCGGTAGCGGCTCCGGTCAAGATCGGAATCAGTAGGGTGCCAGGAGTTCAGTTCGCTGCGATCGTGAAACCGTCCGACGTCGGTTACTGATCGCTCGTGTCCGTGCGGTCGTCGAACCAGCCGACGATCCGTTCGAGTCGATCAATGACGTGTGCCGGTTCTCCCCCTCGAGAGAGTTCGTGTCCCTCCCGTGGGTACCGAACGAACTCAGTGTCGACACCGCTCCGTTTCAGAAACGTGAACAGCATCTCGGCGTTATTGATCGGCGCAACGTAATCCTCCTCACTATGCAAGAGCAGCGTCGGTGTCGACACCTCGTGAGCGTGCGCGACCGGTGAGCGCTCCTGATACAGTTCGGGGTCTTCCCATGGCGTGGCGTCGAGTTCCCATTCCATGAGTTTGTGGCAGGTCGATGAGCCATCGAAACTCGCCAGGTCGTAAACCCCGCGCTGGGCCACGGCGCCCGCGAACCGATCCGTGTGACTGACGATCCACGCCGTGAGGTAGCCGCCGTAACTGCCACCGGTGACGAAGAGTGCCTCCTCGTCGACGTACTCGTGCTCCACGACGACGTCCAGCCAGGTCATGATGTCACGATAGTCGATCCCGCCCCAGTCACGTTTGATCGCTTGCATGAATTCCTGCCCGTAGCCGGTCGAGCCATGTGGGTTACACCAGCAGACGACGTAGCCGGCCGCAGCAAGCGTCTGGAACTCGTGCCACATCGTCCCGCTCGTGGTCCACATCGCGTGTGGACCACCGTGGACTTCGAGGATGAGCGGATACGTCCCGTCGGGATCGAACCCGGGCGGCGTCAGTATCCAGCCTTGGATCTCCGTTCCATCCTCGGCTTCGAACCTGAGTTCTTCCGGTTCCGAAAGACGCCGCTCATCGAGGAGTTCGCCGTTAGCCCGCCTCACGCGATCGAGTTCGTCGTCGGCTTCTGCTGCGTAGTAGAGATCGCCCGGTGAGTCCCACTCCGATTTGAGCAGGCATACGCCGTTACTGGACACGTCGAACTCGGTGATCGTCCCGGTTGCACTCCGTGCGACTTCGGTCGGATGCGCCGTGTCGTCTCCTTCAGTTGCGAATAGGGTGTACCCCCCTGCGTCGGGGACGACGAAGTACACTCGTTCCCCAGATGGGTCCCACTGGATCGAGGTGCTTCGTGCCACTGTCCGATTGAGTGACTCCGTGACCACCGTCGTGTCACCGGTCGATCTATCGAGGACGGCGATCTGGGTTTGCCGCATCGACCGGTTTTCTGTGGGGCCGTAGGTGTACGCAAGTCGGGCGGGCGTTGCTGCCAGGTCCGGGTACCACGCGTCTGCCTCCGTTATCGAGTCGACGACAGTCTCCACCGTATCCGTCCTCACGTCGTGAGCGATGATCTCGTGTGTCCGGTAGTCGGTTTTCCGTGTGTAGTAAAGCGTGTCATCGTCACCCCACTCCGGACAGGTGTGGTCAGTCGCTTCGGTCGTGAGTCGACTGACCGATCCCGAGTCACGGTCAAGCAGACACACCTGCGTCCGGGACTCGTCGAAATATCCCTCCGACCCGCGATAGATCGTTCGGGAAATCACTCGCGGATCAGGTGAATTACCCGAATCGGCTCGGACACCGGGACGACCATCGCCGCTGGGAGCCGACTTCGGGTCGACCCGCTGGATGAATGCGATCGTTTGTCCGTCCGGAGACCATCGCGGGGTCGATACCGCGCCGTCGACAGCCGTTACCTGCTCGATGGACCCGCTCGTAGCCGAATAGATCCAGAGATCAGCACCCGGTTGCTCCGAAGCCGTCGACGCGACGGCGAGGTGGTCTCCCGATGGACTCCAGCGGAGTTCCCGTTCGGCACCCTGCGTGAGACTCACGCGTTCACCGTCCGCACCTGACGTCGTATCGATTCGAAGCGAGGTCTCGTAGGCGCGATCCGACTCCGGACGTCGTTCGATGACGGCGATTCGGTCCCCCTCCGGCGAAAACTGCGGATTCTGAAGCATCCGCAGATCGGTGTAATCAGCGGCTGTAACGCGGTTCATCTACGGGTCTGACTGATGGAGAGGGGTGATAAATAGATTATGAAGGGTCGAATCGTTGATGCATCACCGAAGAACGGCGATGAAGGTGAGCGAGCTTAATTCGACGGTGCGTGGACGAAGCCGTCGTCGTCCCACGTGTAGCCCGCTTCCTCGAGGCGCGTTCGTCCATGATCGACACCCTCCTCGAACTGCTTGACGTCCGGATTGTAGTACTGGCCGAACGCCGGCGAGACGAGGTTGTCCGCGATTTCGGGCAGGCCGTACTGGATCTGTTCGACGATCGGCGTTCGCGGAATGCTGTTCACGATCGCCTGTCGGACAGCGACGTCATCGAGTCCGGACCGTCGCGTGTTGATCGCGACTTCCCAGAATCCGGTGCCCGGCATCGTCACCACGCTGATGTCCTCAGCGCTCCGGTTGTTATCGAGCTGGCTTCCGATCCGGCTGAACGGCAGGTAGTTGAGGGTACCCTCTCTGAGCATCTGCCAGCTCGTCGAGGATTCCGGGATGATCTGCCAGATTCGCCGGTTGAACTTCGGAGGCCGCCAGTGAGCGTCGTTACTTTGGAGGCTTAGTTCCGTGCCCTGATCCCAGTACTCGACTTGGAACGGGCCACTCCCGACGGGCTCGCTCACGGCGGTGTTCAGGGGATCGTCCCGCGTTTCCCAGATGTGTTTCGGGATGATCGGCAACTGTGAGGAGAAGATCGCGTGAACCGGACCTGGCGGGTCCGAGAACGTGATCCGAACTTCGTTTTCTGACAGCACCTCGGTGCTCTCGACACGCTCCCAGCGTTCCTTGTACACCGGGACCTCGTGTTCGGCCATGTAATCGAGGGTGAACGCGACGTCCTCCGCGGTGAGCGGCTCCCCATCGTGCCATTCGTGTTCGCGCAGCGTGAACTCCATCACGTCGCGAGACGGTCGATTCCAGTCGGTAGCGAGACTCAACTTGGCAGAGGGCTCGAAGTTCTCGTCTAATCTGACCAGCCGATCATAGAGGACCTCGAACGTCCGAATCCGCTGGGCTTCCGTCTGATGGCTCAGGACGTTCAATGACCCGATCGTCTGTGGCCAGGCCCCGCGCAACTCCCCGTCCTCGTTGTCGACCTCGATCGAGGTCATGTTGTAAAAGGAGTTGTAGTTGAACTTGGTCGGGTGATCGATCCAGCCGCTCACCTGGCTGTTGTTGTACGCCATGATGAACGGCATCCAGTTGATCGGGTTCGTCGGGCAGTCCCGGGTGACGATCCGTTGGATTTCGTGGAGAACATCGGCCCGCTCGCCCGCGTCAGTCAACTGCCCTTGCTCTTCCAGCAGCGGATCAAGTTCCGCGTTCTCGTACCCGGTGTAGTTTCCGTTCCCCGGATCCGTGTTGTCCGAATGGAAAAAGCGGGGCATTCTGAGCCCCGGATCCGCGAGCGTCCGTCCCCACGTGGCCAGGTCGAAATCGTGTTCGCTCAAGGCCTTCGTCACGAGCGTCCCCCACTCGAACACCTGAACGCTCACGTCGAGCCCCAGCTCCGTCAGCTGCTCGCCGATCAGGTTGATCGTGTCGTGCCGCGCGGGGTTGTAGTCCTGCGGATTGTTCAAATAGAGGTACTCTGGGAGCTTCTCGCCCGAGTCGGCCGACGAACTCCCGGATCCACTCTCATCCGGTGACCCCGATTGGTCCCCATCACCCGAACAGCCTGCCAGCACGGCCGTTCCGAGTGTTCCGCCCGTTCCCGCCGTTAACTGGAGAAATCGCCTGCGGTCGAACTGGCCGGGCGACTGGTCGTCATGGGGCATGCTGTCTTTCGACATGGAGCAGAGTATTCAATCAGCACCACTTATATTTTTCCCTCTCACGCCCAGTATTCCGACGCGGGCAGGCGGCATTCCTCACTCGTCAAACCGGTCCATAGAGAGCGCTTCGGCGCCCATCAAAGGTTCTTTGTCTGCGAGCTGTCTCGCGATTGTTCTCCCTGCGGCCGGCGCCAACTGGATCCCGGAGGTACTGAATGCGACCAGTGCGAACCCGTCGACCGCGGTGGTGCTCGCAATCGGGTTCCCGTCCGGAGTCGCAGATCGAACGCCGACCCACTCGTCAACGACCGACGAATCGGCCAGTTCCGGGAGGATCGAGTCGATGGCTTCCCAGGCACCCGAACGAAGATCGTCCGGGACACGCTCTGGAACGTCGCTCGGCTGGAATTCAGTCGCCACGTCCCACCCACCTGGGTTGTTGCCGACCAGAACCGTTCCGTCCTCCTTGACGCCGCGGAAGCCGTAGCCAGTCTCCACCTCACTGATGCTCATCAGGGTGTGAGGAAGCGGACGCGGTGGTTTCAGTTTGAGGACGGGCGCAAGCGTGTGCCTGACAGGAATGTCGAGCCCAACCATTCGGGCAACCTCGACGTTCCATGGGCCGGCAGCTGAGACGACGCTATCAACGACGATCTCACTCTCGGCTGTCTGGATGGCAGTGACTTCCCCATCGCGAACCAAGATATCCTGAACCGGCGTGTGTTCGTGCACCTCGACTCCGTTGCTGCGGGCGCGGTTAAGAAACTCCGTGCAGATTTCCACCGGGGAAACGTACCCGACTTTCGGTCGATAGATCGCCCCTTCGATCGCCGAGTCATCGATGAGGGGGGCGGCGAGTAACTCCTTCAGCTCTGAGGGTTCGAGGAACTCCATGGGAATCTCGTCCGTGTTCGTGGTGAGTTTCGAGTCGTCGCTCGGCTCGCTGTCGGCCACTGAGCGACGAAGCCGAGTTGCCTCCTCGACGGACGTTGCGAGTCCGAGTCGGCCGATCTGTTCATACCGAATTGACGTGTCCGTTTCGGCCATGAATCGGTTGTAGAGCCCCATGGCGTATCGTTTCATCCGATACTGCACCGAATCCCCATAGTAGCCGAACAGCGCGAACGACTTCGCAGTCGTTTCGTTCGCGACTGACCCTCGTTCGAGGATCATGATCGACGCGTCCGTCAGTTCGCTGAGGTGGTACGCGACGCTCGCACCGGCAATTCCGCCACCGATGATAGCAACGGTTTCGTTGGACATGCGTACAGGACCACTACACGGCGCTCATATAGCTATTCGCCCGGCAGGCGAGCGCTGTACGGTTCGAGTAGGCGAGATGCTCGAGACCTGCTCGAAGATACTGTTTTGACACACTCAAAAGAATTCAGGAAATATCGACCCGAAATCGCGGGGTTCCCTCGGCTCGTACTTAACTGAAGGAATAGTACGATTATAGATATAGAAAATAAAATATACTGGAGAAGAATAAAATTCTGAATTTGATATTTCACACATATTTATAATGCTCCCGTCGCATGGGCCTCCATGGGTTCGAATTCACGGACGATCAAATCGGTCGAGAACGCGCTCGACATCATCGACGTACTGAAAGAGCGTGACGGGGCAACCCTCTCCGAACTCGCAGACAGCGTCGGCCTCTCTCCCGGGACCGTCCACACATATCTCACGACGTTTGCCCAGCAAGGGTACGTCGACAAACAGGGAGGAAACGAGTACGCACTCGATCTCGAATTCCTCCATCTCGGCTCTCACATCCGCGAACGGATTCCGATCTACAAACACGGAAAAAGTGCCGCGGACGAACTCGCATGGATTACGGGTGACGTCACCCAGCTCGCGGTTGAATCAGGCGGCGTCGTCCACATTCTGTACTCGACACGCGGAGACAAAGAGTCGCTGAAGGGACCGACCCCGAGCGGTGGAACCCTCCCGATGCACGTCACCGCTGCAGGGAAGGCAATCCTCGCGGAGCTGCCCGACGCGCACATCGAGTCGATCATCGACGAGCACGGGCTCGAGCCCTTCACGGAATACACGATCGCCGATCGAGCGGTCCTGGTCGACGAACTGTCATCAATTCGCGAGACCGGATACGCACGAAACGACGAGGAGCAAACGATCGGAGCGACGACCCTCGCAAAAGCCGTTCACCGACCGGATGGAAGCGTCGTTGGCTCAATCGGCGTGAGCGGAACTGTCGGCCGATTCGAGACGAAAGATACTGACACGCTGGTCAGCGAACTCACCGAAGCGGCAAATCAGATCGAGATCAATATTCACAACGAGATCGGATGACACGGCCCCCTGGCCGAGGCTGGGAACTCGGTTGTAATGCCCATTACAGCTGTATCGGTGTAATTACTGCACCAACTGGCCCGCATGATGAGAGAACACATAAGATGGAATTATACTATATTAGATAGTCATGACTGTTTCTATAGTAGAGATCTCGTCGGGGGTGTACTCCGGAATCGAAAGTCTCGGACCTGAAACTTCGATCTTCTCGATTGTACCTGATCTGGATTCTGAGAGTTGAAAAGGAGAATTCCGGAGAATATCACGGGTAGAACAGCTTAAGTGGCAGATTTGCCTTCCAGAATAATATTTTGGATGTAATTAATAGAAATATTATATTGAGGTGGACGAAGCACAAGAGCATCATGTTGAGGGGTGCACTCCATCGTGGAGCGCGTTACTCCGGGATGTTGACGCCGTTTATTTCGAATCGTGCACCGCCAGTCGGCCCTGACGTCGCCAGAATCGTCCAGCCGTGTGCCCTGGCGATCTGTCGAACGATCCCGGGTCCAAGACCAGTACCGTCCTCCGCGGAGGTATACCCACGGTCGAACACGCTCGCGCGTTCCTCGGGGGAATCCCTCGGTCGTCGTCTTCGACGTAGAATCCGCCCGACGGTGACCTGCACCTCCGCACCACCATGTTCGACGGCGTTCCGAAAGAAATTTTCGGCTTTGTTGAAATCCTATTAGTTCGACACTCTCGTCGCTGGAACGGCCGATGGGTAGGTTTGCGAAAGATAACAGTAGTTTCAATTCCTATTATTTCGGATATCTTCCTGCGTCCCTGAGACTGTTCCGTCCTCTCGGGGTCTATCCTCTATCTGACTTTGGTATACGTCAGGTCGAAACGTGTTCCCATTCAGTATTACTTATCAGTCATCGTGAATACGATTTCTTTATTCAGAGGGGTGGCTGAAAAATTAGTTCAGTCTGTTGCAACTGGCCCGACTGGGAGCACGAAGAGAAATCGCTCGTGGGAGTGGTTTGTATTAGGCTTCTGAAGTCGCGTTACCGTTGCAGCGGCGACCAAACAGTCTGGTACTTCGACGGGCAACCACACCGACCGTGAATCCGACTAGCCTTATCGGGATTCCCCACAGAAGAGCGAGGAACAGAGCAGTACTAAGAGTTTCTAACGGACCAACAGTTTCGAAGTGCATCGCTGTCGCACCGAAGAGTCGGTGAAGTTTACTCGGTGAAAAATGTTCGATTGTCATCCCATATCGAGCAAGACCGATGCCAAAAATCGGACCCATAACCAGAATAGTTGTCGGTGCCAATCCGGCTTTTTTGGCGCTTAAAGCCGCGGACACCGCTACAAGCAGAATGATACTGATAATCGCAACGGCCTGTGGACCTGTCCCGAACGCGCGTGCGACCCATTGTCCGGGAGTGAGGGCATCGCCTACCACCACGTGTTCGATATGACTGTAACCATACGTGGTGGATACGAGTAGACCCGTCACGATTGCCGATATGGGGGCACACAGGACTGCTATCGTCGACAGCTCTCGTCTTGTGCCGAAGATTCCGTTCCAGATGGACGTAAGCAGATGTCGGGTTGTGAGAGTACTTCTAATGGAGCGGCTTTCTGGAGGGATATCTTTCCCGGAGGGGATAGTAGCGGATATACTATTACCCTTATTATAGTTTTCCTGTCGTATCGATCACTCTCCCGTGAATCGATTCGCCGCATTCACAACGGCTGTTATCAGACGGTTCGTTCAGTTACGAAGTGGAAAATAACTACCCCGTGAACAGTTCTTGGCACCTGCGATCAGAACCCTCCCAGTCGAGGTGAGCAGCCACGCCGCGCAACCCCCCGCGTTTACCCGCTGGCGTCGAGACCGGATTCATTTTAGCCCGGACCGGGCGCTCGGGGTGCGGAGAGCGCCCGCACGCCCGGAATGGTCGGTCGCGAGCGACGCGGAGGGCGGCAGCGGCGAGCGGGGCGTGCCGTCTCGTACTATCTGTCCAGCCGGCCACGTCGCTCGGTGAGCCATCGACAGTCCTGGTGGACTCAGAACGGGCGAGGCCGCCTGATATCGCTCGTAGAGCTGGTGGACCTCGTCGTCGACCGCCGCCGCGCGTTCTGCGACCGATTTCGGCAGGTCGAGCGCGCCCGTCATCCGTATCAGTTCGCCACAGGCGTGTGCGAGATTCCGCTCGGCTATCGAGTCGAACCGGGCGCGGTTGTGTTCGCGACGCAGCCGGCAGAGTTGGGCGCGTTTTCGGCGTGTGAGCCCGCTGTTCGAGTCACCCGAACCAAAGCCGATCCCGGTGGAGCGTCCGCGATTCTAAGCTCGCGGACCAGTACATTACAGTCATAGGACTGTAATCATTAAGATGGTATTGCCCCAGTGGGGAGAACACACTGTCCGACAATATCGGACGTTCGGGCGGTGGGACGCGCTCCGGAGGTGAAACAGAATTACCTTTGTATGGGCCACGAAGACGAATGATCCGAACGACAATTGCTCGAAATATGTCTCATCCCAGCCCAAGAAGAGACTGGCTGAACGGATCTGGTCCGATAATACCGAAAGCACACGACGTGCCAAGTCGGTACGCGACTGCCACATGGTTTCGAGTGGTACAGGCCTCAACCAGTTAGTGGTGTGATCTCGGGACGACATGGAGTGATACCCTTTGAGGATGGATACGGTAGCGATTTCCAGCAGTACTCCCTAGTTGATCGTCCGAAAGTGAAAGAGACTCCTCGATAATCGCTAGACTGCGATTGGAAAAGATCGAAGGAAGAACAGAGGTGATGTCCCCGTATGAAGGGTCGTTGAATCCAAACTGTACGACATTACCGGATGCGATAGTTTCCTGGCTACAGAACAACAGTTCCAAAACGCTGGATTATCCCGTGCATTTTCTCGTGGCCAATGTTACAACCCACCCTGCCGAGAGATAAAGAGTTATATGATATAGACATCAATCCGACTGTATCCAGGTCGCCCCTGCTAACCAGACAGACATGAAAGCGATTGTGCAGACGGCAGCTGAGGAGGTAAGGGTAGAGGATCGTGACAAACCGACGCCTGGCCCAGACGGAGTACTCGTTCAAGTCCACTCCGCAGGGCTCTGTGGAAGCGACGCCGGGGCCTATAGCTACGAGGGTGGGTACGAGTGGATTCCAGTCCCTCGGATAATGGGCCACGAGTACTCGGGCGAAGTCGTCGCCGTCGGCGATAACGTTGACCGGTTTGAGATTGGACAAAAGGTCGTCGAAGAGCCAATTCACCACTGCGGTCACTGTTTCCAGTGCCAGAACGGGCAGGAGAACGTGTGCCAAAACTTCTCGATTACTGGGATGCACACCGACGGCGCGTATGCTGAGTACACGACAGTTGAGCAGCGCCATCTCCACGCCGTTCCCGAGTCAGTGCCCCTTGAGTATGCAGCAGTCACGGAACCGACGAGCATTGCGACCAGAGCGGTCTTGGAGCAATCACGTCTCAAGCCCGGTGACACGGTCCTCGTGGAGGGCCCTGGACCGATCGGCATACTAACCGCGGTGATCGCGGACTCCATCGGCGCGAACGTAGTCGTGTCAGGCCTCAATAAAGACGCGAAGTATCGGCTTCCGCTCGTCGAACAGCTGGGGTTGGCGACGGTGAACATAGAGGAGCGAGAGTTGGAGTCGATCGTCGACGAACGAACTGATGGCCTCGGGTTCGATCTCGTGTTCGACGCGACGGGGCATCGAAGTGGCGTTGAACTCGCCATCGATGGGGTTCGAAAAGGCGGCCAGGTTGTCGTTGTTGGGATTCCGGCTTCAGCAAGCGAACTCTTTTTCGCTCCGCTTGTCCGGGGAGAGATCGATATGAATACTTCGTACGGGTCAAAGTGGCGGAATTTTGAACAGGCGCTCCGCCTGATGGAGAACGACACGATCGATATCGAGGGAATAATCGATACGTCGTGGGACGTGGAAGATGCCGGTGCGGCGTTCGATGCCTTCCTCGCCTCCGAGACGTGCAAGCCGGTGTTTCAATTCACGGACGAATAGCGTCAATAGAGATCATTCGAACGGTAGCCGTCGTGTTGGTGCGGTCCGTTCCTCGGAGATGGTCCCCCGAGACCATCGCAGTTTTCTCGATAGAGCCGTTCGAGACGTCTTCGACGGCGTCGATACCTCGCCGCTCCACAAAGACTTAAGTCACTGTTACGCGCAATCATGGGATACGGGCAGCGCCCGGGTGCACGATGGAAATTACCGACATATCCGTAACGAAAGTGAGTACCGACTCTTGGGGCGAGTTCGTTGAATTCCCCCTCGTTACCGTGATGAGCCAGTTCGACGAATACCGAAACTCAGACGGAGACAATCCGCAAGCCCGACGCAACTGGATGGGGCCAGTTGGTGACGTGGTCGTAGAAGTCGAAACGGACGCAGGGATTACCGGGACAGGTCACGGGAACTGGGCGACCGGCGCCATCGAGACCATAGTCGAAGAGACGCTCTCGAAGCTCGTCGTCGGGGAGGACCCGGGCGAGCGCGAGCGACTCTGGGATATGATGTACCGGGCGACGATTCCATTCGGCCGCAAGGGGGCCGCCGTCGAGGCCATCAGCGCCGTTGACCTCGCACTCTGGGACATCGCGGGCAAGGAAAGTGGAAAGCCGGTTTATGAGTTGCTCGGCGGCCCGGTGAAGGACGAGATCCCCTGTTATGCGAGCAATCTCCATCCCGTCGACATGGAGACGCTCGAACGAGAAGCGATGGAGTATGCCGAGAACGGATTCGAGGTGATGAAACTTCGTTTCCGACACGGACCCGAGGCCGGCCGTAAAGGGATGAAAGAAAACGAACAGATCGTCGAGACTGTTCGAGACGCTGTCGGCGACGAGATCGAGATTGCCGGTGACGTATACATGGGCTGGACGGTCAAGTACGCCAAGCGCATGGTCGACCGCCTCGAACCGTATGATATGGCGTGGATCGAAGAGCCTGTTATCCCGGACGACATCGATGGATACGCGGAAGTCAGAGAGGCGGCGCCGATGCCAATCTCCGGTGGGGAGCACGAGTTCACCCGCTGGGGCCACAAGGAACTTCTCGAGCGCGACGCCGTCGACATTCTCCAGCCGGATGTTCACCGCTGTGGTGGCCTAACGGAACTGCAGCGAATCGATGCCTTGGCGAGCACACACGGCGTCCCAGTCATCCCGCACACGGGGACGAATCCACACCTTCACTTCATCGCCGCGTCCAGAAACGCCCCGATGGCCGAGTACTTCCCGATTCCGGAGTGGTACCGGGAGCAACAAGAGGAGAAGGAGTCGACGTACGCAGATGCGATATACGCCGATCCGCCAAACGCCGAGAACGGCGTTATTCCGCTCCCGACGGGTACCGGCCTGAGTGCCGAACTCAACCGTGAAGCCCTGGACCACTTCGCCGTCGAGTAACTATGTCTGAAATCAGCTTCGAGTACAACATACCAGTGTTCGCCGGCGCGCCAGAGAGCGGGTCGGAGCCGGTACACCGTGACACGCCCTGTTATGAGGAACTCAGTTGGAGCCGCACGAAAACGGCGGTTCAGAAGGCCGAACGACTCGGATTTGAGACCGTCTGGG
Organism: Halobaculum sp. XH14; assembly: GCF_032116555.1. Classification (NCBI taxonomy): domain Archaea; kingdom Methanobacteriati; phylum Methanobacteriota; class Halobacteria; order Halobacteriales; family Haloferacaceae; genus Halorarum; species Halorarum halobium. Next base: position 2,941,923 of record NZ_CP134949.1, read on the forward strand.
CACCGGATCATCTCATGCTCGGCCGCGACCACGCCGAGTACGAGTGCTGGACGCTCCTGTCGGCCATCGCCGGGTTCACCGACGACGTTAACGTTGGGTCGCTGGTGTTGTGTAATGACTACCGGAATCCGGCGCTCGTTGCCAAGATGGCCGCGACGCTTGATGTCGTCTCCGAAGGCCGCCTCGAGCTCGGTCTCGGTGCGGGATGGCACGAGCCCGAATACGACGCATACGGGTGGGAGTTCCGTGATGGCTTCGAGCGATTGATGCGCCTGGATGAGGCCATTCGGGCAATGAAGCGTCTCTGGTCGGCGGGCAGTGAAGGAGCGAGTTTCGACGGCGATCACTACCAGATCGAGGACGCCTACTGTGTCCCGGCACCGGTACAGGAGCCGCACCCGCCAATCCTCGTCGGCGGTCAGGGCGAGGAGGTGACGCTCAAACTCGTCGCGAAGCATGCCGACGTTTGGAACACTGACGTGTTCAACGGCGATGTGGACACGCTGACCCACAAGACCGGCGTCATCGAAGACCACTGCGAGACGGTCGGTCGTGACCCGGATGAGATCGAGTATTCGTGGGACGGTCACGTCATCTGTACCCGCGATGAGACGAAGCTCGATCGGCTACTCAACCGGATGCTACCAATTCAATTCGAGACTGAGTACACCGACCAACCTGACATCGAAACGAAGGAAGACGCCCGCGAGTACTTCGTCATGGGGACGCCAGAGGAGTGTGCTGCGGCCATCGAAGACCGCATCGAGGTTGGCGTCACCAAGTTCCAGGGGTGGTTCGTCGACTTTCCCGACGCCGACGGGATGGAACTGTTCGCCGACGAAGTCATCCCGGAGTTCACCTGAGGGAACTGCCCGCGTTCGCGTCGATATTGGCGACAGAGTACGCGAGTGATCCCGCCCAATCACGCGTCTACATCCGACGCCAACACCCGTTCTACCCTCCCCTGGATCACCGATAACGAGACCAACTTGCCGGCCACTGTGTCGCTCTCGGTTCGACCTGCGTTTGGCCCAGAAGGAAGGGGGACGTAATCCAGCGCGCTACGACTCCTTGTCGGTGATCGATGCCGTGGATGCTTCCACGTATGCCGGTTCGAAGATGGTGTCCCAATCTTCACGGAAGATATCATCTTTTGCTTCGCGGACAATCTGTTGGGCACCATCTGACAGAGGATATTCCACCTCGTCGAAGAGTATCGCCGATTCGATGCGCAAATGTCCCAGTACGAAGTCGCGAGCGGCCGCTTCGGGGACACCCATTTCGACCGCTGTGTCGAGCCCTTCTCGGATGATCGTAAGACAGGTCGCAGTGAGTGTTTCCCCGAGAGCCGGTTCCAGGATGGCCATCTGCTCGGTGGTCAAACGATGGGCCTCGTCGACCGGGGCGTAGATGTCTCTCGCTATCGACTCCCCGACGTCGTAGTCCGATTCCGGCCCTTGTTCCAGCGCACAGACGATGTTTTGTTCCGCCAGACCGCGTCCCCCGAAGAGGTCGGCCTGGGCCTCTCGGTCGGTTTCCGTTGCGAAGAGTTGCGGGTGACACGGATGGCTGATGAAATACGTCACGTCGTCGCGTTCGTGCAAGACTCCCGCATGCGCGGCGGCGGGATCGAGTAGGAAGATGACCGTCCCTGCATCAAGGTGGGGAACTATCTCTTCGGTCAGGTCGCTGATTACCGTATCCGGAACTGCGAGGATCACGACGTCCGCCCCGGGGAGCGCCTCATCCTGGGACATCGGGGAGAGACCCCGTTCGGAAAGACGTTCGTGCCCTTCGGTACTCGGTTCGACACACCGGAGGTTGTAACTGGACACTCCGCCCAACTGGTCGACGATCCGGCATCCCATTTTGCCGCCGGCTCCCATGACTGTAATGGTGGTTGGCATGACGATATCGTCCATTGACTCAACGGGTATTTATAATCTTGCGTTCCTCACAGCTCGACCCGCGAGTCTCGTACTGCTGCTGGCACATCCTCGGGCACCCACTCTCGACTGATTCGACCTCCACCGACCCTGTTCACCGGTAGATATAAATTCGAATCTTCGGATTTTCCGAACGGCAATGACTGACGACTCGCCGGCAGAGACGAAACAAGTACCGGATACGCTCCTCTTGGAGGATCACGCAAAGCTGGGACTGAACGCACTCACTGGCTACGTTGACCAGCGACGGGATCACATGCCCTATTTCTACGCCAATCTGAAGGCTGACCCGGCGAAACTGTGCCACTCCCGATGGGATTACGGTTCGTCCGTAGGTCGTCTCACATCGTCGTTCGCACTTGCACGAGAGATGACGAAGAGCGACGACGGGGCAGACGTGGAGGAGCGCCTCCGTGAGAAGCTCCTCGATTTCTTCGAGGATGACGGTCTCAACTATCGCCAGGGGTCGGAATCGTACGAAAAGGTCGCGAACATGCACGACCAACGCTCAGTGCTTCTCGGTCTGGTTGGGTGGGCCCTTTCAACCGACAGCGAGGAACCCCGTGAGGCCGCCGCAGATCTCTGTGCCGGTCTCAAGCGGATCGCAGAGAAGGGGAACAATCACGATGTCGACAAGGATGACTTCTGGTACTTCCCTTCGGCCGAACATCCCCGTGGCGGCTGGCAAGCCGACGATATGATCTACCTCGGCATGTCGGTCGACCCTGCACACACGAGCGCTCGCATGATCGACCCGCTCGTGAAATTTTACGAACTCACGGGCAATCAGGACGCGCTCGATCTGGCAGAAAACTTCGCCCGCCACACCGTCGAGTACAGTGGCGCCTTCAACGCCGACGGGAGCTTCAACGACGGCCACGAGTTCCGATTCGGTCACTTCCACAGTCGGACGGTCAGTGTCGCGTCCATTGCCCGCTACGGAGCCATCACCGGTGACGCGTCCTACCTCACTTGGGCGGAGAACATCTACGACTGGATCCTCGATCAGGGGACGGCATTCGGCTGGTTCCCGGGAGCACTCATCGAGACCAAGGCCCACCACCACGAAACCTGCACCCTCACCGACATCATCGAGATCGGTATCACGCTCGCACGGAACGGGTACGAGGAGTACTGGGACGACGTCGAGCGCTTCGTCCGAAATCACCTGGTCGAAACGCAACTCACGGAAAACGACTGGATCGTTGAGGGGGAGGAGTCGATGAACGACGAGGAGTGCGTCTTCACAGACGTTGGAGAGCGCTCGCTCGGGGCGTTTCCGGGATGGGCCGCTCCGCACGATTTCGTCTGTGACGTTGACCACATGAACGACATCATGACGTGTTGTGTCGCCTCCGGCGTTCGCGGACTGTTCCTGGCGTGGGACAACGCCGTCACCGACGAAGGAGACCACCTCGCGGTAAATCTGCTCGTGAACCGCCAAACCGAGCAACTGGACGTCGAAAGTTACCTCCCCCACCACGGACGACTCGAACTCACAGCCAACGTCGATCTTGACGAGGTTCGTGTTCGCATCCCCCAATGGGCTGAGAATTCGGAGGTGCTGCTCGAGCGGGAGGATGACGAGCAGACCCCCGAATGGCGCGGGACGTTCGTCACCGTTCCCGACCTGGCAGAGGACGAATCCGTCACGATCACCTTCCCGGTCAAGGAACGGGAATCGACCGAAGCCGCCTGGAATCGTGACTTCGCCGTCGACTGGCGCGGAGACTCCGTCCGCTCCATCTCTCCGTCGGGAACGCATTACCCGCTATACGCCGATCGAGAAGTGTACGACGACGTTCCGATGCGAACTGTCTCGACCGACCGTCGACGGACCTTCAGTTGGTGAACCGAGTGGATCTGAACGGACTCCCTCCAGTGGGGCCGGAGTCGCGATCTGTGGCCGTCCACTGATCCATTGCCACCTGTTCTGTCTCTCACAGCACACGGAACCCCCCGTCGTGAGTACCGGTGAAGAAATAGCAAGCAATCCGAATATTTATGAACGGTCATAATACTTATATGGGTTGCTATAGAGTACCAAGATGTAGCCATGCAAGAGGATTCACCTCTTAGTCGACGTAGAGCACTGCAGGCAATGGTTGCCACGGGGGTTCCACTGGCCGCCGGTTGTCTCGGCGGAGGCGACGGCACCGAGACGCCCGACAGTTCCGGTGGAGGTTCAAACAGTGACGGCAACGGCGAATCGGATTCGAATGACAATCAAGGAGGCAACTCCAACACGGAGATCAACTTCTGGGCGAAAGAACCCTCTCTCGAGGAGTTTATCCGGGAGCTGGCGAACGATTACGATGGGGCGCAGGTGGACACCAGTATCGTCCCCGAAGCTGACCTCGCCACGGAACTCAACTCCGCCCGGGCGGCGAACACCCTTCCGAACGTCGTTCAGTCCGCGATGGTGACGGGCCAGTTGATGGTGGAAAACGACATCACCGCGAACGAGCAGGCGACCCAGATCATCGAGGATCTGGGGGAAGACGACTTTTACGATCAGGCGCTCGCTCTCGTCAGCGCACCTGACGGTGGGTACTTCTCCGTCCCACACAGTATCGACATTCAGACGCTCGGGTGGCGAACGAGCAAGTTCGAGGAGGTCGGTCTCTCGGAACCGCCGACGTCGTGGGAAGGGATCGAGGCCGCAGCCGAAGCCTTCCACGATCCAGACAATGACGAGTACGGGATCGGGATCGGAAGCGCCCACCACCGCTTCACTCGGCAGTGTTTTCAGCCGATCGCGCTCTCGAACGGCGCGCGCGTGTTCAACGAGGACGGCGAGATCATCTTCGACAATCCGGAGATGGTCGAGGCGATCGAGTTCTACGCGATGCTCCAGAGCGAATACGGTATCCCCGGCGATCACGACCACGTGCCGGTGTTCAACGCCTACGTGGACGAAACCATTCACTTCCTGTCCTTCTCGTCGTACATCCTCGGGTTGATCACCGACAACGGTGGCGAAGAGATGGCGCGTGACACGAATGCTGCGTTCACGCACAGCTCCAGCAACGGTGAGGCGGCCGCGGGTAACGCGACGCTGTTCACCGTCTTGGACTCGAACGCACAATCCCAACTCACCGCCTCCGAGGGCTTCGTCGAGTACATGTACACGGGCGATGCGTACGTGGAGTGGCTGCACGACAACCTGGGCGCGTTCGGTCCGACACGCAAGTCGGTCTTCGAGAGCGACGCCTACCAGGACCACGACAACTGGGACATCTGGGAAGAGGATCTGCAGGAGCGACAAGAGGTAATGGATTCGACGCTCCAACGGTTCGGCATCGTTAACGGAACACCCCAGACTGGGATCGGCGCTATCACGAGCCAACTCCTGATCGCCGAAGCGGTCAGTCGAGCCATCGACGGCGAAAACGCGAGCGACGTCGCTTCAGAAGTTGCAGACAAGATGCGAAACGCTATAGAATAAAGACGTCCTCCCCCTATACTGCAATGAACCTTATTACAAACGCGTTTCCGGTACTCGGAATCAGAAATCCGCGGAACATGACGATCGAGGAAAAAGAGAAGTTCCTCGGTTATGCGCTCATCCTTCCGTCCATCCTCCTGGTGGGGATCGTGATCATCTACCCCCTGGTGTTCAACGCGTACCTCAGTTTTACCGAGGTGCCGTTGAACCCGGCAGAGTCACCAACGTGGGTGGGACTCTCGAACTATGACTCGCTCCTCCAGAGTTCCCAGTTCTGGGATTCATTCAAAACGACGATCATCTTCACGTTCTTCTCGGACCTGTTCGCGCTGCTGATCGGATTAGCTGCCGGACTGCTGCTTCGGCGACAGTTTCGGGGAAGGCGGTTCGTCAGAGGACTCGTCCTGCTACCGTTCATCACGCCGGTGATCGCAGTGACGTTCACCTGGCAGTGGATGTTCGAACCCGTATACGGCGTCTTCACGATGTTGTACACCACCCTCACCGGTGCGTCGACAGCTCCTGATATTCTCGGTCAAAGCGACACTGCGGTGTGGGTCGTTATCCTCTACAGCTCGTGGCGGTATTACCCGTTCGCCTTCCTGATGTTGATCGCCCGTCTCCAGGCGATTCCCGGGGAAATGTATGAAGCGGCGAAGATCGACGGGGCCAGTCGTTTCTCACAGTTCAAGGACATCACGTTTCCCGAGATCAAGTACATCCTCGGAACCATCTTCATCCTCCGGTGGGTGTGGAACTTCAACACGTACGCGGACGTCTGGCTCGTCTCAAGCGAGGTGACGACACTGCCCATCTTCACCTATCAAACCGCATTCTCGACCTTCGAACAGGGCATGGCATCGGCCATCTCAATGATCCTGTTCGTGTTCTTGATGATCTTCGTGTTCGTTTACGTCTCGGTGGTGATAGAATGGTAAACGACGACGCCCAGACGGACGGGGGCCGATCGATCGAGGACGGATCGCCCCTCGCGACAGTACTCCACAACACCAGGTCCGCGTTCGCCATGGTGTTCAAGCGCCAGAGCATCGAGCAAAGCATCTGGGAGAAACTGGCGTTCTACGCCGGAATCGTGGGCTTGCTCGTGTTCACGCTGTTCCCGTTCTACGTGATGCTCCTGACGAGCATTACCTCGAGTGCCGAACTCTACTCGATTCCGTTCGACATCGTCCCGGAGACGTACACACTCGACCACTACAGCTACGTCCTGCTGTCCGAGGATTTCCCGTTCCTCACCTACTTCACCAACTCGTTCATCGTCGCCTCGGTAACGAGTGGTCTGGCGGTGATCGTCGCGACGTTCGGCGGGTATAGCTTCGCCCGACTCGACTATCCGGGACGGAAACTCATCGCTCGCCTCGTGTTGGTCGTCTACCTCTTCGGCGGGATCGTCCTCGTCGTCCCGCTCTTTCGCGTGATCGCCGCACTGGGCCTCATCGACACGCTGGGCAGTCTGATGATCACCTATCTCGTCATCGTCTTACCGCTATCACTGTATCTCCTGGGGAACTACTTCAGGAGCATCCCCGAGGAGATAGAGGAGGCGGCCTTGGTCGACGGCTACTCGCGATTGGAGACGATTTTCTACATTACGCTCCCGCTTAGCGCACCCGCAATCGTCGCCGTGTTCCTGTTCGCGTTCATCATCGCGTGGAACGATTACTTGTTCGCGAGCATCTTCCTCGACTCCCCCGAGAAGTACACCCTCATCATCGGGGTCGAGTATCTGAACGTCCAGTACACGCGGGTTTGGGGTCGAATCATGGCGGCATCGGTGGCGACGAGCGCCCCGATCATCGTCTTCTTCCTCTACCTGGAGAAGTACCTCGTCGAAGGACTTACCACCGGGGGAGTGGAGGGCTAATCAAATGAGCGAGGAGAAACACCAGTCCACGTTGCTCCAAGAACGGGACGGTGATGCATTCGAGTCGGGTGAGAGTGCCGCCGTCGAACTCGCTGACGTCAGGAAAGAGTACGGAGACATCGTCGCAGTCGACGACATCGATCTCCGGATCGAACCGACCGAGTTTTTCGTGTTACTCGGCCCGTCCGGCTGTGGCAAGACGACCACCCTCCGAATGGTCGCCGGGCTCGAAACACCGACTAGTGGTCGTATCTCGATCGGGGACGAGGAGGTCACTGACATGCTCCCCCGCCACCGTGACATCTCGATGGTGTTCCAGAGTTACGCGCTGTATCCACACAAGACCGTCAAGGAGAACCTCCGGTTTCCATTGAACAAGATGGATCTCTCGTCGGCCGAGAAAGCCGACCGAATCGCTGCAACGGCGGAGATGCTCGAGATAGACGACCTCCTCGAAAAAACTCCAGGGCAGTTGAGCGGCGGACAACGACAACGCGTCGCCGTCGGTCGGACCGTCGTCAGGGAACCGAGTGTATTCCTGATGGATGAACCGCTGAGCAACCTTGATGCCAAACTACGCGTCCAGACCAGGAGCGAACTGCGACAACTCCAGCAGGAACTCGAGACGACCACGCTGTACGTGACCCACGACCAGGAGGAGGCGATGAGTCTCGCCGACCGGATGGCGATCATGAACGACGGCGACATTGAACAGGTCGGGACGCCCCAAGAGATCTACGAGTCGCCGACGAACGCGTTCGTCGCTGGCTTCCTCGGGGAACCCGCAATTAACTTCCTCCCCGTGACCGATCGGACCGGAGGCAAGATCGTCGTCGGGAGCCTTCCCACAGGCGTGTTCGGAGATACGTTCCCGGTGGAGACAGAGCGGTTCGGCATCCGGCCAGAAGACATCGACGTCCTGGACTCCATGGACGGCGAGTGGGAAGACGTCGACGGGAAGAGCGCTCCCGTGGAGTTCACGGTACGATTCATCGAACCGCTCGGGAACTCATACGAAATCGAACTCACGAGAGAGGAAACCTCGTTGAAGGCTCACACTGTCGATCTGCCCGCCTCCGTCGAAGAGGGCTCGACAGTTCCGATCGTCTTCGACCTGCAGAACGTGCTCGCCTTCGATGCGAACGGCGATACCATCACTACGGAGGAATAATCCATGGCGAACGTCACTCTCGACGGGATCACAAAGATCTACGACGACGCGAAAGGGACGGAAAGGGCGGTAGACGACATATCACTGGCGGTCGACGAGGGAGAACTCCTCGTGCTCGTCGGCCCGAGCGGTTGTGGAAAGAGTACGACGCTCCGGTTGATAGCCGGCCTCGAGGCCGTGAGTCAGGGGGCTATCGAGTTCGATGAATCCGAGGTCCAGACGCTGACCCCGAGCGACCGGAACGTCGCAATGGTGTTCCAGAACTACGCGCTCTATACGAAGATGACCGGCGAGCAGAACATCGAGTACGGGTTGAAACACTCGATGGACATCCCGGAATCGGAACGGAAACGGCACGTTCACGAGACCGCTGAACTCCTCGGTATCGATGATCTCCTCGACGACCTGCCCGCAGAGATGAGTGGCGGACAGAAACAACGAATCGCGCTCGCCAGAGCCATCGTTCGCGACCCTGCCGTGTTCTTGCTGGACGAACCGCTGAGTAACCTCGATGCGAAGCGGCGTGCCCAGATGCGGACCGAAGTCCAGCGAATTCACGAGGAGATCGATGTAGCCACGATCTACGTGACCCACGACCAGAAGGAGGCTATGACGATGGCCGATCGCCTCGCCGTCATGAACGACGGGGAAATCGAACAAATCGCACCCCCTGAGGAGGCCTATGACGACCCGAACAACCGCTTTGTCGCCACGTTCCTGGGTAGTCCGGCGATGAATGTTCTCGAGTGTGAAACGGAGCGACGTGGCGAGGAGGTGCAGTTGATCAGTTCGGCGAACAAGCGACCACTCCAGCACCTCCCGCGGGAACTGGTCCCGGAGGAGTACGACCGGAGTCACCTCGACGTCGGTTTGCGCCCGGAGGACCTCAAGTTATCCACGGACACCAACGAGTACCCCGCGAACGCCGAAGTCGTCGTCTCCGAGTACCAGGGGAAGGAGAACTTCGTCTACCTCGACTTCGACGGCATCGAGTTGACCGTCCGAACCGGCGACGGTACCGATCTGCGGCAAGGAATGACGGTGAGTTTCACCGTCGCGCCGGCGAACGTCTACCTCTTCGACCCCGATTCGGGAACGTCCCTGAAGACGCGCTCAGCCGTGCGGGAACCGGCGATCGTCGACTGATCGAACGATGATGGCTCAGTTTCGAAGGTTCGGCGTTACTGAGACGCACCCATAACTGAGTCAGGATCCTTCCTCGACGCCGAAGAAACCGTCGCGACGACCGGTCGCGAACTGCTCCACGAGGCACTCATTTTCGGGAGCGGCGGGACCGTGCGTGTCCAAGACGGCGATCGGTCGCCGTCAATCCCTCTTGATCCATACGCGGATGTCACACCCGAGGACGCCCCTGCGCCCGGATTCAGTACCGGACACGTGCCATCGGCGACCCGGCAGTGCGAGACGACGCCGTCGCCGAGTCGTCGACGACGTTCACCAAGAATACGGACAGTAGCAATTCTTATCACCCTCCGTCGAGACCAGAAAACGTCACATGAGCAGTGTATGCTTCTTCCACACGGGAGCAGTGCTAACGGAGACGTTCGACGAACTAGCATCGGAATACATTCCGGACACCGAGTACTACCACATGGTAGACGAAAGCGTCATCGACGAGTTGCTCTCGGAGGGCGCGTTGACGCCCGGGATCACACAACGGATCTGCTCACAACTCACGCTCGCCGAGCAGGCGGGGGCGGACGTCGTCCTTGATACCTGCTCGAGCACATCCCCCGCGGTGAACGTGGCCCGGCAAATCGTCGATATTCCGATCGTCAAGATAGACGATCCGATGACGGAACGGGCAGTCGAAGTCGGTGACCGGATCGCAGTGATCGCGACGGCGGCGTCGACACTCGAACCGAGCACTGAACTGGTCGAGCGCAAAGCAGCCCGGACCGACAGACCCATCGAGATTCAGTCGTCGCTCGTCGACGACGCGTTCGAAGCACGCCAGAACGGTGAGACGGAGCGTCACGACCGGCTCGTCACCGAACGCGCTCGCGAGGTCGCGGACGACGTCGACGTGATCGTGCTGGCGCAGGCGTCGATGAGCCACCTCGAGAACGAACTGTCTGAAGAGACTGGCCTGACGGTGCTCTCAAGCCCCGACTTAGCGATGGAGCGGATCGCAGACATCGCCCACTCGTCGTAGCGTCCGCGTCCTCCCCGGCTGGACGTGTTATGAACACCGGGCGAAAGCCGCCAGGATGGTCAAAAGTTATGAGACTCGAATCAGTCATGGAGAGGTATACCACGCATGGAGAGAATTAGGGCCCGCTATCGGATAGAGACACCATATCCACTCGACGAAGCAGCAGCAGCGATAGCCGGTGAACAGTCCTCGGGAACGTTCGTCGACGTCCCCGCCGAGACGGAGTCGCTCCAGGAACGACACGGCGCCACGGTCGAGGAGATAACCGAACTCGAAACAGTCGAGGAACCGACCCTCCCTGGCGCACGCACGCCGGCGGAGATCGACGATTCGGACGGGTATCGCCGTGCGGAAGTCGTCGTCTCGTATCCCGGGGAAAACGTCGGAACGTCGCTCCCGAATCTGGTGACGACTGTGGGCGGAAACCTCTTCGAACTCCGCCATTTCTCCGGACTCCGGCTGTTCGACATCGACGTGCCAGCCGCACTGGCAGATGCGTACCCGGGTCCGCAGTTCGGTATCGAGGGCACGCGTGAGATCGTCGACGTGTACGACCGGCCGCTCATCGGGACGATCATCAAACCCAGTGTGGGCCTCTCTCCGGCGGAGACCGGTGAGCTCGTCGGGGAGTTGCTAGAGGCGGACCTCGATTTCATCAAGGACGACGAACTCATCGCAAGCCCGCCGTACTCGCCCGTCAAGGACCGCGTGACCGCGGTGATGGGGGCTATCGACTCGTATCGAGATGAGACGGGCAACGAAGTGATGTACGCCTGTAACATTACAGGCGACGTGGACGAGATGCTCGAACGACATGACGCCGTCGTCAACGCGGGCGGCAACTGCGTCATGGTGAGTATGAACAGCGTGGGGCTGTCTGCACTGACTGAACTCCGCAAGCACGCGGACGTCCCCATTCACGCCCACCGGAACGGCTGGGGTGCACTTTCACGCTGTCCCGAACTCGGATACGAATATCAGGCGTATCATCAGTTCTTCCGACTGGCTGGAGCAGACCAGATGCACGTCAACGGCATCCGGAACAAGTTCTGTGAATCCGACGAGTCCGTGATCAAGTCCGCGAAAGCGGTGCAGACGCCCATCGCGTCGGACGACGACGTCGCGATGCCCGTGTTCTCGTCGGGACAGTGGGCCGACCAGGCGGCCGATACCCACGAGGCGCTCGGGAACGTCGACTTACTGTACCTCGCCGGCGGCGGCATCCTCGGTCATCCGGACGGTCCCGCGGCGGGCGTGGATCACCTCAAACAGGGATGGGAGGCCGCCATGAAGGGCATCCCGTTAGACGAACACGCCAAGGACCACCAAGAACTACGCGTGGCCCTCGATCACTACGAGAGACGATGACGGACACTGACCTCCTCCTCGCCTACTACGGCGACGATATCACCGGGTCGACGGACGCACTGGAAGGGCTGGCGCGAAATGGCGTCCGGGCAGTCCTCTTCCTCGCCCCGCCCGACTCCGACGACCTCGACGAGTTCGACGGGATTCAGGCGGTGGGCGTCGCGGGACGCAGTCGTTCGATGACGCCGGACGAGATGGACGAGACCTTGCCGTCGGCGTTCGAGTCACTCGCAGCACTTGACCCGCCGCTCGTCCACTATAAGGTATGTTCGACGTTCGATTCAGCCCCCGAAATCGGAAGCATCGGCCACGCGATAGACCTCGCCCAGGACGTCTACGACTCACCGTTCGTCCCCGTATCACAGGGCTCGACGGTTCCACACGGCCGGTACGTCGCGTTCGGGAACCTATTTGCGGTCCAGGACGGGACGCCGTACCGGATCGACCGTCATCCGACGATGAGCGACCACCCGGTGACGCCCATGTCGGAGAGCGACCTCCGTCGCCATCTGGCAGAACAGACCGACCGGTCGATCGGCACCGTCGACGTTCGCAGTTTGGCGACCGTCGACTCGGCAGTCGACTCTCTCGACGAAGCGACGGACAACCACGAGATCGTCGTGTTCGACGGGATCACGACCGATCACCTCGAGACGATTGGACGGGTCCTCTGGGACCGGGCGACGAGCGAGTCCGATCCGCTGTTTGCCGTCGGGTCGTCCGGCCTCGAACACCACGCGCTGTCGAGCCGATGGGACGCGCTCGGAGAGATCGACCGCTCCCAGTCCGTTCTCGAGCCACGGTCCCCCGTCGACCGGATCGCGGTGATGTCCGGCAGTGCCTCGCCGGTGACTGCCCGTCAAATCGAGGTCGCCGCGGAGACCGGATTCACTATCATCGATCTCGAGACGGCACGTCTCGTCGACCCCGCAGAAGCGGCGGACGCGCGCGCGATCGCCGTCGAAGCTGCGGTTCAGGCCATCGACGGCGGCCAGAGCGTCGTGCTCGCGGCCGCTCGCGGCCCTGACGATGCCGCAATCGCCGAGACACGACTACGATTCGAATCGGTCGATAGCGACGAGACGCTCGGTGCGGTACTCGGTCGGGAACAGGGCGAAATCTTCCGTCGCGTGCTCGAGGAGACCGGAATCGAACGCGCCTGTGTAGCCGGTGGTGATACGAGTGGCTTCGTCGTGCCAGCACTGGACGTCACGGCGCTAGAGCCCATCGCGCCAACCGCCCCGGGTGCTCCTCTGTGTCGCGCCGCGAGCAATGACCCAACGTTCGATGGCCTCGAGTTATCGCTCAAGGGCGGTCAGACCGGCGACGATGACTACTTCGAACTCGTCCGACGGGGCGGTGTCCCCGCGGAGTAAGGCGTCCCGACGTACCGACGCTGCTGATCGAACGAATCGTCACCCCCGGTTCGAAGACAGCCACGCGACGTCTCGTCCGTTCCGGTTCCGGGATCCCTCTCGTTGAACCCATGGTATCGTCGGGGTGCCGACGTACGTTCTGACGGTCGATGAGAGTCCCGGACGATAGATCCCAATCCGGATGGTGATGAATCTGTTACGTCCCGTTCTGCGTCGACGGTAGTGTTTCAGTGAGCGAACACCATTGGTATCCATCAGGCACCGAAAGGCATATCGTGAGCAGATGAAACTAATTTCCATGGATATTGTCGTTACGGGCGCCGTTGGACAGACGGGGAGCTGGACCGTGGACCATTTCGCTGATATGGGATACGAGGTACTGGGCCTCGACCTACGGCGACCGCCTGGTGACCGGTCGAACGTCGATTTCCGTCCGGCAGACGTGACCGACCAGGGCGATGTCCTCGAATTCATCCTCGACGCTGACCCCGACACAGTGATTCACTTCGGGGGACTACGAAGCGATCGCGGCTCGGACAACGCGATCTTTCACACGAACGTCCAGGGGACGTACAACGTATTAGAAGCGGCCGGACGGACGGACGCGAACGTGATCTGGGCCTCCAGCGAGGCCGCATACGGTCGGTTCCTCCCGGACAATCCGGTCGAATACCTCCCGATCGATGAATCACATCCGGTGCGACCGAAGAGACCGTACGGCACGTCGAAACTCCTCGGCGAAGAGGCCGGCAAAGCGGCGTCCAGACGATACGGGATTTCCGTCGTCTCACTGCGAGCGACTTACATCCGCTACCCCGGTGAGTACTGGACGGGGATACTCGAATCCGACGACGAAGATCGACTTGGCGAGTCCGGAAATCTCTGGAGCTACGTCGACATTCGCGACGTACTCGCCTTCATCGAGGCGGCCATCGAGACCGACCTCGACGGGCACGAGGCGTTCAACGTCTCTGCCGTCGATAACCGTGCCGGTGCCCCTACACGGTCCATCGTCAAAGCGATGTACGGTGACCTGCCCGACCGTTGTGACATCTCCGGCGAAGAGTCAATCTACTCGATCGAGAAGGCCCGCAACCTTCTCGATTGGACGCCCGCGCACCGATGGCGGACCGCGGCTGAGGAGGAATCTTACACCCCCTCCTTCCTAGAGTGATCAATGGGGTCGCCGGGGCCTCCGCACTGATACTCACGAACGAGACAATGTTCGACGAGAAGGGGAACGGTGCATTGGTGTTGCGCAGCGCCGAGCGGATCTCCGTTCAGGTTCGGATGCACGCCGGCGGCGGGTTCCACTCGGTCGATCGAGTCACCGAACGAACGACTCGAAAGCCGTTGTCAATCGAGGACGTTCGATCACCGCCTCCTTCGAGTCGTGGTCACTGATCCCGCCCGACGTGCTCGGTGTCAACCTCGATTACGACCCGAAAGGCCGAACCATCCGACCGTGATGAACAGTGCGTCGAGGCGTTCTACAACGAGGGACGACGGGGTGGCTCTGCCGAGTCACAGGTCCGGTGGCAAGAGCGATCAGAATCTGCTCACCCGTCGCCGTCGATTTCGCGAGCGGTCCGAGACGGCAGATCCCAACCTATAAGCGAGTTTCCAGCGAATCCCCGACGACATGCCATCTCCTCCCCGGATATCGGAACGTCCAACGGTCATCGCTCCGAAAGTAGAGTACGAGAGGGCACCGAACAACGTGGTTCCCAGCGAACCGCGATTTTCGTGGCAGGCGAACGCCGACCGGCGAGGAGTCGTCCAGACTGCATATCGGGTCATCGTCGGCCGGACGAGAGACGATGTCGTAGAGAAACGGGGGTCACTCTGGGATTCGGGGAAAGTGGACGGATCCGATTCGACGTCCGTCGTGTACGACGGTGTTCCCCTGGAGGCGGACAGCGACTACTACTGGAGGGTGCGGATCTGGGACGAGGACGACCGACCCTCGAAATGGTCCGACCTCTCCAGCTTCTCGACTGCGCTCTCCGGCGAGCACGAGTGGGATGGCGAGTGGATCAGCTACCAACCGGGCGCCGGCGACTCGAACGGCTACCGGAGTCGCTGGCATCCCGCCACCAAGGACCCCGAGGAGTGGGTACAGGTCGACCTCGGTGAGTCGCGTCCGATCACGCGGATCGAACTCCATCCGGCGTCGCCGTGCGACGGTCCGGAGACGCCCGATGGCGTGGTGGTCTCGAACGTCTACTCGATCGACGATGACCTTGAGAGCGGTCCCAGGGGATTCGGGTTCCCCGTTCGCTACCGGATCGAGGTTTCGGACGACGAGACGTTCGCCCAGTCGAGCGTCGTCGTCGACAGAACCGAGGAGGCGCAAGCGAACCCGGGGACCGATTCGCGCTCGTTCGACGTGAACACGACCGCACGGTACGTCCGGGTCGTTGCCACCGACCTGTACACGTTCGATCCGGCGACTCCTCCAAGAGACCGGTTTGGCCAGCTACGGACCGAGTTTGCCCCGGAGGCCTACGGGTCGTGGCAGACCTTCGCCCTCGCCGGCCTCGGAGTGTACAACGGCGGTGAAACCGACGTCGCAGCCGACCGGCCGGTGACCGCATCGTCCAGTGTCGAGCGAGAGGGGTGGGGCCGATCCAACCTCGTCGACGGATGGTACGCGTCGCGGACGGCGGCCGCCTCACCGCTGTTTCGGACCGACGTGGCGCTCGATGGAGATGTCGTACGTGCCAGAGCGCACGTCTGCACGCTCGGGTACGGTGAACTGTATGCCAATGGCGAACGAGTGGGTAACGAGGTTCTCAACCCAGGGTGGACCGAGTACGACGAGCGGGCGCTGTACAGCACGTACGACCTCAGTGAACACCTCGAAGCGGGCGAGAATGCACTGGGCCTCTGGCTCGGGCGGGGATGGTTCTCGAAGAACGCGCAGGGATGGACGGGCTTCGGTTCGCCGCGTGCCCTCCTGCATCTGACCCTCGAGTACGCGGACGGTTCGACCCGGACGATCGGGACCGACGAGTCGTGGACGGCGACGGAGAGCCCCATCGTCGAACACGACCTCTACGATGGCGAGCGGTACGACGCCCGCCTGGAACAGCCGGGATGGACGGAACCAGATTTCGACGGCGAATGGGAGTACGCGACGGTCGTCGAGGGCCCGGACGGGGAGCTCACACCCCAGCGACTCCCGCCGATCCGCGTGACGGAACAGATCGATCCGGTTGAGGTTCACGACCACGAGAAGGGCCCGATCTTCGATTTCGGCCAGAACCTCGTCGGCTGGGTGGCGATCAACGTACACGGCGCTGACGCCGGCGACGAGATAACGATTCGGCACGCAGAGACCCTCCTGGACGATGGAAGTCTCGCGATGGGAGATCTCCGAACGGCCGACGCGACGGACACCTACGTCGCTGCCGATTCGAGCCGGGCAACTTACCGACCTCGATTTACGTACCACGGATTCAGATACGTGCAGGTGTCGAACTACCCGGGCGATCTCTCGACGGACGACCTACGCGCACACGTCGTCCATTCCGATCTCGACCGGATCGGTTCGTTCGACTGCTCGAATACGGACCTCCGTCAAGTGCAACGGAACGCGATGTGGGGCCTTCGGGGTAACGTACACAGCGTCCTCACGGACTGTCCACAGCGCGACGAACGGTTCGGCTGGACCGGCGATAACCACATCGCCGGCCGGTCACTGATGTTCAACTTCGACGCGGCGCTGTTTTACGAGAAGTGGATGAACGACCACGCTGACGTCCAGTCGGACCACGGCTACGTGGCGGACACGATCCCGTACGGCTATGGATCTACGCCAGAAGACCCGACCTGGGGCATCACGCAGGTCACCATTCCCTGGCACCTGTACCGGCACTACGGTGACCGTGGCGTCCTCAAGCGTCACTACGAACGGATGCGTCGGTACGTCGACTACTGGGATGAACAGTCGAACGACGGGATCATTCCCGACAAGTACGGGAAATACGGTGACTGGCTCGCGTTCGAAAACGCCGACGGGCGACGGGGACTGCCGTTCGACCTGTTCAATAGCGCGTTCCATTACCACACGACGAATCTGTTCGCGAAGATAGCGACGACGCTCGGAAACGAGGCTGACGCCGCCACGTATCGACGGCGCGCAGAACACATCGCTGACGCCATCAACAACGAATTCTTCCGAGCTGATGAGGCGCGGTACGGACCTGGAACGCAAGCATCGTACACGGTTCCGCTGTTCGTGGGACTCGTCCCGGACGAACACGTGAACGACGTCGCCACGCGGTTGGCTGAGACTGTCCGTTCGGACGGTTGCAAACTGAAGACCGGCTTCCTCGGCACACGTCCGCTCCTCCATACCCTCGTCGACCATGGGTACGAGGAGATCGCCTACGAAGTCGTGAGCCAACCGGAGCAGCCCGGATGGGTGTACATGGTCCGGCAGGGCGCGACGACGATGTGGGAGCGCTGGGACTCGGACTCCCGGATCGGTTCCGGGATGAACTCGTTTAATCACTCTCCGTTCACGTTCGTCTCCGAGTACCTCTACGAGGCGATCGCCGGACTCCGACTGGGCGACGATCCAGTCACTGACCATGCGACGGTCGCACCGACGCTCGTTGACGCCCTCGACTGGGCCGAAGGGCAGGTGGAGACGCCCAACGGCGAGTTCACGGTGGCCTGGGAGCGGACTGACTCCGACCGGGGATACGAACTCTCCACGACAGTCCCATGGAACACGACCGCAACGGTTCGCCTGCCCGGTGCGGCTGACTCGCTCGTCACCGAGTCCGGCACGCGACTCGCTGGGACGACCGGTGACGTTCCGGACGGTATCGACGCTGTTCGCCAAGAGGAGGGCGATCTCGTCGTCGAAGTCGGTTCCGGGACGTACCAGTTCGCCGTTGAATCGGAGCAGCCCTCCCGCTGACTGCGCCCAAGACACGCCTGAACGATGGTTGTGGGCGATCCGTTCGGATCTTCGAGCCGGATACCCCCTCGCTTTATTAGAATCCATCTCTCGTGTCTATCCGTCTGTCATGAGCGAACAGTATGGACACGAACGCGAGTTCGTTCGAACGTTCTTCACGTCTCCGACCGCGGTGAAGGGGGAGGACGACTCCGCCAAGATGATCCGCAGCGCGGCCGGACTCCGCGGGCTCCAGGCCCCCGACGTCTGGGTCCCCGACAACGAGGACGCGACCGCGCCCGCCATGCGTGAGGAGGGCGTCGAGAACATCGTCGAGGTCGTCGCCGAGCACGGTGCCGAGTTCCCCGGCGAGATCCACCCCCGCGTCGTCTGGCACCGCGACAGCCCCACCACGCGTCACTCGGGGTTCCAGCAGATCATGGAGATCGCCGACCCCGACAACGGCGCGGTCGAGCACGTCGACGGGTTCGTCATTCCGGAAGTGGGTGACGTCGACGACTGGAAGAAGGCCGACGAGTTCCTCACCATCGTCGAGACCGAGCACGGACTGGAGGAGGGGAGCCTCTCGATGTCCGTGATCGTCGAGAGCGGCGAGGCCGAACTCGCCATGGCCGACCTCCGCGAGGAGATGGGCAAGCCCTCGAACAATCTCGAACGGCTGTTCATGCTCGTCGACGGCGAGGTCGACTACACCAAGGACATGCGGGCGATGACGCCGACCGGCGAACTGCCGCCCTGGCCCGAACTCCGGCACAACACCTCCCGCGGTGCCAGCGCCGCCGGCCTGATCGCCGTGGACGGCCCGTACGACGACATCCGCGACGTCGAGGGCTATCGCGACCGGATGCGGGACAATCGGGCCAAGGGGATGACCGGCATCTGGTCGCTGACGCCCACACAGGTCGAAGTGGCGAACACCGACCCGCTCCCGCCGACAACCGGAAGCTGGCTGCTCTCGGTCGGGGACGACGAGGTCGACCTCCCCGCCGAGGGCGACCGGGCCGTCTACGACGGCGAGGACCTCTCGCTGGCGGAGACCGACGACGGGTACGTCCTGGGTGTCGACGGCGACGAGCACGAACTGGACGCCGACGGCCTGCACGAGGAACTGCTCGACCGCATCTCGTACGTGCCGAGCATGGACGACATCGTCGACTCGATGGAGGAGTTCGAGGCCGCAAAGGAGGCGGGCAGGGGCGCGATCGCCATGACCCAGTCCACGACGCTC
This sequence comes from Halobaculum sp. XH14, assembly GCF_032116555.1. Lineage (NCBI taxonomy): Archaea > Methanobacteriati > Methanobacteriota > Halobacteria > Halobacteriales > Haloferacaceae > Halorarum > Halorarum halobium. Next base: position 2,961,454 of record NZ_CP134949.1, read on the forward strand.
GTCCTCGACGGCGTCGAGGTGGCGTTCAGCACGGATCGGATGTGGGACGAGGCGACCTACCAGGCGGCCCAGACGCCGATCACGCTGTTCCAGGACGTCTACGAGCACCGACCCGACCAGCACGCGGAACTCGAGGAGATGTACGGCCCCGACGTCGTCCAACGGGCGAGGAACCTCGGATAGTTCCGTCCCCGGGAGGCGATGCCGGTCCGCTCGACGATCAGCAAGTCGGTATCAAACGATCGCTTCGTGAACCTTCTCGATGGGATGAGACACGCGCTCACCGTATCGGTCGTCGAGTTGTGTCCGACATGATGCCCCCGGTGCCACGACGCTCTCACCCGGACTTCGGTCCACCTGGTCGTACAGGATCCGTCCGATGGCCTTCGAGAGGTCGTAGTGTTCGGCCTCGTATCCGAAGGAGCCAGCCATGCCACAACAGCTGGAGTCGAGGGAGTCGACTTCGTATCCGACCGCCCGTAACACCGCTGCGGTGTGGTGGTCGCGGTTCAACGCCGACTGGTTGCAGTGGCCATGGTACGTGAGGTGTTCTCCGGACACACGGAACTCGATCTCGTCGTACACTCGATACGTGTTCAGGTACTCACATATCCCGTAGGCGTTCGCGGAGACGGTCCGAACGTCCCCGCCGGAGAGTAGGTCGAGATACTCGTCCTGGAACATCGCCGCATCCGACGGCTCGACGAAGACGACCGACCATCCATCCTCGAGGAAGGGTGCCAGCGCGTCGACGTTAGTCGACGCCCGGTCGCGAGCCTCGTCCAAGAGACCCATCGAGAACGCCGCTCTTCCGCTCGGTTCGACTTCACTGGGAGCGAGGACTCGAACGTGGACGTTTGCCTCCTCGAGGACGTCCACGGCGGCCTTTCCGGGTTCGGGGTAGCTGTAGTTCGTGTACGTGTCCGGAAACAGGAGGACTTTGTCGCTCGAGGCATCGATCGAGACACGGTTCTCGCGGGACCGCGCCCAGTCGACGAATGTCTCTCGCCGAAACGTGGGCGTATCGCGCTCGGCTGCGATACCGAACAGCCGTTCTCCGAGGAAGTCGGCACCGGGAAGCTGTTGCATCCAGTTCGAGAGCGGCGCGAGGTTGCTTCCGATGGCACTGACTCGGTCGACGTTGGCAAACAGTCGCTCGCGAACCGTGCGTCCCGCCTCCTGATGGTATTCGTGTTTCACTTCAGCCTTGAGTTTCGCCAGGTCGACACCGGTGGGGCAGTCGCTCTTACAGCCCTTACAGCCCACGCAGAGGTCCAGGACCTCCGTCTGGAATCGTTCGGAGTACAGTTCCGATTCAGGGAGTTCCCCACTGATCGCAGCGCGGAGAAGGTTCGCCCGGCCACGCGTCGTCTGGATCTCCTCGTTGGATGCACGGTAGGTCGGGCACATGACGTCGCTACCCGTCTGGCGACACGTCCCGCATCCGTTGCAAAGTTCGACGAGATCGGAGAACCCACCTTCGTCGGTGAAATCGAGCGTCGTCTGTGGCTCAAGCGACTGATAGTCCGCGCCATACCGGAGGTTCTCGCGCATGTCGGCACCGACGCCACGTTCGGAGTCCGGCCCGATGTCATCCGGCCCGTCGCGGTAGACGACGTTACCAGGATGCATGTCCCATCCGGGATCGAAGGCTGTCTTGACCGCCTTGAACGCTGCCCAGAGATCTTCACCGTACATCTTGGGATTGAATTCGGTGCGAGCCATCCCGTCGCCGTGTTCGCCCGAGAACGCACCGTGGTGTTCGAGTACCAGGTCAGTCACGTCTTCGGTGATCGAGTGCATCGTCTCGATGCCCGCCTCCGTCTTCAAGTTCAGAACGGGGCGGATGTGAAGCGTTCCCGACCCAGCGTGGGCGAAGTAGGCAGCCGAGGTACCGTGGGTGTCGAGGACGGCTTCGAACTTCTCGACGTACTCGGCCAATTCGGCCGGCGGGACCGTCGCATCTTCGATAAACGGGTACGGCTTTGGGTCCCCTTCGAGTGACATGAGTAGAGGGATGGCCGCTTTTCGCAATTTCCAGATGTCGGCCTGGTCCTCGTCGGTGTACGCTTCGACGACATCGAACGCGTTACCGTCATCGAGAAACCGTTCGTTGGTCGCGGCGATGGCCGCCTCGAAATCGTCGTGGAGTTCCGAGTCGTACTCGAGCATCAAGGCGGCCGCCGTTCCTTCAGGTAGGGGTTCGACGTACTCGGCATACCCGTCCGACTCGGAGGCGAGCCGGAAGACCTCATCGTCCATCAGTTCGACGGCGCTGACGTCGTACTCCAGGGCGACCGGAACCGCCTGCATCGCCTTGACCAGATCGTCGAAACAGTACAAAGCGAGCGTCGTCGCCTCGGGCACGGTCACCAGTGAGATCTCGGCTTCGACGATGACGCCCAGCGTGCCTTCTGCGCCGACGAACAGTTTCGCGAGGTTGATCACCTGCTCGCCGTCTTCGTTCTCGTAGATCACCCGGTCGAGATTGTAGCCGGACACGCGGCGTTTGAGTTCGGGGTAGCGTTCGGCGATCTCTTCTTCATTGTCCTCGACAAGTTGGCGAACGGTCTCGTACACGTTGGCCTCACGGTCGTCTTTCCCGACGATGTGGTCGTATTCCTCGCTATCGATGACGACCTCACGGGCGTGGAGGAGGGTACCGTCGGAGAGCACGGCCTTCACTTCTTCCGTATACGCGTCGGTGATGCCATAGCGCACGGAGTGTGCACCGGTCGAGTTGTTGCCGATGCCGCCACCGACGGTCGCACGATTCGACGAGGCGGGGTCCGGCGCGAACTGTAGTCCGTGCTCGGCCAGCACCGCGTCGAGGTCGTCCTGGACGACGCCCGGTTGGATCCTCGCTCGCTGCTCGTCGGGGCGAACGTCGAGCACCTCGTTCATGTGTCTGGACATATCAAGGATGACACAACCCGGGCCGACAGCCTGACCCCCGAGAGATGACCCCGTTCCCCTTGGCATCACCGGGACATCGTGGTCCGTCGCTACCTCGACTGCCGTCTGCACGTCCTCGACCGAGGTGGGATAGACGACGCCGGCGGGCCGAGACTGGTAAATGCTGCCGTCCGTGGCGTAGAGAATTTGTGCGTATTCGTCGAAGCGAACGTCACCGGCAACTGCGGCTCCGAGGTCAGTCGCGAGCGCCCGATACTCCGGAACGACATCGTCGACTTCACGATCGAGATCTGAAGGATTGGCCGGCGATTCTACTGGCTGTACCGACGGCTCTCGCTCTTGGGCGCCCATACACTCGATGGCTAACCGAACCTACAAACGCTTTACGATGACATGTGTTCGCTGCTCGGACTGACGGACGGAGAGACGACACCACAGCGTGGTAACCAGATTATCTATGCCCACCGGCCACACTCAGGAGTACGGCCTCCGAACCGGAATGAGCCAGAATCCGGATATGCCGGATGGTATCCGTGCGGGAGCGTGTTCTCGGTGTACGTTGCACTTCAAGCACCAGTGGAGGCGACGAAGGCTTCCCTCACGATCGTGGAGAATCTTCGGAGATCCGATGGCTCTGATGGCGCTGAATCGACAGACCGACTCGAGATGCTGTCATGAATCGCCCACGACCACCTTGCAGACGCAAAAAGAGGAGTATTCGGTCAGGGACGGCGACACGTAGCACGAGCGCACTCGGTTCTTTTAGCTGTAGGAGCCGAACAAAGCTGAGGATTCGAACATTCGAGGTGAGGGAACCGGAGATCGCGGACATCACCGGCCGAACGGGCGAACACGCCACCAGCACGATCGAGGAGGACGGCCATTTGGCAATTCTCTCTCAGACCAGCGATTCCCCGAATGAAATCGACGGAGACGGTCTCGATTGAAGCTGGCTCGAGAGTGTACGAACCACTGACTGCAAAGAGCACTCTGAGGCCGTCGATAAACGGGCGGCCTGCATCGATCCCAGTCTGTACTACCGGGATAGCAGATGCGACGGAGGACAGAACGCAACGGACCGGTACTGTGAGTCGACTTGCTTGGCGAAACGTTCAATCCCGACACCGAAGCACCGAGACAGATCGTGTGAGAACGTGCCGGCACTTCAATCCGACATTCCCGGAATGATTTTGCCGGTGGAGTCCAATCGTCGATCAATGTCGAATCAAGTTCCGATCAAGGCCGCAAAAGTGGCCCACGAGATCGTCGAATTACTCCGCGAACTCGGGGGTGCGCGCGTTTCGGAAGTCGCAGAACAGATGGACATGCCCACGAGTACCGCGCATGATTACCTCCGGACGCTCGAACAGGAAGAGTATCTGGTGAAAGAAGGCAGCCTCTATCAGATTAGCACTCGATACCTCCAGCTAGGGGAACAGGCTCGCCTCCGCCGAAAGGCGTTCGAGGTCACCAAGCCGGAGATAGACGAACTAGCCGAGAAAACCGGTGAGCACGCCAACCTCATGATAGAAGAGCACGGGCGTGGCGTGTTTCTGTACAAGGCCCGTGGGTCCGTCGCCGTCCAACTCGACACGCACGCGGGTATGCGCGTCCCGCTTCAGACGACGGCGCTCGGGAAGTCCATGATGGCCCATCGACCGCGCGAAGAAGTGGAGGCTATCCTCGACCGGCACGGCATGCCGAAGGTGACCGAGAGCACGATCACCAGTCGAGAGGCGCTGTTCGATGAACTCGATCAGATTCGAGAGCGGGGGTACGCATACGATGACGAGGAACGCGTAAAGGGGATGCGTTGCATCGCCGCGCCGATCATCGGCGAGAATGAACGCGCGATCGCCGCCGTCAGCGTCTCGGGCCCCAAGAGTCGGATGCGAAAAGAACGGTACACCGAAGAGGTCCCGGAACTGGTCCTCAGCAGTGCTAACGTTGTCGAGGTGAATCTCACGTATTCGTGAGTCTTCGGCGGTTGGCGTCGGGATTCGGGCCGATACGCTGCTAGCGTTCGGGATACGCTGCTCAGTGAAACACAACAGTTAGGAGGGTGTGGCCTGACCACAGGGAGGAGACGATGCAGTTTGTTCGCTACACCAACGGTAGCAACGCACAATGGGGCGTTTGTCAGGACGACACGATCGTACCGGTCGCTGGTCTCCGAGAGGAGGTCTCCTACCAGCAGTTGACCGACTCCGGCTTCCTGCGACTCGTCGAGAATGCGGTCAAGGCTGCAGGATCGAATTCGGTCGCCGTCGACGAGACCCGGATCCTGACGCCGGTTCCTCGCCCCGGGAAGATCGTCTGTGTGGGACTCAACTACCACGACCACGCCACAGAGCAGGACGAGGACGTCCCCGAGCGCCCGCTGTTGTTCGGGAAAGCAAGTACTTCGGTAACCAATCCGAGAGACCCCATCGTGCACCCGGCGGACCTGGAGCAAGTGGACTACGAGGTCGAGCTCGGCGTTGTGATCGGACGCACTGCGAAGGACGTCTCAGCGAGTGACGCCCGCGACTACGTCGCCGGATATACGGCGATAAACGACGTCAGCGGGCGCGATGCCCAGTTCGTCGACGAACAGTTCTACCGCGGGAAGAGTTACGATACGTTCGCACCAATGGGTCCAAGCCTGGTACCGGACGAGTACCTCGAACCAGACAGCCTTGATGTGGCGTGTCGAGTTAACGGCGAAACGAAACAGTCATCCAACACGAGCGAATTCATCTTTGCCGTCGACGAGCTCATCGAGTACATTTCCGGGATCACGACGCTGCGTCCCGGAGACGTCATCTCGACGGGAACGCCCGGTGGCGTCGGGATCTTCCGGGATCCGCCCGAACTCCTGGAACCAGGCGATACCGTCGACGTCGAGATCGAGGGGATCGGGACGTTGCGGAACCCGGTCGTCGCTGAGAGCGACCCTGGGGTCTGATCTCGATCCTGGCCCTCCCTGGGTCCGGGGACCCAACTACGCCGGTTTTGAACTCAGACAGTTGTCACACCCCAACGTTTAGTAGCATATCCTCGGTTCTCCCGTCATGGTACTAGATTCGCACACCCATGCGTGGGGCCCCGCGAGCGATGAGCACCCGTGGGTCAACGGACCGCTCCTCGACCGGGTGGATGAGTTCGAAGTGCACACCGTGTATACCGCGGACCGATTGCTCGACGATATGGATCGCAACGGCATCGATGAGGCCGTAGTCGTGGGGTACCCGATCTGCGACTGGACTGATAACTGGTATACTATCCGGGCGGTCGAAGACAGCGAGCGGTTGTCCGGTATCGTCATGATCGACCCGTTTGCCGACGACGCGAGTGAGCAGTTTAGGGAGTGTATGGCCGTCGACGGCGTCATCGGAATTCGGCTGGGCGGAGCGTGCCCGTACGATCGGATGTGGGAAACATTCGACCCGGACGTATCGTGGCTGCGAGAGACGCTCGACGAGACGGCGTTTTGGGAGACCGCCGTCGAAACCGACGCAGTCGTCCAGCTCCTCTGTGACCACAGGCAGCTCGATCAGGTGATTGACATCGTCGAGACCTATCCCGAACTGACCTACCTGATCGACCATTTCGCACACGCCGGTCCGGACACGCCGAAAGACGAGGGAACGTTCGCGCAGTTCGAACGACTCGCCGAATACGAGACCGTTGCCGCGAAAATCTCCGAGGTTCCCCACATGTCGGAGCTGGGTTTTCCATACGGCGACATGCACGCCCACGTCGCGTGGCTCGTCGACCGATTCGGTAAAGAGCGAGTGATCTGGGGGTCTGACTACCCGAACGTCAGTGATGTGGCCACCTACGGCGAGGCGTACCACTGGCTTCGATCCGTCGATTGTCTCTCCGAGACGGATCGACGGTGGCTCAGGGGCCGGTCGTTCCGACGGCACGTCGGCCTCTAGTCCCTGGCCGTCACGTCGGGCCGGTTGCCCCAGTCCTCCTTGGCTCCCACACCGTACATCGAGGTCTCTCGAACGCTACGTCGATGTTGGACACGACAGTATCGTCATCGAACCGAGCGGCCATGTGCTGGTTCAGCGCGAATACGAACGGTTGCTCGCGATGGAGCAGTATCGTCACTTCGCATCCAATCGCGTCGAGTTCGAGGAATACATCTATGGGTTGCTTGATCACGAGGCTCTCGGGGACGCGTCATGCGACGGTTCGGGGGAACGGATTGCATGATTGCAGATCACAGCCACTGCCAGCTACGGACGCGTGGGTTCGAATTACACGCGGGGGCCGTCCGTTCCTCTCGTCCGGCAATTCCGGACGGTGGGTCCCCAGCGTGAGTACCAATATGAAGTCAGTCATCCGTATTTGTGCAGATAGGGCACCCGTTGGGAGTGTCCGACTCCGGTTCGTTACTCTCCAGGCGGTTCGCACTGAGGAGTCGGACACGACAATGCTTCCGAAATAATCGGATCCATTGTCACGGTGGATTTGACTGCGGCTGCGACGTCGCCTGGCTCGCCAACGTATTGAGTTGCAACGGTGTTTTTCGACGTCCTCCCAGTCGTCCACGACCATGTTTCGAAATCGTGCCGTCTCGACGGGTCCTACACAGGGGGCGTTCTCCGTCACGCCGGTCGGCCACTACTCAACTGCCACTTGCCGAGTGAGATTCGACACCGCAGCTTTCGACCCACAGTCGGCTACCGAGTCGATCCAGCGGCAAGTCCTCGCTGAGCGGAGCTGTTGACGATGCGCCCACATGGACTTTCTGGAGACAGGGAAGAGCGAGTTTCGAGCAGAGGAATGGTCCCAGGAAGTTGACGCCGAGTACGACATTCGAGTATCCGATGTTTAGCTCAGTGACGCGGGTGCATGCAGCGATTCCGCGTTATTGGCGAGGATATCCAGGCGATCGAACTCCTCGGCGTCGTATCGACGAGATCGCTGACGTCCTGATCTGTCGAAACCTCCGGCTCACGAACCACCGCCGTTCTGCCGTCGGCACGGATCCGTTCGACCGTGGTGCCGGACGCATGCTCGAGTCATGGGCCATCCGTGATCTCGGCGACGACAGCGGTCGTCTTCTCGTGTACAGTCCGTTCACTCGGGTCGTCGTTCTCTCGCCATCCTCGTCGAGGGATGTCTTTGTACGCCGCCAATCCCGTCCGAGCTCCCGTTCCGCACGGTTCGTTTTTCGATTCGATGACGCCTCTGTGAACTCGAGCGAGGATGCGTTCTCAACCGAGCGGTTCCCACATAGCCACTACCCGGAACCCGAGGTGGTTGGTGTTTGATGTGGACAAACGACCATGAACGGCCCAACCGGCATCATCGAACAGTGAGGCGTTACACGCGTATCTTTGTAATTTAGAACGGCTCTCCCGGAGACGATATCTGAGTTGTCATCAGCGTCCCCATCGCAATCGTTCGATTCGACCCAGCCGATGGTTTCCCCAGAACGGGTCACAGACACGAACCAGATGCTCGAACAGTCGATGGCCGAGGACATCTTCTCTACTCGAGCAACTGGCCCCACCAGACGCTCGAGTCGGCAACGTGGGCGTTCACCAACCCGGCGTTCGACGAGGACCTCCGGACGGCCATCCTCTACGAGAACGCCGAGGAATCCCCGGGATCTATCTGAGCTCGAACCAGCACACCGAAACGGCGGACGTGAACGACCTGGAACCGGGGAACGGCATGGACGTGAAGGTCGACGGGATCGAGATCGCGCCGTTCAACGTCGACGGCGAGTACCACGCCCTCAGCAACCGGTGGCCCACCAACGTGCGCCGCTCTGCAAGGTTGGTGAGAAGACGAGAACGGTGAGAAGTGCTGGAACGAGAACCGTGGTGGCTTTACCGACGCACCAGCAGTCACCTGCCCGTGGCACCTGTGGGGGGATCGATCTCGAGAGCGGCGACATGAGACGTCCGGCACGTGTATCGGCGTGTTTGACGTGAAAATGGATGACGACAAGGTGCTTGTGGACGGTTGAGACGCTAGTCGTCCGACAGGTCGCGTTCAAAGTCGCGACTCTCACGGGATTACGACCGCTGTTGGCCCGATTTCACAGTGTCTGTCCGTGCGCTGAAATAATTGTATGAAGGTTGATTGTTCTGGTGTATGCATTCTTAATCGATATATCTGGCACTCTTCTGGCTCCCATGGATTTCGTGGTGAGATTGGATCAGCTGCGATGAGAGATTTTCGACAGTTCCGGTGCGCTATTGACGAACGCCACTGCATCAGTGGGATAGATACGCCGTGCTACAGTGTGTCGTTCGAAACCGATCCGCGATTTTTCCATTATACTGGCCCAAATTGGCTATTTTTCGAACGTATCTGAATCGAGAGTCGGCACTAGCACCGTCTGTTGTCAGATTGGTCCAGAGAGATTGGATAAGCCCCTACTACTGAGCTCGCACACGATACCCCGTAGCGGTCATTCAGCTGTACCCTGTTGCAGACGATCAGTCGACACTGCTTGGAGAACTGATTGTAATTCTACTATAAATTATGTTTTATATGTGTGGATTCTCGATGTGGATTGCGAGCGATACTACCGTGCGTGAGAGTGGCGACGAATATCTTCGCTCCAGCCGGATATCGAAACTCCGTGATCAACCCTCACCGATCGGACGATGCCGACGATTCAATCGGATGGCTGAGAGCAGGAGACGGCCGAGGGATCGTTCGACGGTGAGTAAACGGACGACGTGGGTTCGTTGTCGAAATCGGATACACAGTCTCCGTCCATCACGCGTGGACTCGTCTCGTGTGGGGTCAGTTCGAGTGACTCAGTGCCTGAAGCTCCCGAACCCGATTTCGAATCGTCACCGGCGTCACGTCCGCTAAGTCAGCGAGTTCCGCCTGCGTGACCCGTTCGGCCAGCTCGATCCCCGCGACGTAGACACACGCTGCGGCGACCCCGTTGGGATTTCGACCGTTCGCGATACCCGCATCGACCGCATCACGAGCAAGTCGCTGTGCCCGCTGTTCGACCGCAGACGCGAGTCGCGCCACGAGTTCGGGTGGCTGGCGAGGCTTCGCATCGAGTCCGAGTTCGGCGTTCAGCACCCGATATCCCAGCCGCACCTTCGGCTCCTCACACCGCGCGACCTCTGCAACCTCTGCCAAGGGACATCGACTGCGCTCGTGTTAACCAACACAATCCGCGAATCCATAGGATTGTTGGTTAAGACGATGAGGCGACTCCCGTGCCTGCTGACTGTAACACTACTCGAAACTTCTTTATATATAATTTTCGTACTATGTTACACTGTGCTCAGGCGCATCGAACTCGAGGTCCTCGCCACGGTCGACCGCGGCGACACGATCTCCGAGCTCGCGATGAAGCTCGACCACAGCGAGAGCTACCTCTCCCGTGCCGTCGCCGACCTCGTCGAGAAGGGGCTCGTCTACACGGAACGCGACGGCCGCCGAAAGCGAGTAGTCCCATCGGATGCTCGTACTGTCGAACTCTACCAGGACCTCGTCCGCCAGCACTCCCACATCGACTTCCCCGAGCTGCTGACCGGCAAGGCACTCGAGGTGCTGTACTACATCGACCAGCCACGAACAGTCTCCGAGATCGCCGACCGGAGCGACAACTACCGCAACACGGTTAACCGCGTCCTCAAACGGTTTCGCGACCGTGGGCTCGTCGGGACGGCCGACGGCCACTACGAGTTCAACGCCGACCTCGACCGCCTCCACGCGTTCGCACGTGAACTCGCACACCATCTGCATCGCCACCGCCTCGAAGCCGTCGCCCCGAAGGGCACGATTCTCTGGGAGGACTACGACGAATTCCTCGCCCAGGCCGAGACGGAGATCGACGCGGAGGCGTTCCACGAAACCGGTCTCGCTCGGTTCGCGGCCTTCGACCTCCAGTTCCTGCTCACCGGCCACCGGTACTACGTCTACTCCAAGGAACTCAATACAGTCTCACCAGCGGAGCTGTGTTGTCACACGCTGTTAATCGACGACGGCAGCCGCCACCGCTCGTACTGTCTCCTCCTGCTCAGCCACGTCGATGTCGACGAGGAGAACCTCCGAGAGCAGGCGGTGAAGTATGGCCTCGACGACGAAATCGACGCCTTGCTTCGCTACCTCGAGACGCACGGCGAGGTCGATGACGAGCGGCTCCCGGAGTGGAACGAGTTCCAGGAGCTGGCGGCTGACTACGAGGCACGACTATCCTGAGACCGAACTTCGTCGCCAGCCGTGGCGTCAGCCAGCGTTAGTTCGGATCGTAGGGATTCGTCGCTGTTTCGAGCCGATAGACGTCCTCGACTGCATCAAAGTCGTCGTCGAACGCATACAGGTAGCCGAGCCCCTCGGTTTGCATATACGCCAGAATGCAGGCATCGACGAAGGAGAGGGGTTCGTGTTGGCGAAAGATGGCCTTCCCTGTCGCGAGGGCGTCGGTGGTGAGTGAGTCGATGTGGAAGCGGGCGTTTTCTTCGATGCGATCAAGGAGATCGACGGCTGCGTCGTGGCCGGCGTGGGACGTGAGGTCGTTGAGCGTTTCCGCGAGGACGTAGTCCAGGACGACTGCTTCGGGTAGCGTTCCATCGTCGATGCCTTGGAGCACCGGGAGCGCGGCATCGTGGGAACTATCGCGCTGGTATGCGGCGGAAAAGAGGACCGTCGTATCGATGAGTGCCCGAGGCATTTACTCGACGTCGACGCCCCAGGCGTCGTGATCACTCGTTACATCGGTCGGCTCCTCACCAGCGTAGCCGTCGAATTCGGCGAACGTGCCCGTTTGTTGTTGGATGAACTGTACTCGAATACTCCCGTCATCTTCGATCTGCCAGCGGAGTTGGTCGCCGTCGTCGATATCGAGTTCACGCCGAATCCGGGCGGGGATGTTTGCCTGGTTTCCAGACACCTTGCTTTCGGCGTCGATTCTGTCGCTACTCATATCTCCTAATGGGTGATCGGCCGTGAAAAGTCTAGTGTGCCGCCACACTACTTTCGATTTGGGTGCTCATTTTTCGTTCGGCCGCGGCGCATTCTCGTACTTGACCATCTTCGCGGGCTTGTCGGAGATGGTGTCGTAGATCTGCTGGAGCGTCTCTTCCGCGGCGAGCAGGTTGTGGTCGTCGAGGAACTCCCGGCACGTTTCGCTTCTCCCTTCACAGCGACGCTATCCGCTCGCCGTCTCCGGATTCAACAGAGCAGTTCAAACTGATCACAGGCCGCGACGACGACATCGAGGACATGAATGTGCTCGTACAGGCCGGCCTCGAGTACGACGTCGTCCGAGAAGAACTCGAAGCCCAGATCGAACGCCCGGGTGACGATTAGTTTGCCACGTTCGCGAACGAGGCCCTGGTCGAACTCGAGGAGCGGTACGGGGTGACCACGCCGATCGAGGGCCGCGTCCAGGAGCTCACGAATAGGTACTACCGGGGCTCGAAGTCCTCCAGGCACTCGACGAACCGATGACTGTCGACGACCTGGCCGCCGAACTGGAGCTGGATACCGACGAGGTTCACGACAGGATCGCGTATCTCTCGGCGTTCGACCGGGTCCAACGAGAGGGCGACACAGTCCGTCCCGTGGAGTAGTCCGCTCACGACTATGGGGAGGGAAGGCGGCCGTCTGGTCGGGGAACGCGGCCACGCTTGATCTCGTGATCGACGCGACGCAGGTGCTTCCAACCGCCTTCTGGTGAGCGCTGCTGCCAGTCAGGGCAGGTACACGACTCGTCGATGACGTCGGCTTCGTACCTGTTGCCGGACGCGGACTGTACCTCGTAGCGGCCACCTTTCGAGAGGAGCGAGACGTCCATCGCTTCGGCGACGGCACGCTTCGTGCGGGGCTCGAGATCGTCCTGTGACTCTGCGTTCTCGTCGACGACCAGTCGGTCGCGAACGTCGGCGTGTCCACACCCTCGACCCCGTCCGCATCGCGCTCGGCTGCCTGCTCGAATCCCTGTTCATCCACCGAAACGACGTCACTGATGGCGTTCTCACTAGACATTGGTCTCACTACGACCGAAGGCGCTCACTCGGCGTCTTCGTTCGACACCACGACTCTCCAGCCGTGGCTCTCACACCGACCGACAGGTCCGCGCGCCGCTCGCGCCAGATGTCTGGTCACCCAGCCAGCACCGCGCGCCGACCCGCCCAGCGCGACCGTCCAGCGGAGTAAGCGCAGCGGGTGAGCCCGCGAACCCCTGGGCTTACCCGCTGGCGTCCAACCAGACGCCCGCACGCCCGGACTGGTCGGTGACGAGGGCGCGCTGGGCGGCAGCGGCGAGCGGGGCGTGCCGGTGAGGATATCCTGTGTATCCTTGGGAGCTACAGACGACACAACGGGTATCGGCATCAAACCCCGATCACCCAGTGCAGACGGTGGCACTGACACGAGGTGTCGCTGCCGCTTATCAGTAGTCCCCAAGAACAATCCATCATACCGATTCGCCGTGTAGATGGAGTTATTCTGCGAGTGGGAGCTGGACAACGAAGACGGCGCCCATCGGCTCATTGTCTTCCGCCCAGATCTCGCCCCCGTATTCGGTGACAAGCGTGTCTACAAGGTAGAGGCCGATTCCTGTGCCAGGACTTCCGAGCCCTCGCTGCCCTTTGCCGAAAACGGTGTCTTTGTGATCGTCGGAAATTCCGGACCCGTTGTCGGCGATTCGAACTTCAACCTCGTCGTCTCGGACCTCACACGAAACCTCGATATGAGGGGTATCCGCGTCATTGTGTTGGACAGCGTTGTTGAGGAGGTTCCGGAAGACCGAACTGAGCATACTGTTCGCAGCGACCTCCACATCAGGCGGGGGGGTTTCCAGGACGAACTCTGCCTCCGGGAAGGACTCCTCGCGAAGCGACAGCTCGGTTTCGAGGACTGAACCCAGTGGCACGGGTTCCACGGTAGGCGCTTCATCTGAGACAACCGTTTCCACGTACTCACGCGCGACCTCGGTCAGTTCAACGACGTGTTCCCCGCTGGCAAGAATATTCTGCAGGTAGTCGCGGCCCTCGTCGTCGACGTGGTCTTCGAGCAGTTCTGCCCAGCCGAGTACGACCGCCATATCGTTGCGGATATCGTGCCGAACGATCCGATTCAACAGTTCAAGCTCTTGCTCGCGACGTTTTTGATCCGTGATGTCGGTGGAGATACCGACGATCTCCGAGACGTTCCCCGCCTCATCTCGGAGGATAACTTGCCGAGTGAGCGTCCATCGGACCGAACCATCCGGGCGAACGATGCGCCCTTCATACTCGGTGTCACGGAGTTCGCGGGTTGATTCCTCGATGTTTGCACGAACACGCTCTCGGTCGTCGGGGTGAATCGTCTCGATCAGTGTATTGATGTCGTCTTTGATTTCGTCGGGTGGGATCCCCCAGACCTCCTCGAATCCGGCACTGATGTACTCGAATTCCCCGGGCTCGGACGCTGTCCAGAGAGCCACGCCGTCGAGTTCATCGAAAAGCGACCGAAAATCACGATGATTACCAAGCGAGGAGTTGTTCATACGGTTTCCTGTAGCCCAAATCGGATAAATTCTGGTTCGACTCTGTTGAAATCCTGTTGGTTCATCACTCTCCCGACTGAAACAGCCGCTGGGTAGACTTATGCTAGTGGTGAGGTGACATGAAACATGTCGATGTAAAATCGAACCGGTGAAATTCGTGGTCTGGCTTTCGCTATCGTGATGGTCTATTTTCGGTCAACGTAATCAGTAGATTCACATGTGTACTTACCGATCATCCTCAGATCTGTCCCAGGTCGAGGGTTTCAACTGAGCTAAGTACATTTACCTACACTCTCGTGGAGGCACAACGGGATTTGATTGAATATGAGTCGGCACTGGCTGTACCGATCTAGAGGGTTAAGTCTGAGTAACGTCTCCTACTGCCTATGACAGTGACTGCGGAACTCCTCGTCAGTTCCCCCTCGCTTCCGTTCGTTAGTTTCGCAGAATCGTTACCGTCCAATCAGCTCGAATGTGAACACGGCCTGTGTCTCGGCGGGGACTCTCAGGTGTTCGTCGTCCATCTCGACCCAGCTGATGGTGTTACCGAAGACGATCTCGTTGCTCTCGATGAAGTAGTCGGGACGACCCCCCTCGGACGCGAGAGTGGCAGGGACGTCTATCAGCTCGACGTCGAACTGGAGGATACTGTTTCGGAAGCGTTCGTTCCCGGACAGTTCGCGAAGGCTCAAACAGAACCGACGACCATCATCCCGGAGGGATGGTACGAAACGAAGATTTTTCGGGATTATGAGTCGCTCAATACTATGCGGAAGCATTGCGATGAGCACGACATCCGGGTCGATCTTCTCTCGATCACGCAGGACTCTCCGTCCCCGGACGAGCACTCACCGTACGGGTTAACTGCCCGGCAATACGAGGCACTGGCGCTCGCTATCTCTCGCGGATACTACGATAATCCCCGACAGGCTACAGCCGGCGACCTGGCAGAGGAGATGGGTATTTCTCAACCCTCGATGTCGGACCTTCTTCGCCGAGGGGAGCGCCAGTTACTCACGTCGACGATCGGCACACAGCCACAGCAGACGTTCCATACGTGAACCACTCACTGAGTCTCTACTCGGATAGTGCTATCTAGTACGCACCATATGGAGTGTTCGGACTCGGCGAAGGGACTTAAATGGGGTTTTAGAATAGCATCGAATCCAAATGGCGTGCGGTCTACATTCAACTGTAGAAATGGAAACCGTCACGCTAAACAACGACGTGGAAATGCCGATCCTCGGATTCGGTACGTACCAGATCAGGGATCTCGCAGTCTGTGAACGAAGCGTCTCCGACGCGCTCCGTACTGGGTATCGTCTCATCGATACGGCGGCCGGGTACGAGAACGAAGAGGCCGTCGGTAGAGCGATCGAAACGAGCGGTGTGGCGAGAGAGGACGTGTTCGTCACCACGAAGCTCTGGATACAGGACGCTGGCTACGAGAGCACGAAGCGGGCGTTTGAACGGTCACTCGATCGACTGGGACTGGACTATCTGGATCTGTATCTGATCCATCAGCCCTTCGGTGACGTTCATGGCTCATGGCAGGCAATGGAGGACCTCTACAACGAAAACAAGATTCGAGCGATCGGCGTTAGCAACTTCCACCCGGATCGCTTGATCGACCTGATCGTCCACAACGAGGTCGTCCCCGCAGTCAATCAGATCGAGACACACCCCTTCTACCAGCGGACCGAAGACGCTGAGTTCCTGAGCGAGCATGAAATTCAGCACGAGTCCTGGGGGCCATTCGCTGAAGGACGGAACAACCTCTTCGAGAACGACGTGCTGGTTTCGATCGGCGAACAGTACGGCAAATCGGCTGCACAGGTCGTGCTTCGGTGGCTGATACAGCGAGAAATTGTTGCGATTCCCAAGTCAGTCCATGCGGAGCGGATCGTCGAGAACTTCGATATCTTCGATTTCGAATTGAATAATGAAGATATGCACACGGTCTTGGAGCTAAATGAGTCTGAATCTCTGTTTCCTGACCACCGAGATCCGGAATTCGTCAAACAACTGAGTGAAGTGGAGGCCAATACCTGAGCGCTCACGAGCGCCAACTCCCCCTCAGTTCCACCCAGTCCTCGGCTGCTTTCCGATCGGACCGACACTGACGTAGTGGCTGAATCGGATGCTGACAGCCGTCCCGAACACCAGTTCGTCGCCGAGAAGACCGACGAGGTATGGCAACAGGCCACGCCGTTCGTCTGTGATGCGTTCGTGCTCTCAGCGGTCGTACGATTGTGGGAGAACCATCAGGGGTCGGTCGTCCGGGATTGTCTGAGCCAGAAAACATAGAAGTCGGGCTTTGGAACGTGGACCACGTCAATGAGTCATATGACTCTCCTTTCTCTGTCGATCAGCCGAGCGCATTCTGACAACGATTGAGGATTTCAACAGAGCGTCTGGTTCGTAACTCTCGGCTCACCGAACGCCTGTCAGCTAGTCGCGGCGAGCGGGACGTGCCGCTACGGACACACCTGTCCAGCCTGCCACGTCGCTCGGGGAGCTATCGACAGTCCTGGCGGACTCAGAACGGGCGAGGCCGACTCGACCGTCCCCCGACCTCGGGGGTGCCGAGCTCCGTAAACGCCGCGACGTCATCGCGTTCTGGCGCGAGAATGAGGAGGATCGCCGCCTCATCAAGCACGCGTTGGCGCTCTACTCAGGTGTCGAAGCTGCTCGCGAACAGCTGACCGACGTGGTTGACCACGCCATGCGCTAATGCCGCCTTACGGCGGGTTTGCTGCGCTATTCAGCTGCTCCATGTCGTCGTCCTCGTACGCTGCTCGCCACAGTGCATGGACTGCACGAGTGACGAGTGAGACCTCGGTCACGTCGAGACAGGACGGTTCGGCTGCCGTCGTCGCTGCCTCGGGCGGAGGGTGGAAATGGATCTCGGGGGAGTGTGTATTCGGGTGGCGATCGAAGCGCCAATTGACGTCGTCGCTATCGACGTAATGAAACGAATACATCCCCAGTTCGCTCCACTGGATATCGAGCCGAGCGCTGTCGGCGTCGCCGAGTCCATCGCTGAGACTGATCTGTAGTTCCGTGGGAGCGACGACGTCATCGTACGATGTAGCATCAACAAGCGGTTCGAGTTCGAGCCAGCAGTCACGAATCCGCTGGAGTGCCGGAAGATAGATCGGCCCGAACTCGCCGGCACGGTCGTCGTCGCTCATACAGCAAGCTGGTGGCTGGCCTCGTCGTAGGCAAGTGCTGCGTGGGCGACGGCGAGATTCTGTCGCGTCGTGCGCCACGACGTCAGGTCGTCCCAGCCCTCCGTTTCGTCGGCGTCGAGTTGCTGGGCGAGTTCTTCGGGAGAGACGACGTCATAGCGGTCCTCATAGCGCCGGATCTCGGCCTTCATCTCCTGGATACTGTCGAGCAACTCCGGCCGCGTGACTTCCTCACGCAGCTCGCGGATCCGGGACATCAAAACCCGGTCGCTGTTTCGCTTGTACAGCGTTGTTTGGCCGTCCTGGTCCGTCTCGGCGAACCCGGTGTTCACGAGCGTCGTGCAGTGGCGACGTGCCGTCGGCTCGCTCACGAGGGCGCGGTCGGCGATCTCGGCCGCCGACTGCCCGTCGTGGGTCTGTTCGACGATTTCGTACACCCGCTCGAACGGCGTGGTGTCGTCTTTCCAGTCCGTTTTGACCTGCTCGTTGACGTCGTCCCACGTCTCGGTCATACTGGGTGCTATGTATCGGGTGCACAAATAGTTTTCTCAGGAAATTATTCTTTCTACTATCGATGTCCTTGAACAGACTACGTGCTCCTCTAAGGTATCTCGGTGCGTCTGGACAGTCACCGCTGAAGCGTTTGCTGCGTTTACGGCCTCAGTTTGGGTTGGCCATTGGCTCTGCTCGCGACCGACCTTGTAAACTGTCTCAGGTCAAGACTCGAGGGTTCTCACGGGGGTGTACCTGAATCTCCGGGCGCTCCACCCACTGGGCCCTGAGCAATATTTGTTGAGGTGGGTGCTGGGAGGGACAACGGAGGGAGTATCGAAGAATGAGTGAACGCCGAGAGACTGCTGGCCGCCGTCCTATTCGGTGGCGAGTTCGTCGTAGATTTCCTCGTGCTCGTCGAGGTCCTGGCGGCCGAGGAACCGGATGAGATACTGTCGTGCCTCCTCGGGAGTCATCTCATCGGGAATCTCGGGCTGCTCACTTTCAGCGGCCATCCTTACTCCTCACTATGGGCGTCGTGGTCATAATCATTCGGTTCGTGGGATTCCTGCTCGACGGTACCGTGCTCTGTCGGTAGCTGGTCTGTATCGTCAATCTGTGCCAGCCAGAGGTTGATGGTCGCCTCGTACTCCGGGGCAAGCGGCTCTGTATGCGCTCGTAGATGCTCGATCACATCGTCCTCATCGACACTGCCCTCATCTGTGGCGAGCGCCTTCAGGATCTCTTTGATTGTCCGATCATAGTTGAAGCGCAGCCCATTCAAGGCGTAGAAAATCCGAGTCGACATGAGCGCCGTTCGCTTGTTGCCATCGACGAATGGATGATTCGCCCCAATAAGGCGCAGCAGTTGGGATGCCTTCTCGTGGAGCGACTCGGGTACTTGGCCGAAATGGCCTTCTTGAATATGTTCTACGGCGTATTCGATATTGCCAGGCGAGGCGACCCCAGCGGTTGTCTCCGCACTTGACTCCACGATCAACTCATGGATGTCACGGATATCAGCAGTCGAGAGATAGCTGATTGACCCCGATTCCTCGTCCATCATCGATATCCTCTGTGACAACGCATATCTAACCTCTGCTTTCTGCAGCTACCCCTCGTTTCTGTATCGTGCTCTTTAGGTCCACTCTCTGCTCATCGTCCAACTGTTGTAGCGTGTCTCGATGGGTCCGAACCGTCGTTTGTGAGATGTTGGCGGCTTCTACAGCCTCGGATTGCGTCAACCATCGGCCCTCTGCGCGACCGGCTTTGTAGAGGCAGGCCGCGGCGAACCCGGCCGGATGGACGCCCGTCGTGACGCCGCGCTCCTCGGCCTGCTCAGCGAGCGTTCGGGCCCGCTGTCGGATCTCGTCCGGACACTCGAGCGGCCGAAGGCGTTCAGGAGTCGTCGCCGGCGCTGGGTGCTCGGGATCGCCGCTCGTGGCTGAGGACGCCACACTGAGACATTGGGAGGCCGCTCGCAGGACGGCTATTCCTCGAGGCGCTGGAGCAATTGCGTCACGGAGGGGCTGTTCTCCCAGCTTCGATGCGGGTTGATCGTCGTGAGCAGTGTTCTCGCTTCCTCCCTGGTCAGAAGTCCGTTCCGGGCGTAGTCACGGATGAGCCGCGGCGTCGGGACGATCCGCGGCCCCTCCAACACCGCGTGGATCAATGGGAAATTCGTTCCGCCGAACTCGTCGGTGAGAAACCCGTTCACGTCGAGTGCGTTCGCGAGGACGATCCCGTCGGTTTCGCCGTACCGCCGACGGCGACCTCGCGGGGCGACTCGTAGTAGCCGTGTTCGACGGCGGCCTGGAGTGCGACCTCCTGTGCTGGCGGCAATCCACTCGGCGTCCCGTCGCCTCCCCCAGCTGCTGTGGTGGTGTCCGCGGCGCGGGGCATCTCCATCCTGGCGAATTCCCCGACGGCGACCTCGAGGGCGTCGAAGAACGCGGCCACGTCGCCGTCGCCGGAGTGGATGAGCCGCCACGTGTAGTGGTGGCCCTCGTGACGGGTCTCGAACAGGACGCCGTCGCCGAGGTGGTCGCGGGCGATGTGGGGAACCGAGGCGCAGGTGGGGGTGCGCTCCCAGTCGGAGTAGAGGACGAGCGTGTCGTCCGCGCGGTCGAGGACGCGGGTAGTTTGCGTGGCGCCGCAATCCTCGGTGGCGAGACAGTCAGCGTAGTAGTCGCCGGTGAGAAAGGCGTCCTCGATGGCGTCGAGCCCCTCGAGAGTTCCGGTGGCGTGGTCGACCCGCCAGAGACGCTCGGCAGTGGCGTGCAGCGAGAGCGAGCGGACGCGGGCGTCGGGATAGTCGGCGAGGGCGTCCGCCACCCTGTTGCATCCCGGTTCGTACTCGAGGGCGAAGACGAGTTCGCGCATACCTCGTGTCGGGCCCGCTACGACATAACCCATGGCCCAGGGCGTCGTCCACGAGTGGACGTCAGATCGCGTCGTCCGGGTCGTGGACCTCCTGCATTCGCCGTGCTTCGACCGCGTACTGTTCTTGGAGGTCGGGGTCGTCGACCGTGCCGAGGTTATCGGGTTCGGCATCGACTGCTGCTGTCGTGTCCCGGACATCAGTGAAGGACGTGAGTGCCCGTTCCTTCCGATAGTACTGTTCGCCATCGGGCGTCGCGTAGGTGAGGATGATCAGGTTCTGTTCGTCGTCGGAGTACGTCCGTTCGACGAGCCAGACACGAACGTCGTCTTCGGACCGATTTGACATACGTGGACGTTTCCCGGTATCCACTAAGGAATGGGTGTTACGGCTCGTCGAGGCTCGCGTTCTCGTGCTGTGTGTGGACTCGTTGGAGGACCGCCGTTGATTAGGCCGGCCTAAAATTCGAAGGCTTCATGTATATTTAGGTTGGCCTAAACATCATGTCAGGCGAGGACGGCGGCCACGAGTCATCGACGCGAAGGGAGTACGTGAAGTACGGGAGCGCGGTCATCGGTGGCGGATTGCTCGCCGGCTGTAGCGAGCAGTCGGAAACAACCTCGACCGTCCCGCCGGCGAGCAGCCAAGCCGACACGACCGCGACGGGGACGGCGACGTCGGAAGCCGAGCGCTACGCAGCGACGCTGTCGCCGGCAGGGACCGTCGAGTTCGGCGAGCCTCCGGAGAACGTGTTCACGGTCCTCCTCCACCACGCGGACATGGCGATCGCGCTCGGCCACGGGGAGTCGCTCAACGGGATGTACAATCCGGAAGGCTTCGGGGAGATCTACGACTTGCTTCTCGAACGGCTCGACGGCGTCTCGGTCGACTGGTCCGGGCTCGCCGACACCTGGAACCCCGACAGGGAGGTACTCTACGAGCTCGACAGCGACGTCCACCTCGAGGATCCGGCGCTCATGACGACGATGCAGGCGTGGGACACCGAGGACGTCGAGGAGATTCGAACGGAGATCGCCCCGTGGTTCGGGAACTCCCTGAGCCGCAACCACAGCGAGCCGCCGGCCGACTGGGCCGACCAGTACCAGTACTACACCCTCTGGGAGATCTTCGGGAAGGTCGCGTCGGTGTTCGGGGAGCGAGCGCGATACGAGGCGCTCTCGGACGTTCGCGGGTCCCTCCTGTCGAGGATCGAGTCCGGCATCCGGGAGGCGGAGGAGCCGCCGCTGACGGCACGATTCCTCTGGCGGGACGGCATCTGGGTCTACCCGCTCAACGGACCGGGCACGGTCCGGGCTCACACGCGGGTGTTCGACGCCGAGGACGCGCTCGCCGACGTTCCGAGCGGGACCCGGATCGACATGGAGGGACTCATCGAAGCCGACCCGGAGGTCATCCTCGTCGACGGCGGACTGGGGCCGAACTGGGAGTCGACCAGACGGGAGCTGTACGACGATCCGGTCGCGGGGAGCATCTCGGCGGTAGAATCCGACCAGGTGTACCCGATCGGCGTTCGCTACGGCGGCCCGATCATGAACCTCTTCCAGCTCGAGATGATCGCAAAGCAGCTCTATCCCGACCAGTTCGGGGAGTGGCCCACGTACGAGGGCGGACCCTACCCCGAGTTTTCGGAGGACGAACGGCTCTTCGACCGCCGGCGCGTCGCGGCCGCCATCAACGGCGACGTCTAATCCGGCACCGGTGGATGGTGAAACGGGCGATGGCGAGACAGGACTGCCCGGCGGGCCTGTGAACGTCCGGTTCGCGCATCGACCGATCGCGGCTCACGTTCTCCCGGCCGTGCTGGCTGGCGGACACGGCTCTCGTGTAGCGATCCGATCGTTTCGAGCGGCCGAATCGGTCAGGACGGGCGGCCGTTCGACGGGGCGGCGGTCAGGCCGTCACCTCCTGCCGGGACCCGACGAGAGTCGGTCCGTTCGACCCGATCGTGCGGACGGAGAGGGACACGACCGAGACGATGGCGACGTACTCGACGACACCGACGACGAGGTGGAGTTCGGGCGGGACGCTCACCGCGACCAGAACCGGCGGCGTGTTCATCGTCGCGTGGAAGAGCGCGACCAGCCAGAGGTTTCCGCTCACCGCGTACACGATACCGTAGGTGAGGCCCATGAGAGTCAGTCCGAGTAGCCGGATCACGGCCGCGGTACCGATGCCGTGCCCGGACGCGAGGACCCACCGCGGGAGGTGGAAGAGGGCGAACAGGACTGCCACGACTACGACGCCGGTGACGACCGCGCGGCGGGTCTCGCCGCCGGCCATCGCGGTGACTTTTTCCTGGAGATACCCACGAAAGACCAGTTCCTCCGGAATCGCGGTGAACAGGAGCGAACTGACGAGCGCCCCGAGATAGGGGAGCGGATGAGCGACGACGCGGGACCACGCCGGGTCGAACCCGACGACGCCACCCAGCGCGAGGCCGACGGCGACGAGATTGTACAGCCCCCAGAACGCGAGGAGAACCGCGATCACGGGGACGAGGCGACGGACGGACGGGAGGATCGAGCGCGGTGAGACGCCCTCGAGTTTCAACGCACCGACGGTGAGTGCGGCGAGGAACACGCCCCAGGCCATCCCCAGGAGGGGTGGCGGCGATTCGTCCGGGGATACGAACAGTAGCACGGAGAGGACGCCGACCACGACGAGGTACGTGGCGACGGGGACCGGCCAACCGCGCTCGAACGTCGGGAGCGCCGCGTCAGTGCGTCCCATCCTAGGATCGCCCCCACTCCGGCTGTTCCACGTGTCGGTTCCAGAATGACGCGTCGAGGTACGCATCCGTCCTGCCGGCCGCTCCCGTCAGCCGGGCGATCCGCCCGACGGTCGCCCCGAGGAGTCGCTGGATCGGCCGGGGAATCGTCGTCATCGTCGTCTCGTCGGCGAGATCCGCCGCGAGCACGAGCGACTGCACCGGTCCCGGGCCGGGATAGGTTCCGTCCCCGTCGCGACCACGTTCGTGCGCGAGCCCCCAGGCGGTGTAGAGGCCGTTCACCGTCCGCATCGACGGGAGTTCGGCCTCGAATGCGACGACCTCGTCGGTATCGTTTCGGAAGGTGTGTGCGCGTTCCGGTTCGACGGTCAGCGACTCGTCGGGGTCGAGTCGGATCGGGTCTCCCTCGCGAACGACCGTGAGTTGCCCCTCGAGCGGCCGGAACGTTTCCGTCGTCGAATGATAGTGGACGGGCGGTTCGGGGGACGCCGGTGACACCCACTGGACCAGAACGGGGCGATCGCTCCGCCCCGAGTCCGGTCGCTCCAGCAGCGCTGCCCACGTCCCGCCCGCGGGGTCGGAAACGAGCGGGTGAGGCGACTGTCGCAGGAGGGCACTCGCGGGACTCTCGGGATCCAGTTCGAGCGTCGGTCCGGCAACCGGGCGTCCGTCCACGAGCGGGCGGCCGGTCCGCAGGGTTCGGCCCCGACTCCGGTCGGTGCGCCGTCCCTGATCACGGGGCTGCGTCTCGGATTCCATCTCCGATACGTGTTGACGGTCCGACGGGGGATGGAGCTTCCGTGAGGTATGCATGGAGGGTTTAAACCTGGCTCGGTGATGGACCGGACGTGAAACACCTCCGGGTCACCGTCCACGTCGACGACGACCACGCGCCGGAGTTCTTCGAGCTGTTGGCCAGTTCGTCGTCCATCGCGGAGACTCGCCTGGTCGACTGGAGCATGACGGCCGGCGAACGGTCGACGCTGCTGTACACCGTCGACGGTGATCCGGCCACCTTCGCCGAACGGGCGGCCGACACCGCCGGAATCGAGTCGGTTGAGCTGTCCGGGACCACTCGAGGGCGGACGTACGCGCTGGTCGTCATGCGACCCCGAGAGACGCCGCTGTTCGCCGCGATCAACCGCGCAAGCGCGGAGGCGGGCCTCATCGTCCGCAAACCGATCGTCTATCGCGACGGAACCATGTCGGCTCGCGTCGTCGGGGAGGCTGCAGTGCTCCAGCGCGCGCTTGACGCTGCTCCCGACGGCGTCGACGTCCGCATCGACGAGATCGGCCAGCTCCGGGGTCATGCCGACGACCCGGTGGTTTCGCTGAGCGACAGACAGCGCGAGGCGGTCGCCGTCGCGCTCGAACTCGGCTACTACAACCAGCCCCGCGAGGCGACTCACGAAGACGTGGCGGTCGAACTCGACTGTGCAGCGCCGACGGCCAGCGACCATCTCCAGAAGGCGGAAGCACGCATCGTCCGCGCGGTGATGGACGAGTTCGGGGTTGACGCGTGAGCCCTCTCGGGAACGCGGCCGTTCGGGCGGGTGGATGCCGTCATGGGAGACTGCGGGAGGAGTTCGAGGCAGCGCGGAGATCGGTCGCACGGACTGTTCGGCGGACGGAGAACTGGCTGACGTTTCCGTTCGCCGGGGGGAGTCGAAGGTGTCCCGGTCTCGGCGGACGAGCAGTCGCCCGAGTCGTGATGCGACGGACTGTTCTCACACTTGGAACACCTGATCGTGATGCTCGGCGCCCGGATCCGGGAGCGGACCCGCCGTCCTGTACCTGTCGGTCGAACTCGTCCTGCCTGGCTCGATACCCAGCGGTCCTCGTCGCTACTGGACACTGTAGTACGATGAGGAGCGTATTTCGATGTGAGTAGTCGTGAAAAGCGGCTCCGGACGGGAAGCCAGCGCTCGAACTGCTCGCGCTCGTCCGTGACACCTGCAACGCGCTCACGTGCCCACCGTCCGATCGTGGCCGCTCGTCGTCGCGGTCGCTCTCTCGGGCATGCTACTCCGCTCTCCACCCGGCGGGAGCGGACAACCCCGCCAAGATCAGACGGAGGGCGGCGTGACGACCCGGAACCTCACGGTGATCGCGTGCTTGCGACGGCCATCCGTTTCGCCCGCTCAGCCGTCCACGGCAGTCCGTGCAGGCGAACAGCAGTCGGAATCGCCCCGGCCGCCCGCTCCACGCGGTTCACCGTCTCTGTGAGGAGATCCACCCTCCAACTCCCGGAACGCAGTCTCTGGTCAATCTGACGGCGGCTCTCGGTCGGCTCTCACCACGTGAGTTCGAACCGTGCTCCGCCTTCCGCGCTCTCCGCGAGTGTGATCTCCCAGCCGTGTCCCTCCACGATCTGGGTGACGATCGAGAGTCCGTAGCCGGTCCCGTCTTCCGTCGTCGAATAGCCGTGCTCGAAGACGTCTGCCCGGACCGGCTCCGGGATTCCCGGCCCGTCATCTGCGACGTACAGTCCCGCGTCTCCCGAGAGCCGTCCCACACGAACCGTGACGTCGGCTCCGGCGTGGTCGATCGTGTTGCGGAACAGGTTCTCGAGCAGTTCCCGCAAGCGACTGCGATCGGCGGTGATCGATCCCAGTTCGTCTTCGAGCTGGAGCGTCGCCCCGTGCGTCTCGACGCTGTTCCACGACTCGTGGACGGCGTCCGCGATACCAACGGACTCGGCGTCTCCCACGGAGTGGCCCTCCTTCGAGAGTTCGAGGACGTCGTCGACGAGATCGTCGATCCGATCGAGCGCGTCCGCGACTCGCTCGAGTTCCGGACTGTCGTGGGTCTCCCGTGCGAGTTCGGTATAGCCTTGCGCGACCGAGAGCGGATTTCGGATGTCGTGTGTCAGGATATCAGCGAACTCGTTCAGCCGGTCTCGTTGTGCCTGCAGCTGGTCCTCTCGTCGTCGCTGCTCGGAGATGTCCCGGATGATGCCCGTGAAGTACTGGTCGCCACCGTGTTCGTGTTCGCGGAGACTGATCAGCGTCGGAACTTCGTGGCCGTCCTTGTGGAGGGCGGGGAGTTCGATGCCACCCCAGTCGATGTTCCGCTCCCCGGTCGTGACGTAGGAGTCGAGCGCCGCAGCATGGACCGGTTCGAGCCGATCGGGGATGATCTTCATCTTCGAACTCCCGATCAGTTCGTCGGGCGCGTACCCCAGGATGTCCTCGACCGCCGGGTTCGCGTACACGATGTCGCTCTCCTCGTCGATGGTCAACATCCCTTCGGCCGCGTTTTCAACGAGCGTCCGATAGACGTCGTCGTCGATCCGCGGGAGCGGAGAGTCCATCACCGTGCGAGCAATGGATGTACACAGTTAACGCTTATCGCAAAACTGCTTCCCTCGGATATATATCAAAATTTGAATGGTTCGGAGATGACGATGGATATCGAGCCACTTGTTCCGGATCGGGTTCGATCGACGTACTCCCCCGTTCGAATCCGGATGGCCCACCCGTGAGCCAGTTCGACGTGCCGACCGCTCCCGACGCTCGTTCCAGGATGGTAGTCAGTTGGAATCCAACTGTAGAGAGTTACATACGTTGATAACTGAGTTGTCCTTTTCACGATAGGTACGCGTGTGAACAACTCGACGGGCGGGACGATCGCACGAAACCAACATCGTATCGACTGGGCCCGACCGGCCGGCCACCGTGGGTGGAAAACGGAACGCCCGCAGTGATCACCGCGCCGATCACGGGACCGTCGAACGCACGGTGCTGCGGTGCCGAAGACGGTGGCGGAGCACCGAGGTCTCAGGTGCGTCAGCGACCTGCCATCGACGTCAGCGATCCTCGGTCGGGTGGTCGAGTTCCTTGTCCCACGCTTTCCACGTGTGAACCATGGGGACGAGTTCGTACTCCTCGATGATCGACGCGTCCTCGAACAGCTCCCACGTGTAGTCTTTCACGTCGTGGAGCGTCTCGTGCCAGAGGCGGACGAACAGGTCGTAGGTCCCCAGACAGGAGTCGAGCGAGTAGATGAGCTCCTCGTCGATCAGTGCGCCGATGAGCTCGTCCCGCTCCTCGGCGGTGGCACTCGAGTCGAGTTTGACGAGGACGTCAGCGTACGCGAGGTCGAGCTCCTGGAGCACGATGACGGCGTGAACGTCCACGGCGCCGCGGTCCAGCAGGTTCTCCCGGCGTCGGCGGACCGCGGTCCGCGATAGTCCGACCTGCTCTGCGAGCTCCGTGTCCGAGATCCGGCCGTTCTCGTTCAGCGCCCGGAAGATGCTGTAGTCGTGTTCGTCCAGGTATCCTTCCAGCAGCGCTCGATGGATCGAGTCGGCGTGCGAGTCGCTCTCGTCGTCTTCCGGCATCGGCTCGGGCTCTGATGGAGTGGACGTCATTGCGTGGCGTCCGACGTGTTACGGTGCATTGGTATAATTCTGGGTAAGTACGTCGCCGTGGTTCGTCAGTGTCTCCCGATCACGGAGTGGTCCGAGAGCGGGCTGTAGTCGATGTCGTACCCGAACGCCTCCGGCCCGATGACGTCCAGGGCCGCGTCCGATTTCAACAGGTTCGGGGCGGGCACGCCGAGGACGGTGACGCGCTGGCCGTATCGGAGCGATCCCGTCGTGATCGGGGCCCCGGTGTCCTTGTCGACGATACAGATGAGGTCCGGGACCGACGCGAGGACGTCGTCGGCGGCGTCACGCGCGATGAGGAACTCGTTCTGGAACTCGATCGACAGCGACTCCTCGCCCTCGAGTGCCGCGAGCGAGACCTCGCCGAACGCGAACCCGTCACGGTTGCGACGGAAGACGTCGACGATCTTCCCGGTGAACAGCGACTCCGCGTGGAGCGTGTCTTCGATCGCGGCGATCGGGCTGCCGGCCCCCTCCCGGCTCTGATGGACACGGCGGCCGAGCTCGCGGGCCAGCGACACCGTGTCAGCGATCGCGTACTCGCCGACGAACGACCCGTCCATCAGGGGGCACGCGTAGCCCGAGCGGCCGCCCATGTTCACGGTGATCGAGCGCGCGAACGTCTCGAGCTGTGACGGGCTCTGGATGTCCTGATACACGACGCTGTTCCCGTGTTCGTCGGTGTTCGCGCCGTAGTTGACGGGCGCGCCGTAGATGAAGAACGTGTCCATCTGGAGCTCGGGGAACGCCCTCCCCATGCCGTCGCCATCGACGACCGGCAGCTCGGCGAGGGCCGCCACGCACAGCGGGGCGATGCTGTTCGCGCCGCCGATCTCGCCGGGGATGACCGCGTCGACCGTTTCGCCGGCTGCCGTCTCGATCGCGCGAAGCGAGTTGAGGTCCTCGTCGCCGCTCGAGAACTTCTCCCGGCTGATGGTCGGAGCGCCCATCCCGCCGACGCTCGTCACCGTCGCGTCGGGGTCGAGATCGTCCGGGCTGATGATCTCGACGTGGTCGGGGTGGGCGTCGTCCTCGAAGATGGTCTGGAGCCGCAAGCGACCCAGCCGCGGATCGCCGCCGCCGCCCGTGCCGAGGATGCCGGCGCCGGTGGCGAGCCACTCGAGGTCGTCCGTTCGGATCGTCGAGACGGTGGGAGCCGTCGTATCGTGTGTTGATGACATGTGTCAGGTCGAGAGCGGGGTGTAGTCGGTTTCGATGCCGAACGTTCGGGGCCCCCAGACGTCGAGGGCCGCCTCCGAGCGCATGATCGGGGGGGTCGGGATCGCCAGGACGCGAGCGCGAGCGCCGTACCGCAAGCGTTCGGTCGGGATCGGGTCGCCAGATTCGCGATCCAGGACCGTGATGAGGTCCGGGACGGTGGCGACGTACTCCCCGTCACGTTTCGCGGCGAGGTTCTCGTTCTGGAACTCGATCCGCATCGAGGAGCCGTGATCCTGGCCGAGCCCCGCGAGCTCGACGTGGCCGAGGACGAACCCCCCCTCGTTGCGGCGTTTGACGTCGACGATCTTCCCCTCGAACAGCGAGGTGGCCTCGCCGTAGATCGAGTCGGCCGTCACCGAGCGGATCGCGTCCACGACGTCCTCGCCGGCCGACCGGACCGCGGCACCGAGCTCCGACGCGAGCGACATCGTCCCCGGGATCGCGGTGTCTTTCACCTCCGCCCCGGACATCGGGTAGTCGGCGACGTAGCCGACGCCCCCCATCCGGACGGTGAGCCCGCGCGCGAGCCACTCGAGTTCGGCGTTGGACTCCGTTTCGAGCAGGCAGACGTTCCCGCGCTCGTCGCTGACCGCGGCCGGCGTCCCGTCGACGCCGTAGATGTTGAACGTCTCGTGCTGGAGTTCGGGGAACGCCCGCCCCATTCCGTCGGCGTCGACGAGCGGGATCCCCTTGCGGGCGGCGACCGCGAACGGGAAGGTGGAGTTGATCCCCCCGCACTCGATGGGCATGGTGGCGTCAGCCTCCGTCCCGAGTTCTCGTTCGAGGCGTTCGAGCGACGCGGCAGGCTCGCCGCCGCCGGGGACCTTCTCGACGGCCACCGTCGGGGCACCCATCTGCGCGGTCGGGATGACCAGCGCGTCATCGTCCAGTTCCGCCGGGTCGATCAGCTCCACCGTGCCGTGCTCACGGATCGCCTGCTTGGCGACGAGTTTCCCGACGTTCGGGTCGCCGCCGCCGCCCGTGCCGAGCACCGTCGCACCGAGGGCGACGTCCTCGACGTCGGCTTCCTCGACGAGCATCATTCGTCGCCGAGCGTCCCCGCGGCTTTGACCTTGATGCGGACCGCGTTCCCGGGGAGGTACGACAGCGGCACCTCCTCGACGTCGACGACGTCGACCGTCTCCTCGGCCGCGCCGGCCCCGACCGCGTTCTCGGTCGCCTCCGATTTCGCGGTTTCGAGCGCCTCGTCCCGGGTCTGGTCGTCGAGGCTGAAGATGCGGTCGACCTGTCCGGAGACCTGCGCGATGGCGACCCCGACCGCGTTCGCCACCTCGTAGTGGTCAGGCATGTACACCTCGCTGGCACCCTCCAGGTCGGCGGGAACGAGAATGCTCCCCCCGCCGACGACGACGACGGGGACCGGTTCGGGGCTCGTCTTCATCCGGTCGACCGCCTGCTCGACGCGGTCGCGGATGTGGCTGCGAGCGCCCTCGATCGTCTCGGCGTCCACGTCGGGCGACTCCGGGCCGATGTCGACCGACCCGCTCGCGACCTCGACGTCGGTCGCGGTGAGCGTCTCCCCGCCGAAGCAACGGCTCTCCTCGGTCAGCCGGTAGCCGACGCTCTGTGGGCCGACGGTGACGTCGTCGCCCTCGCGGGTCACGTGGGACCCGCCCCCGATCCCGATGCTGATCAGGTCCGGCATCCGGAAGTTCGTCTTGACGTCGCCGATCTCCACGGCGACGCTGCTCTCGCGGGGGAACCCGTCGGTCACCGCGCCGACGTCGGTGGTGGTCCCGCCGACGTCGACGATGATCCCGTTTTCCACGCCCGAGAGGTACGCCGCCCCGCGAACGGAGTTCGACGGGCCGCTCGCGACGGTGAAGATGGGGTACTCGAGCGCGTACTCGACGCTCATCAGCGTCCCGTCGTTCTGGCCGAAGTAGAGCTGTGCCTCGATCCCGCGCTCGTCCATCGCCTCGAGGAACGCGGAGGCGGCCTCGTCCGCGACGCTCGTGAGCGCCGCGTTCAGCGTCGTCGCGTTTTCACGCTCCAGGAGGCCGACGCTCCCGATCTCGTTCGACAGCGAGACCGGGACGTCCTCGCCGAGTTCCTCGTGGATCAGCTCCGCGACGCGCTCCTCGTGATCCTCGCGGACGGGCGAGAAGACGCTCGTGACCGCAAACGAGTCGGCGTCGCCGAACTCCCGGACGGTTTCCCGAACCTGCGCTTCGTCGAGGTCGTTGAGCGTCCGGCCGTCGAACTCGTGTCCGCCGTCGAGGATCGCGGTCTTCCCGCCGATCGCGGCCTCGAGATCGTCGGGCCACTCCAGCAGCGGCCGAACGCTCTCGGTCGCCGGCGCGCCCAGTCGGATGACGCCGACGTCGTTCAGCCCCCGCCGTTCGGTGATGGCGTTCGTCGCGTGTGTCGTCCCGAGCATGACGTACTCGAGTTCGTCCGCCGTGAACGCGACGGCGTCGAGCACGTCGTCCAGCGCGTTGACGATGCCGGTCGTGATGTCCTCCGTCGTCGGGCGCTTGGTCTGCGTGATCGGGGAGTCGTCCTCGTCGAGGATGACCGCGTCCGTGTTCGTGCCACCTACGTCGATGCCGAGTCTGTATCCGTTCATTTGTCGTGCTCAGTGTGAATGTGTTCGATCGGTTCGTAGTCGATGTCGTACTCGAAGTACTCCGGCCCGACGAGCTCGAGCCCGGCCGGCGTGCGCCACTTCTCGGAGCACTCCATGCCGATGACGGTGACGCGCTGGCCGTACCGCAGGCCCTCCGTCGTCACCGGGTCGCCGGTTTCCGAATCCAGGACCGTGATGAGGTCCGGGACGCTCGCGAGCACGCCGCGCTCGCTGTCGCGCGCGACGAGGTGCTCGTTCTGGAAGTCGAGCGTGAGCGTCCGCCCCTCGTCGGCCGAGAGGCCGTCGATCGTCGCCTCCCCGACGGCGAAGCCGCCCTCCGTCCGGCGGGCGACGTCCTTCACCTTGCCATCGAACAGTTCGTAGCCGTCGACGAACTCGACGAGCGCGTCGATCGGATCCGCGGACGCCTCCTGTGCCTCCCGGATCGTCTCCCCGATGTCGCGGGCGTACGACATCGACCGCAGAATGCCGTGCTCCCGGAGCTGTGTCCCCGTGTGTGGGTACGTCGCGATCATGCAGGAGCCGCCCATGTCGATGCTCAACGTGCGGGCGAACTGCTCGGCCTTCTCGTTCGTCTTCGTGTCGACGAACACCGAGTTGCCCTTCTCGTCGGCGATCGCCATCGGGGTCGCCTCGATCCCGCCCAGCGTGAGCGTCACCATCTGGACTTCGGGGAACGCGCGTCCCATGGCGTCCGCGTCGACGAGCGGGATCTCGAGCGCCGCGGCGACGGCGATCGGGATGGTGCTGTTGAGCCCGCCCGCCTCGATGCTCATGGTCGCGTAGGCCTCCTGCCCGATGGACCGCTCCAGCGCTTCGAACGCCGCGACTGCCTCGCCCCCGTGGGGGATCTTTTCGACCATGACCGTCGGCGCCCCCAGCATCGCGCTGGGGACGACGAGTTCGTCGTCCGGAACGTCCGCCGGGTCGAGCAGTTCGACCGGTCCGTGTTCTTCGATCGCCTGTTCCGCCATCAGCCGGCCGATGTACGGGTCCCCCCCGCCACCGGTGCCGAGAACCGTGGCACCCGTGGCGAGGTCCGCAAGGTCCTCGCGTGTGATCGTGTCGTTACTCATGTGTTGGGTGTCCGCTCGGTCGCCGCCACCGGTTCCACCGCGGGAGCGTCCTCGAACGCCTCGGCGTGCTCCGGGTGGTAGATGTGGCAGCGAGCTTCGCCGTGTGCGTCGATGGAGTGCAGGGGCACGCGGTCGGTTTCACAGACGTCCGTCGCGTACGGACAGCGCGTGTGGAACCGACAGCCGGAGGGGACGTTCTCCGGGCTCGGAATCTCGCCCTCCAGACGCTCCTGGTGTGGTTTGTACGCCTCTTCGTCCTCGCTCGTCACCGGAATCGCCGAGAGGAGCGCCTGCGTGTACGGGTGGTGTGGCTGCTCGAAGAGCCGCCGGGTCGGTCCCCGTTCCTGGATCTGACCCAAGTACATGACGGCCGTGCGCTCCGCCACGTTCCGCACGAGCGAGAGGTCGTGCGTGATGAACAGGTACGTCAGATCGAACTCGTCCTGCAGGTCGTCCAGGAGGCGAACGATCTTCGCCTGCACGCTCACGTCGAGCGCGCTCGTCGGTTCGTCCAGGATCAACAGCTCGGGTTCGATCGAGATCGCCCGGGCGATGTTGATCCGCTGTTTCTGCCCGCCGCTCAACTCGTGCGGGTAGCGGTGGCGATGTTCGGGGTTCAACTCGACTCGTTCGAGCAGGCGTTCGATCCGATCGACCCGATCGGCACGGGCCACGCCGCGTGCCTTCAGCGGGACCTCGAGGGTTTGCTCGACGGTCCGACGCGGATTCAGGCTGGACGTCGGGTCCTGAAACACCATCTGGACCTTCGTCCGGAGCGCTTCGAGCTCCGAGTCCGAGAGGTCCGTGACGTCCTCCCCATCGAACGTGACCGTGCCGCCGGTCGCCCGCTTGAGGCCGATGATCGTCTCCGCGACGGTGCTCTTTCCGCTTCCCGATTCGCCGATCAGCGCGAGCGTCTCGCCTCGCTCGATGTCGAACGACACCCCGTCGACGGCCTTCACGTGGCCCGTGGTGCGCTGGAACAGCCCCGACTTGATCGGGAAGTACTTCTCCAGGTCCCGAACCGAGAGGAGCGGATCGCTCATTCGACGTCCCCCGTGGACCCGTCGGGCCCACTCTCGGGAACGGTCGTCGCGGCCGGGGCTGGCGAGGACTCACGCATCCTGTCGCGGGTGTCCTGCAGCGTCGGCTTCTCGTAGGGAGCCGGCTTCATCTCGTCGTAGAGGAAGCACGCGACGCCGTGCTCGCCTCCGGGCTCGGGCCGGAGTTCCGGTCGCTCGGTCTCACATCGGTCGTGAGCGTACGGGCACCGGGCCGCGAACCGACAGCCGCCGGGGGGACCGATGTACTCGGGGATCGACCCGTCGATCCCGTCGGCCATTGCTTCCCCGGTCAGCTTGGGGATCGACGCGATCAGGCCCTGCGTGTACGGGTGCTTCGGGTCCCGGAAGATCTCCTCGGTCGGCGCCGTCTCCACGATCCGACCGGCGTACATGATGTACACGCGGTCGCTGAGCTGTCGTGCGACGCCCAGGTTGTGGGTGATCATCAGCAGCGACAGGTTCCGCTCCTCGATGAGATCCCTGAGCAGGTCCAGCACCTGGTCGTGGATGGTCACGTCGAGGGCGGTCCCGATCTCGTCGGCGATGAGGAGGTCCGGCTCGTTGAGGAGCGCCTGTGCGATGAGCACCCGCTGGGACATGCCGCCCGACAGCTGGGACGGGTAGCTGTCCAGGATGCGCTCGGGATCGGGCATCTGGACCTCCTCGAGGAGCTCCAGCACCCGCTTTCGAGCCCCCGCACGGTCACCGTCGAGGTGCTTGCGGCGGAGGTACTCGAGGACGCCCACGTTCTGGTTGCCGCCGAACTGGGCCGTGTCGGTGAGCTGTTCGCCGACCGTGAACACGGGGTTCAGCGACGACATCGGGTCCTGGAAGATCATCCCGATATCCCGTCCCTTGATCCGGTCCACCTCGGTTCTCGACGCGTTCAGGAGGTCGTGGCCCCTGAAGGAGATCTCGCCGGTCGGGATCCGCGCCGGGGGCTGCTGGAGCGTGCCGAGGATGGACCGCATGGTGACGGACTTCCCGCAGCCGGTCTCGCCGACGACGGCGACGACTTCGCCCTCGTTCACCGTGAGGTCGACGCCGTCGATCACCTCCGCGGTGCCGTCGAACGAGTCGAAGTGGACGCGGAGGTCCTCGACCGAGAGGATCGGCTCCCCGTCACCGGCGCGACTCATTGCTGTACCTCCACGTCGAACAGGTCTCTCAGTCCGTCACCGATCATGTTGAATCCCATCACGACGACCAGAATCGCCACGCCCGGGAAGATGCTCACCCACCAGCCGTCCGGGAGATACGTCGTCCCGTCGCTGACCATCGTCCCGAGCCCCGGCTGGGGCGGCTGGACGCCGACGCCGATGAACGACAGCCCGGCGCCGATCAGGATGACGAAGCCGGCGTCGAGTGTCACCTTCACGAGGATGGGCGAGAGGCAGTTCGGCAGGATCTCCCGGAACAGAATGTGCGGCGTCGAGGCCCCCGCGAGTTCCGCCGCGGCGACGTACTCCTCGTTTCGCTCGCTCGCCACGAGGTTCTGTACCAGCCGTGCGTACCACGTCCACCAGAGCGACGCGATCGCGAGCATCGCGTTGGTGATCGTCGGTTGCAGGGCCGACGTGATCGCGAGCGCCATCACGAGCGGTGGCAACGCGAGGAACGCGTCCGTCGCCCGCATGATGACGGTCTCGACGATCCCCTCGTAGTAGCCGGCCACCAGGCCCAGGAGGACGCCGGTCGGGACGCCGATCCCGAGCACGACCGCGACCATCAGGAGCGACAGCCGGTAGCCGAAGATCACCCGGCTGAACACGTCGCGGCCGCTCTGGTCGGTCCCGAACGGGTGTTCGAGACTCGGCGGCTGCATCGAGTTCGCGAAGTCGGTGAACGCGCCGGCGTGTTCCGGGTGTGGAGTGAGGACGGGCGCGAAGACGGCCATCGTCACGACGAACCCGACGATCGCCAGGCCGGCCGCGCTGATCGGCCGGCTCACGAAGCGCTTCGTCGCACGGGCCCACGAGTCCCGCCGCGACGGCGGGAAGCGTTTGTCGAGCCAGCTGAGGCGCTCGGATTCGGGTTCGGATGCGCCGGGCCGTGCCGTGTCACCGCTCATGTCGATTCCTCCATCGCGAGTCGGATCCGCGGATCGACGCGGCCGAGCAGCAGGTCGATGACCAGGTTGGCGAGGACGAACGCCAGGCCGATCGTCATCGTCACGCCGACGATCGCGTTGAAGTCGTTCGCCAGGACCGCCTGCACGCCGTAGGAGGCGATCCCCGGGAAGTTGAACACGAGTTCGATGAGGAACGCGTTGCCCAGCAGCGACGCGTACAGCAGCCCCAGGATCGTCAGCGTGGGGATGAACGCGTTCTTCAGCGTGTACTTGTAGACGACGAGCCAGTTCGGCAGGCCCAGGCCGCGTTCGGCCTCGATGTAGTCCTTCCGCTGGACGTCGATCATGCTCGATCTGGTGATGCGCATGATCTGACCGATCCCGGCCATCGAGAGCGCGAGCGCGGGCAACAGCAGGTGCATCCAGGCGTCGACGTGTGCGGCCCAGTGACCGCCCAACAGCGTGTCGACGAGCATGAACCCGGTCTGTCGGGTCACCTCCTCCTCGAACCCGCGTGAGAGCCGGCCCGTGATCGGGAACCACTGGAGGAGGTACCCGAACACGACCTGGAACACGATGCCGATGAAAAAGCCCGGCACGCTCACCCCGACGAACGAGACGAGGCGAGTCGCGTTGTCGACGACCCCGTCCTTGTCGCTGGCAGCGACCACCCCGAGGAAGATCCCGAAGACGATCGTGAACGCCATGGCGAGCGAGATCAGCTCCAGCGTCGCCGGAAGGTACCAGAGGATGTCGTTCGCGACGGGGCTTCGGGTCTGGAGGCTCATCCCCAGATCGCCGACGAGGAGGCCCTGCAGGTAGTCGACGTACTGAACGGGCAGCGGCTCGTCCAGTCCCAGTTCGCTCGCGAACTCTTCGACCTGCGCTTCCGAGGCCGTCGGACCCAGCGCCATCCGCGCCGGGTTCCCCGGCAGGATCCGTGACACCGCGAAGATGATGACCGACAGCCCGGCGAGGCTCGCGATCATCCCGGTGAACCGCCGGATCAAGTACTGGTAGTACTTCATGCTCCCCTCACCACGCGGGGCGAGTCGGCGGCTCCGACGCCGTGGGCCGACGTGTGGCTCCGAACTCCGTCGAACCGCGGACGGGTTTTCGCGATCGCTCCGGAGGGGCGTGACTGATCAGTGCGGACCCGATCAGACGCGCCGTTCATTCTTGGGTGAGGTCCCGGAACCAGTAGTCGAAGCTCATCGACGGCCGGTACGTGTACCCCTGGACCTCCTCGTTCATCGCGTGCTTTTTCGTGTCGACGAAGACGAACACTTCCGGGTACTGCTCGGCGATCCGTTGCTGGGCGTCGCGGTAGAGGTCCGCCCGCGCGTCCGGGTCGGTGGTTCGGCGCGACTCCTCGATGATGCCGTCCAGTTCCGAATCCTGGAGGTGCGACATGCTCATCCAGGTCGAGGCCGATTCGGAGTAGTACTGGTTGACGAGGTAGGCGTCGACGGACGGGTACACCGGCCCGTAGAACACGTTGTTCGAGTGGGACGTCTGGGCCGGGTCGGTGGCCATGTCGGTCATCGTCCCCCAGGTCTGGGGGTTCAGTTCGACCTCGATGCCGACCTCGTTCAGGTTCTGCTGATACAGCAGCGCCAGCTGCTCTTGCAGGTCGGTCTCCCTGACGAACGTGTGTTCGATCTGGACGTCGCCCTCGCCGTATCCGGCGTTCTCGAGGATCTCGCGTGCGCGTTCGGGGTCGTACCCCGGTTGCGGGACGTCCCCGTTGTGCGAGTCGAACACCGGGGCGACGGGGCCGACCGCCTCACCGGAGCCCGGGGCGACCTCCGTCCGGGCCGTCTCGTAGTCGAAGGCGTGCGCGATCGCCTTCCGGACCTCCACGTCGTCGGTCGGGGCGCGCTGGGTGTTGAGTTTGAAGTACAGCAGCGTCGCCGTCGGGGTGCTGTTGACCCGGATGTGGTCCTCCTCGGCGAGCGTCTGGTACGTCTGCTCGCTCTGGTACTGGCTCGTCATGTGGAGCTCCTCGTTGCGCATCAGGGTCCGCACCGTCGAGTCGGTCGTGATGATGTCGACGTACACCCGTTCGTAGGCGTTCTCCGGGATCTCGGCCCAGTATTCCCGGAAGATGTCGAACGAGATGCTCGACCCGCGCTCGAAGGCGTTGAGCGAGTACGGACCGGACCCGGCGTCGGCGTTGTTCAGGAACTCCACCCCGTAGTCCCCGTCGTCCCCGAACTCGCCGTCGGCGGCGTTCTCCTGGACGAGCTGGCTGTCGACGATGAACAGGAGCACGAGCACGTCCATGAACGGCGCGTAGACCTCGGTGAGGGGGATCTCGATCTCGTACTCGCCGGTGACGGCGACGTTGTCGACGTCGACGATGGAGAACTGCGAGGCGTACCCCTCGTTGATGTCGAGGAGCCGTTCCAGCGAGTACTTGACGTCCGCCGCGGTGAGCTGGTTGCCGCTGTGGAACTGGATGTCGTCCCGGAGCGTGAACGTGTACGTCCTGTTGTCGTCCGACACGCTCCAGTCTTCAGCGACGTGTGGCTGGATCTCCCCGGCTTCGTTGGGGAACACCAGCGGATCGTAGAGGTTCACCATCGCCATGACCTGCGTGTAGTCCGTCCCGCGGGCCGGGTCGATCGTCCCGAACCGCTGGACGGCGTTCATGGCGAGCGTCCGACGATCGTCGCTTCCGCCCTCATCGCCCGACGTCTCGTCGCCGTCGCCGTCGCCGGCGGGTGAACCGCCACCCGACGCCTCGGGGTCCTCCGCGCTACACCCCGCCAGCCCCGCGACCCCTGCGGCCCCGATTCCCTGGAGGAACCGGCGCCGTGTCTCCGCGTCTTCGAACATGTCCGAGACGGGTCCCCCCGGGGACCCGTCCGGTTGAGTGTGTTTTGCACACATGACACTCGGTGTCATTACATACTGTGAATTAAAGGTTCCTATCTGACGGCTAATGGTGTATAAGCAACCAATTCGTCACGATGTTCCGCACACAATGTGGTAAAAACAATAGGCGTCGGCAGTTCGACACGACTGATGGCCGGCGCCTGTTCGATTTCGAACACCGGGTACCGGGGTACCGGACGGAGCTTTCACGCCGGGTCGTCACCGCGCTGACCGGTCGGGCCCGACCCCGTCGGGTGCCGGAAACGGCGAGCGCGACGGGTGACGCTGGAGGCCCGAGACGGCATCTGCAGCAATCAAGCGCCGCGGCCGTCGGATCACACGCGCGGCATCGCCGGTTCCGTGACCCCGGGTCGACCGCGCCCGCCCCACCCCTCGACTACGCACTCGGCGAGTGCTCGCGTCCGCCTTCCGAACGCCGGCGAAGCGATCCATTGCCAACCGTTGTCATCGTGTTCGCCCAATGTGGAACCTGTCACGAAGGAACGGTTCATAGCAACCGATTTTTTAAATCTATCCCACACGTTAGCCGATGCCACTCAGTCGACGGTCGTACGTCGGTGTCTCGTCCGCTGCCCTCCTCGGCGGCGTCGCCGGGTGTCTCTCTGGCGGTTCCGGCGGGTCGGACGGGTCGGAACGCCGCGGGAGGTGTACGAGTCGCCGGCGACGGGGTTCGTCGCGCTGGACGTCCCCGAACTGCCCTTCCTCCGGTGGCGAACTCGAATGACCCGCCGGCCGACGTGACGGTCATCGCCCACCGGGGGTTCGCCGGCGTCGCGCCGGAAAACACCCTCGCGGCGGCCGGACGTGCCGGCGACCTCGGCGCCGACGCCATCGAGTGCGACGTCGTCGCCACCGCGGACGGAACGCCCGTCGTGTTTCACGACCGTCGCCTGGACGATCGCGGGCCCAGCCGCGGGATCACCGACGGAACCGGCTCCGTCGACGAACGCTCGACCGCGGCGGTCACCGACGCGACCGTGCTCGGGACGGCCAATCGGATCCCGACGCTTGCGGCATTCGTCGACGCCGTGCCCGACGGCGTCGCGCTCAACGTCGAACTCAAACACCCCGGAGCCGCGACCACGACGCTCCGGGCACCCGACGGCGAGTCGCGGCGAGCCAGGTGGCGACCGCTGGTCGAACGGACGCTGGACGCCCTGGACGGCGAGCCGACGCTGTTCTCGTCGTTCTCTCGGTCGGCGCTCGAGGTGGTTCGATCGCTGTCCCCCAACGCCCGGGTCGCGCCGATCGCGTGGGACCTCGACGCGGCGGTGGGGATGGCCGAGGCCGTCGACGCGGACGCCGTCCACCCGTCCATCGAGGGGCTCCGATCGACCCAGCGCGACCCGCCGGGCGAGTACGCGGTGAACGCGTGGACGGCCCGGACCTGGCAGGACGCTCGAGACGCGCTCGGGTTCGGCGTCGACGGGCTGATCGCCGACTACCCGAACCTCCTCCCGACGGCGACCGAGCGGGACCGGTCCGGCGCGAACGGCGGCGAGTGAGCGGTCGATCGCCGATGGTGCGGGACGAGGACGGGGACGCCCGCGCAACCAGCCAGGTCCGCGTCCGGGGGCGGCGGGGTTCGCCGCGGCCGCCACCCGCTGCCGTGGCGCCGACCGGGGTCACTCCGGTTCCGCGACGGTCATGACGGGCACCGGTGCCGAGCGCACGGTCTCTTCGGCGACGCTGCCGAGCAGGATCCGATCCGTGCCACGCCGTCCCGTCGTCCCCATCCCGACGGCGTGGACGTCGTTCGCCTCGATGCAGTCGAGGATCGCCTCGACGGGCGTTCCGTGTTCGACGTGGCTGACGGTCTCGGAAACCCCCCGTGACTCGGCCGCCGAGACGACGGTCTCGACGGCGTCGGTCGCGGCCCCCTCGCTCTCCTTCCCGGACGCCGTCGACCGGATGTCGACCCCGAGCGCGGAGTCGTCCACGACCGACAGGACGTGGACGGTCGCGTCGAGCGCCGCCGCAAGCCCGACGAGATGATCGGCCGCGTGGGTCGCGGCGCTACTCCCGTCAGTCGGGATGAGGACGTTCTCGTAGGGGAACTCCAGCGTCTCGTCGGGCCGCATGCGGACCGAGAGGACGGGGACCGAGGAGAGGCGGACGACCTTCTCGGAGACGCTCCCGTTGAGGTACCGCGAGACCCCCTCGCGGCCGTGGGTCGGCATCACGATCAGGTCGTGCTCGTACCGCTCCGCGTACTCGACGACGGTCGGAGCCGGGTTGCCCTGGACGACGTCGGTGTCGTACGAACTTCCGAGCGTGTCCAGCGTCTTCTCGGCCTCGTCGATGACGTCCTCGCCCTTGCGTGCGAGCACGTCGACTGTGTGGCCCTCGACGACGGTGACGCTGTCCCGCGTCGTGTCGGCGACGTAGAGCACGTGGATCGTCGCGTCGGCCCAGTGGGCGAGTTCGCTTGCGTGATGGAGCACCTCTGCTGCGCCGTCGCTCCCGTCGAACGGGAGGAGAACGTCGTCGTACATGACTCGTTGCACGGGGGTACGTGTGCCGGCCCCCTAATGGTTTGACCTCTCCGTCGAGAGAACGGCTCCCGACCGCGCGAACGCCGAGCAGGGACGGCGCGGTCCGACGTCTCCGCGTGCTGGGCGAGCCAGTCCATCCACGGCCCGGCCGGAACGACCACGCCTCCGAGCCAGCCGGAGCGGCACGGCCGGTGAGGGACGGTCGAGATGCACGGACGGTCACTCGGGGTCGCGGTCAGCGGCGGGCGAGCCCCGTTCGATCGGCTCGGCGCCGTCGCGGTCGACGGTCACCCGGACCTTCTGGATGCGGGAGTTCTCCACCCCTTCGGCCCGCAGCGTCACGTTTCCGTACTCGAACTCCTCGCCCTGCTCGACGAGGCGGCCCGCGCGGTTGAAGATGAAGCCCGCGATGGTCTCGAACTCCTCGCCCTCCGGGAGGACGATGTCGAGGGGTTCGTTGACCGCTTCGATCTTGACGTCCCCCCGGACGAGCACGGTGTCGTCGTCGACGAACTCGATCGGGTGGTCCTCGCCGCCCACCAGGATCTCGCCGACGATCTCCTCGGTCATGTCCTCCATCGTGATGAGCCCCCCGGTGGCGCCGAACTCGTCGATGACGATGACCATGTGCAGCCGGTTCTCGCGCATCTCCTCGAGCAGGTCGTCGACGTTCTTGGACTCGGGGACGTGCAGCGTCGGGGTGACCACCTCCTCGACCGCGAGGTCGGCGAACTCGCCGTAGTCGTACCCCTGGAGGTTCCGGATGTCGAAGACGCCGATCACGTTGTCCAGCGAGCCCTCGTAGGCCGGCAGGCGGGCGTGGCCCGACTGGATACACTTCTCGATGGCCGCCTCGACGGTCGCGTCGCTGGAGATGGCCTCCATGTCGAGGCGGGGGGTCATCACCTCCTTGGCGGTGGCGTCGGTGAACTGCAGGGTGCGCTGGAGCATCTGGCGCTCCTCCTCGTCGAGGATGCCCTCGCGCTCGCCCGTCTTGATCATGTTCCGGATCTCGTCGCGGCTGACGTACGAGGACTCGATGGACGAACTGCCGCCGGTGAGGTTGTTGACCGCGGTCGTCAGATAGTAGAACAGGGTGATGAGCGGCCACAGCACCTTCCCGACGATCTTCAGCCCGGGAGCGACGGTCCGCGCCCACGAGTCGGTGTTCTCGACGGCGTAGGACTTTGGCGCGCTCTCGCCGAACAGCAGCACCAGCGACGTGATCCCGAACGACGAGACGAGGACGGCCGTGCCCGCGTCGAAGTAGAAGCCGACGATCGTCGTCGAGATGGAGGACATCGTGATGTTCACGAGGTTGTTCCCGACCAGAATCGTCACGAGCAGGCGGTGGGGGTCCTCCTTGAGGGATTTGACCACTCGGGCGCCCCGCTTGCCCTGATCGACCATCGCGTCGACCTGGTGGGCCGGCAGGGAGAACAGCGCGATCTCGGAGGAGGAAAAGAACCCCGAGCCCATGATGAGCAGCAGTATCAGGAGGACGCCGACCGCGGTGAGGCCGGTCTGGCCCAGCTCGACGCCGACGAACGGCACGGTGGCCTGTACGAGGGGAGCCCCCGCTGCCGTGAGCACGGATATTCCCATGGTATCGACGTATACTACAGCGGAAAATTAACGCTTCCGTACGAGCGGTGAACAGGCTCCCGTTCGTGGCCGCACGGTCCGAGAGCGCCGGACTCGACGGCTTCGAGGACGCCTATCCCGGGACCGTGCAGTCGACCGTCTCCGGCGACCCGAAACGTCCGCGCGACTGGACGGCCCGCGACGTCGTCGAGCACGTCGCGCGGACCGGGACGAACTCGGCGTCCGACGGCGGGACGAACAGTTCTCATCAGCACCCGGCGCTCCCACGCCCAGGATTATTATCTCTTCGAATCCAGTATAGCAACTTTATTATATTTGTATCCAAATTTACTAACCAGTCATGGCACACGTTCACCTCGGAGAAGGGGCGTTCCCGCTGTGGGCACTGGTTCTCTGGACGCTGCTGGGCGCCGGGCTGATCAGCGCCGTCGTCCATCGGATCCGGAAGGACGGCATCGAGACACGTCAGATCGCACTCGCCGGGATCGCTGC
This sequence comes from Halobaculum sp. XH14, assembly GCF_032116555.1. Lineage (NCBI taxonomy): Archaea > Methanobacteriati > Methanobacteriota > Halobacteria > Halobacteriales > Haloferacaceae > Halorarum > Halorarum halobium. The sequence goes on from NZ_CP134949.1 coordinate 3,004,584, forward strand.
GGCCGCGAGCTTCGCGGTGTTCCAGTTGAATATCCCGGTCTGGGGCGGCATCCACATGAACCTCACCGGGCTCGTGGGGATCCTCGCCGGCCCGCTGCTCGGTCCGCTCATCGCGCTCGTCGTCAACGGCTTCTCGGCGGCGCTCGGGCACGGTGCGGTCGGGCTGCTCGGGGCGAACACGCTCGTCAACGCCACCGAGGCGGTCGTCGCCTACTACGCGTTCAGAACGCTGCTGGGGATGGACTGGGACGTCTTCCCCGCCGGCGCGAGCGCCGCGACGCTCGGCCTCTCGGCGGGGGCGTTCCTGATGGGCGCGATCATCGTCGTCAGCGGCGTGAACGGGAGCGCGCTGCCCCGCGGCGACCTGGCGATCGCCGTCGCCGGCCTCGTCGGACTCAACCTCGGCGTCGCCGTCGTCGAGGGGATCCTGACGGGCTTCATCGTCCAGTTCCTCGCGTCGGTCCGGCCCGACCTCGTCGGCCTCGACGACCGTGACGCCCGAGCGGAGGCGACCGGGGTGACGGCCTGATGCGGCGCCGGACGCAGTACGGCGGGCTCGCCGGCCTGCTCGCGGTCTGTTTCGCCGCGGGCCTCCGGGGATTTACCTCGACCGGCGGCGCGCTCCCGTGGGCCAAGCGCTCCGCGCGGACGCTCCAGCGCGGCGTGCAGGAGGGTGGCGGCGCGCTCGTCGACCTCGGCCGCGGCGTCGTCGTGGCCGGCCCCATTCGCAAGGGTGGACTGCTATTCGAATTCTGGGGGCTCGTCGCCCTGCTGGTCGTCCTCGGCGTCGGACTGTACGTCTACGTCGACCGCTACGGCGGCTTCGACGACGGGGAACGCCAGGCCCGATAGTCGTGGCGACGCTCTCGAACCACGTCCCCGACCCGCGGCTCATCACCGCGTTCGCGGAGCGCCGCGACGGGCCGCTCCACCGCGTCAACCCCTGGACGAAGGTCGGCATCGTCGGCGCGCTCGTCCTCGCGGTCACGGCGTTCGACCGGCTCGTGCTGCTGGCCGGACTCTACGGCGTCGTGCTGCTCGTGTACGGCCTCGCTGGCCTCCCGTTTCGACGGCTGGCCGGCTGGTACTCGCTCCCGCTCCTGTTCGTCGTCTCGGTCGCCGGGCCGCTGGCGTTCCTCGAACCGGGCACGCCGGTCGGCGGCGCGCTCTCGACGCCGCTCGGCGACCTCTCGGTCACCTGGGCGGGGCTCGTGCTCTTTGCCGAACTCGGCTGTCGGTCGCTCGTCGTCGTCACGTTCACGCTGACGGCCTCGATGACCACGAAATACACCGACGTCGCGTCCGTGCTCGGGCGACTGCTCCCCCGACCGATCGACCAGATCGCGCTGCTCACCTACCGGTTCACGTTCGTGCTGCTCGAGACGCTCGAGGACCTGGTGAAGGCCGCGCGCTCCCGGGGAGCGAGCCTCTCGGAGTTCTGGTCGAACAAGCGACTGTACGCGAGAATCCTCGGGATGACGATGCTGTCGGCGATCGAGCGGTCCGAACGGCTCGTCAAGTCCATGGATGCCAGAGGGTACGACGGCGACGTCACGCTGTACGGGGACGTCCCGCGGCCACCCGTCCACGAACTGGCCGTCGTCGTCGGGTCGTACGTCGCCGTCGTCGGCTACGCAGCCGTCGCGGTCCACGGGGTGGGCCCGTGAGCCGGGACGGGGCTCCGCTCGTCGACCTCCAGTGTGGGGCCCATACGTACCCCGACGGCACCGTCGGAATGCACGACGTCGAGTTCAGCGTCTCCCCCGACGAGGTCGTCGCGCTCGTCGGCGGCAACGGCGCGGGCAAGTCGACGCTGCTCGAACACCTGAACGCGACGCTCGTCCCCGACGACGGCGACCTCGTCGTCGACGGCACGCCGATCAGCGAGGACACCAAGGCACACGCGCGGACGGAAGTCGGCTTCGTCTTCCAGGACGCTGATACGCAACTCGTCGCGCCCACGGTCCTCGACGACGTGCTGTTCGGCCTCCGGAACCACGGCGTCCCGGGCGAGCAAGCGGAGCGGCGCGCCCGGGAGGCGCTCGCGACCGTCGACGCGAGCCACCTCGAGGAGCGGATCCCGCACTACCTGAGCGGCGGGGAGAAACGCCTCGTCGGACTCGCCGGGGTGCTCGTCCTCGAACCGAGCGTCGTCGTCCTCGACGAGCCGCTCGCGGGGCTCGACCCCGAACGGTCGCACCTGGTCGCCAAGCGGATCCGAGCGATTCACGAGGAGGGCATCAGCGTCGTCCTGTCGACCCACGATCTCGATTTCGCCGCCGAGGTCGCCGACCGGGTCTGCGTGATGGCCGACGGCACCGTCGTCGGCGACGGGACGCCGCGTGAGGTGTTCTACGACGACGCGCTGCTGGCGGAGGCGAACCTCCACCCGCCGAGCGCAGTCCGCGTGGCGCGCGAAGCGGGGCTGGGAGCGACCGCACGACCAGTGACGGAAGCTGATGTCGTGGCGCTGCTCACCGAACCTGGTCGTTCGGAGACCGTGGAGGCCCCTCCACTCGACGGCAGCGGACGCGACTGAGGGCGTTCCTCGACACCTCGCGTGGGTGGGAACCGGGTCGACGCCGGCCGGCCGGCGACTGTCACGCTCACGGGTCGAACTGAGTCGAGGAGTACCGACCCGACCACCGGCGTGAGAATCCGTCGAGGCGTCGAGCCCGGTCGCCGGGAGAGCGGCCGCAAATCGCCGTCGGACCGAAGCGACCGGGACTAGATCGTCTCGGTAAGCTCCCGGGCGACCGTCTCGATCCCCTCGGTCGCTCTGTCGACCGTGTCGGTCATGCTCAGGAAGTCGTGGGTCATCCCCTCGTAGTGGTGATGTGAGACCGGCACGGCTTCGGATTTGAGCCGCTGTGCGTACTCGAACGCCTCGTCCCTGAGCGGATCGAACTCCGCGCTGACGATCGTCGCCGGCGGGAGGTTCGAGTGATCGTGGGCGACCAGCGGGAAGGCGTACGCGTTGCGTCCGTCGACGGGGTCGGCGATGTACTCGTCGTAGAACCGCTCCAGGCTCGCCGTCGTGAGCGTGTACCCCTCGGCGTACGTCGAGTAGCTTTCGAGCCGGTCGAGCCGCACCGGGTTCACCACGGGGTACATGAGGGTCTGGTGGGCGATGGACGGCCCGCCGCGGTCCCGCGCGAGCAGCGTGACGGCCGCGGCGAGGTTGCCGCCCGCCGAGGTCCCCGCGACCGCCAACCGGTCGGGGTCGCCGCCGACCTCATCGGCGTGGTTCGAGAGCCACTCGGTCGCCGCATAACAGTCCCTCGGCGCGGCGGGGAACGGGTGTTCGGGCGCTCGCCGATACTCACACGAGGCGACGAGACAGCCCGTCTCCCTGGCGAGCCGGGAGCAGAGGTGGTCGTAGCAGTCGAGGTCGCCCAGCACCCAGCCCCCGCCGTGAAAGAAGGCGAGGATCGGGCGTGGGGACTCCCCCTCGGGCGTGTACGTCCGGATCGTGATGTCGCCCGCCGGCCCGGGAACCGAGAACTCACGGACGGCGTCCACGTCCGCGAGAGACTGGGCCAGCATCGTCTCCCGAAACTGCCGGCGCGCAGTTTCGACCGAGGAGGCGTGTGAGCCGGGGATTCCGTTCACTGACTGTTCGTCGATCGTCTCTCGTACCTGTGGGTCGATGGTCATCGTACTCGGGTTCGGCTGTCGTTCGATCCAGGTCATTGCTCGCTCCCACCACCGGTTTCGGGCACGATCTCGAACTCCCGCCGGGCACTCGGTCGTGGACCGGCCGTCGCCGTGACTTCGACGCCGAGGGTGTGTGTGCCGGGGTCCACCGGAAGGAACGGGGCCGACTCAGTCGCTCGGATTCGCCCGTTCCAGATCCGGGTGATCTCCTTCCGCTCGAACGCCGAAAACGAGAGCGAGCCGCCCGCCTCCGACAGGCTCCCGTCGGGATCCGGCTCCGTCGCGTCCGCGTCGTGAACGCCGTCGAGCTGCCAGTACCAGGGTCGAACCGTCGTGGGGACGGTGATCGGGACCGGCAGCCAGTTTCTGAGTTCGACGCGAAACTCCATCCGCCGGTCCCGTTCGACCTCCGGCGGGGTTTCGACCGACACGCTCACGGCGCGTGTCCGGACGCTCGGCGGGACAAGCCCGGACACGAGCTTCGAGAGCCATCCCCGAACGGTCGGCCGCTCGTCCCGGTCGTTTCGGCGCTTCGGAGCGGAGGCTGATGGTCCTGACATGGTTCAGATTTCGAACCGTTCCATCTCGAACTCCCGTTCCATCAGGTGACAGGCCCCGAGGTGGGTGGAGTCGGTTCCGTTCGGCGTCGGCCTGAGCGACGGTTCCTCGACCCGGCACTCCTCCTCAATGGCGACCGGGCAGCGCGTGTGAAACCGGCAGCCGTCCGGCGGATCCTCCGGGGAGGGGACCGTTCCGGTGAGGTTGATCTTTCGGGTCCTCGTCGTCGGGTCCGGCTTCGGCACCGACGAGAGGAGCGAGATCGTGTACGGGTGCGTCGCCTCCTGATAGATCGCTTCCGTCGGGCCCATCTCCACGAGCTTGCCGAGATACATGACCCCGATCCTGTCGGCCATGTATCTGATCACGCTGAGGTCGTGTGAGATGAAGAGATACGAGACGTCGGTCTCCTCCTGCAGATCCTTGAGGAGGTTGAGGATCTGGCCCTGGACCGAGACGTCGAGGGCGCTCGTCGGTTCGTCGAGGACGATGAACGACGGGTCGAGCGCCAGCGCGCGGGCGATGGCGATGCGCTGCTGTTGTCCCCCGGAGAACTCGTGGGGATACCGGTCGTAGTGTGCCGGGGAGAGCCCGACCCGTTGCAACAGGCTCGAAACGCGCTCTTGCTGCTCCTTCTCGTCCCCGATCCCGTGAATCTTCAACGGACGACGGATCGCTTCCCCGACCGTCCTGCGGGGGTTCAGGGACGACTGGGGGTCCTGAAACACGATCTGTATCTCGCTGCGGATCGCCGACTCGTCGGTCTCCGGGTCGACGATGTCGATCCACTCGCCGTCCTTCCTGTACTCGGCGCTGCCTGCCGTGGCCGGGAGGAGGTTCAACAGCGTCTGTGCGACCGTCGACTTCCCGCAGCCGGACTCGCCGACGAGTCCGACCGTTTCACCCCTGTTGACGTCGAAGGAGAGCCCGTCGACGGCTTTCGCCGACCGGGATGCGTCCCCGAGCAGCCGATTCATCGCTCGCGAGAACATCCCGTCGTCCTCGCCGTAGTACTTCTTCAGGCCGTCGACGCGAAGGATCGCGTCGTCGGTCATTCGTCGACCTCCACGTCGTCGACGTAGCGATAGCACGCGTTCGCCCGATCCCCCCGCTCGACGAGGGGCGGTTCGGCCTGCCGACACTCCTCCACCGCGTACTTGCACCGGGGGTGGAACGCACAGCCCGACGGGAGGTTCTCCGCGTCGGGCATCTGTCCCGGAATCGGGTCGATCCGTTCGCCGGGTTCCACGTGGGCGGGGATGCTCTCCAGGAGGCCCTCCGTGTACGGGTGGTGGGGGTCGGTGAACAGGTCGATGACGGGCGCCTTCTCGACGATCTGACCGGCGTACATGACGATCGCGCGGTCACAGAGCTCCGCGACGACGCTCAGGTCGTGGGTGATGAAGATGACCGCCGTGTCGAACTCCTCTGAGAGCTCCGAGATCAGCCGTAGGATCTGTGCCTCGGTCGTCACGTCGAGTGCCGTCGTCGGCTCGTCGGCGACGAGGACGTCGGGGTCACACGAGAGCGCGATGGCGATGAGGACCCGCTGTTTCATCCCGCCGGAGAACTCGTGCGGGTAGTCGTCGTAGCGCCCGGACGGGTCCGCGATGCCGACTCTGTCCAGCATCTCGATGGCCCGCTCGCGCGCCGACGCCTTCTTCGGCTCCCGATGGATCCGGATGGCTTCCGCGATCTGTTCCCCGACCGTGTGGACGGGATTGAGATACGTCTGCGGGTCCTGGAAGATCATCGAGATGGAGCCGCCGCGCAACTCCTGGAGTTCCGACGTCGAGTACGAGCGGACGTCCTCGCCCCGAAAGCGGATCTCCCCGTTCGTGATCCGGCCGGGGCTGTCGACGAGCCGCAGGATCGACTGTGCGGTCACCGACTTGCCGGCCCCGGACTCGCCGACGATTCCGACCGTCTCGCCCGGTGACACGCCGAAGGAAACCCCGTTCACCGCCTTCACGGACCCTTCTTCCGTGAAGAACCGGACCTCGAGGTCCTCCACCTCGAGGAGCGGGCTCGACGGGTCCGAACCCGCGCGAGCGTCGCCCGCGCCGGTGGCTGGGACGTCGGGCATCTACAGCGACCTCCGCTGGCTCGTGCTCTCACGCGGGTCCAGGACGTCACGGAGCACGTCGCCGAACAGGTTGAACCCCATGACGGTGATGAAGATGGCGACGCCGGGGAACAGCGAGAGCCACCAGGCGGACTGCACGTACGAGCGGCCCGTCGCGAGCATCATTCCCCACGAGGACGTCGGCGGCTGCGGTCCCAGTCCGAGGAAGGAGAGCCCCGCTTCGGCGATGATCACGCCGCCGATCCCGAGGGTCGCCTGCACGATCACCGGGTAGATCGTGTTCGGAAGGATGTCCCCCATCATGATCTGTCGGTTGCTCGCGCCGATCGATTTCGCGGCCTTGACGTAGTCCCGCTCGCGGACCGAGAGGACTTCCCCCCGGATGAGCCTCGTGTAGGTTACCCATCCCTGTATCGCGAGCGCAATGATAACGTTTGTGATGCTTGGCCCCAGGATGCCCGTCACGGCGATCGCCAGGATGATCCCGGGGAACGCCAGCAGCACGTCGACGATGCGCATGATGACGTCGTCGACGATGCCGCCGCTGTAGCCCGCGACCAGTCCGAACGTGACGCCGATGACGACGCTGATGGAGACGGCGATGACGCCGACCTGGAGGCTGATGAGCGTCCCGTAGAGTACCCGGGAGAGGACGTCACGGCCGAGGTTGTCCGTTCCGAACGGGTGGGCGAGGCTGGGGCCGGCGAGCTGTGCGGTCGCGTCGAGCGCCCGGGGGTCATACAGCAGCATGGAGACGAGCGTCCGGCCCAGGAGATACTTGTCGACCGCGACCACCAGCGCCAGCAGGCTGACGGCGACGATGATGGCCGTCCCGTAGAGCCCCCCGCGGTTCCGGAGGGTCGCGGCCACGATCCGTTTCTTGTCGTCCGTCGGCGATATCTCCTCGACGGAGGGACTGTCCTGGACGGCTGATTCCGTGGTAGTGGTATTTTCAGATGACATGTTAGTACTCGATCCGCGGATCGATGAGCGCGTACAGCAGGTCCACCCCGAGGTTCACCAGCACGAAGATGAGCGCGTAGACGAGGACCGCCCCCTGCACGACCGGGAAGTCACGGCTGAATATCGAGTTCACGACGAGCTGGCCCATCCCCGGGAGCGCGAAGACGACTTCGATGAGGACGCTTCCCCCGAGGAGAAATCCGAGCTGGAGGCCCACGATCGTCGTGACCGGGATCAGCGCGTTCCGGAGCGCGTGTCCGGTGATCACCTGCCGCTTCCCGACGCCCTTCGCGCGGGCGGTCTTGAGGTAATCCTCGTTGAGCGTCTCCAGCATCGACGAACGCATGATCCTGGTGACGATCGCCGCGAGCGCAGTTCCGAGCGTGATCGACGGGAGAATGAGGTGACGGACCCAGCCGACGACCGAGTCTGACAGGTTCACGTAGCCGTAGATCGGAAGCAGGTCCAGCCAGACGCTCACGACGAGGATGAGAAGGATCCCGAGCCAGAAGTTCGGCATCGAGACGCCCCAGAACGCGAACGTCCGGGCGGCCGAATCCGCCCACTCGTCCTTCTCGACCGCGCTGATGATCCCGGCGGGAATGCTGATCGAAAGGCTCACCAACAGCGAACCGATCGCGAGCGACGCGCTGACGGGAAGCTTCGTGAGTATCAGTGAGAGTACAGGAACTCCCTGAACGATGCTCTCTCCGAGCTCCAGCTGGAGTACGTTTGTCACCCAGGTGAGGTACTGAACTGTAAGCGGTTCGTCAAGCCCGTACTGGGCCCGCAGTTGCGCGACCCGCTCCGGCGTGGCTTCCGCTCCGTAGATCGCGTACGCCGGCCCGCCCGGAGCGAGATGGATGAACAGAAACGTAATTACGCTTACCCCAAACAGCACCGGTATCAGGTGGAAAAACCGTTTGATCGCGTACCGTTGGAGGGAACTCACCATTATCTTAGCTGTTTTGAATCATTCGTCCTGGTCGATCCAGACCGTCGACGGCGTGGGGAAATACCCGGTCGGGCTCACGGGAACGACCCCGTTCACTTCATCGAAGTGAGAGACGTATATCTTCGCGGCTCCGTACCAGACCATGGGATGTGCGTTGAATATCAGTTCCTCGACCTGTTTGTACTTCTCCGCGCGCTCCTCACGATCCGGCGTGACGACCGCCTCGTCGAGGAGCCGGTCGATCTCGGGGTCGGTATAATTTGTCATGGTGTTGTACGTACCCTCCGAGTGGAACATGATGTTCAGGTTTCCGTATGGGTCCAGTGCCCCGCCACCGCCCCAGTGCCCGTTGTACATCTGGAAGTTGCCATTATTCACGTGCTCCAGGACCGTCGCGACCTCCAGCACCTCGATCTCGGCGTTGATCCCGACCTGGCTGAGCTGGTCCTGTGCGACGGTCGTCACCTGGCGACGCCACGGCTGTGAGTTCCACACCTTGACCGTGAAGTCGAACCCGTCCGGCCGTCCCGCCTCCTCGAGCAGCGATCGCGCGCGCTCCGGGTCGTACTCCGGTTCAAGCTCGTTGTTACTTCCCCAGTTCGCGTCGGGGAGCGGGCCGGTGAGGTCCTGGAGCGCCGACGTGAACCCGCGGATCGCCTCGTTGTCGATCGCGTAGTAGACCGCCTCGCGGACGAGCGGGTCGTCGAACGGCTCCTCGTCCGTGTTCATCGCGAAGAAATCGATCGTGTTCGACTTCCCCAGGGAGTTCGCGACCTCGTGATCGGAGCTCTCCCGGAGGCTATCCAGGCTGTCGGCGGGGATGCTGTGGAGGTAGTTCCCCTCGTCCTGGTAGGCCTGAACCATCGTCGAGGGCTCCGGGACGGCGCGGAACTGCCACGAGTCCAGGTAGGGGAGCTGGTTCCCCTGATCGTCGGTTCGCCAGTAGTCGTCGTTGGCGACGAACGTCAACACGTTGTCCTGGGTGTTCCAGGAGTCGAACACGAACGGCCCGGTCCCGACGGGGTTCTTCTGCATCCAGCTGTCGTCCTCCCCCTCCAGGGCCGCCCGGGAGACGAAGTACGCGATGGAGTTCAGGTCGTCGAGGAACGGCGCGAACGGCTCCTCGAGGTGAATCGTCAGCTCCATGTCCCCGCTCGCTTCCACTTCGTCGATGCCCCCGAGGCTCACGTCGGAGTAATCCGAGCGCATCCGATCGAAGTTCCACTTCGCGACCTCGGCGTTCCACTCGCTGCCGTCGTGGAACGTGACCCCCTCCCGAAGCGGGAAGACGTAGGTCGTGTCGTCGGGGATGTTGATGTCGGTCGCGAGGTCGTGACGCCACTCCAGGTCCTGGTCGTACGTGAACAGCTGATCGTACCCGATGACCATTTCGAGGGTGCCGAACCCTCTCGTGAAGTGTGGGTCGAGCGACGGTGCGATCTCCGACTGGAAGAACCCGAGTTCCCCGCCCTGCGTGAGCTGGCTCGGGTCCGCGGTCGTCCGTTGCGGTTCGGTCGTCTGCGTCGGGTCGCTCGGCTCCGACGTGCCGGGATCAGAACTGCCGGAACAGCCTGCGATCCCAGCGATCGAGGCTGATCCGACCAGCTTACCCAGCGTTCTGCGGTCGATTTTCGTCTCGTCTCTTTGCATGCACATGGATGCCAAACCCCCCACCTAATAAAAATACCCCATACGACAACGGATGTCACACGTGATCGTCCTCTCGACTTACCCGCTCCGAATCGTTCGAAGTACGGAACGTATTTGCCACTTGCACAATCTACATATGTTTCATCGACACTTCCGGAAACGATGACGGTTACGTCGGCGAACCACCCCCATCGCTCGTTCCGGAACCCCGTGGCGGGGGTCCCGACGGCCGACCCCCTGTCCGCCGTCGACGAGCGCGGGGCGCGTGCGGAGGCACGGGCCGCTGATTCCGCGTCGTGGAGGACGGCGGCGTGAAGACGCTATCCACGATCGCGGTCCACCCGATCAAGGCGCTCGATCCGCTCGAGCGTGGCCGCACGGGCATCAGTCGAATCGGCGGGCTCGAGCACGACCGGAAGTACGCCATCGTGGACGACAACGGTGACTACGTGAACGGCAAGTCGACCAGTCGCGTCCACCGCATCCGGTCGGAGTACGATGCGGAGGCGGAGACGGTCACGCTCTCGTCCTCGGACTCGGCCGCCCGAGAGTTCCATCTGGACCGTGACCGAGAGGCGCTCGAGTCCTGGTTCGGCAGCTACTTCGACACGCCGGTGTCGCTCCGCTCGGAGCTCGGGGGCGCGTTGACCGACGGCGCCGTCTACGGCGACGGCACGGAGACGGGGCCGACGCTCGTCAGCCGGGCCACCCTCCGTGAAGTGGCGTCGTGGTTCGACGGCATCAGTCCGGCGGAGATGCGGCTTCGGCTCCGACCGAACCTCGTCGTCGACGGCGTCCCGCCGTTCTGGGAGGACCGACTCACCGCCGGGGACGGGACGGGTATCCGGATCGGTGACGTGCGTCTGGAGGGAACCGAGCCCGTTCCCCGCTGTGTCGTTCCGACGCGAGACCCCCACACCGGGGAACGCCACGACGGGTTTCGGACCACGCTCGTGGAGAACCGGGAGGAGACGCTCCCCTCGTGGGCACCGCGTGACCAGTTCGACCACTTCTTCAAGCTCATGGTCGGCACGCGTGTTCCGGCCGAGGAACGGACCGGCGAACTCCGCGTCGGCGATCCGGTCACCGTCGTGGACGGCTGAGACGGGGAACGCGTGAGCACCGGGACTATCGGTCCCACCGTCACCGAGGAGTCACCAGGCCAGCGGCCCGTTCGCGTCAGCAGTCCGTCGTTCGAGCGCCGCCGTCCTCAGCCACGCTTCAGGAACTCCCTGACCGTCTCCGCGATGATCTCGCTCCCGAGCACGACCTCGTCCCACTCGACGTGTTCGTTCGGGTGGTGGGCGGTCCCGGACGACCCCGGACCGAACACGACTGCGGGGATCCCGGCCTCGATGTAGTGTCTGGCGTCGGTACCGGCGGTCGTCGCCACGTGGTTCGGGTCGGCGATGCCGCGTGCCCGCATCGACCGCGAGAGGAGTTCGACGATGGG